>CAMIZG010000101.1 GCA_946403215.1 uncultured Bacteroidales bacterium | reverse complement strand
ACTTCTATAAGTAAGGTGTTATTACAAAAAAAAGAAGCACCCCGCGAGGTGCTTCTGATTGGTTACAAGGTATTATGAGATTGCGATCTGGCGAGTGGTCTTGCCTTCCTCGCGTTTGATCTTAGGCAGGTCGATCGCCAAGATACCATCCTCGACTTTGGCGCTGATGGCCTGCTCATCGACATTGTCCGGCAGCGAGTACTTCTGCTCGAAGTTGGTGTAGGCAAATTCGCGACGCAGGTAGTGCGAATGCTTGTCTTCCTCCTTGTGCTCGAACTTGTTCTCGATGGCGACGCACAGGTTGTGATCTTCATCTACGTGAACACGGCAGTACTCTTTCTTAACGCCCGGGGCAGCCAGTTCAACGATGTAACTGCTTGGTGTCTCTTTGACATTTACCGACGGCGCGACATTGCTGGCGGTATTCATGATGTCGTTGTTCAGGAACTCATCTAATACGGTCGGGAACCAGCCTCCCGTTGGCAGCCAACTGTTTCTACGATACATTGCAGGTTTCATAATTTAATCCTCCATTTATTGGTTAAACATTTCGTAGCGTAGTGTACGTGGCTTGTATCGCGTACTTTGCGTTTACACTTATGCAGGGGCAAATTATGTGCCGACACCATATTTCCTGTTTTTTCGCTGCCAAATTGTCCACTTTCTGCCAAATAGTCCGTTGATGATGCCAAATTGTCTATCGTGCAGATCAAGTCACGTGCATGGCTTTTTATAAAAAAATGCAGAAATCCGCAAATTTTCTTCAGAGATATTTGCAAATGTGCATTTTTTTTTGTATTTTTGTTCCGTTTTCGCATTCGTGCGATGATGAATACGTATTACCAATTGATACACACCCGCCTGCTCCGTGAAACGGCTGTCACATATTCTCTTGTTCGCGCTGCTGCTTGGCAGTGCCCTCTCGTACGCCTCTTCATCCGGAACAAGCACCACCGCCAGTGCGACGGCAGAGCCCGGCAAGGGTGCGGTGTTCTTCTTCCGAGTGGCGGAGAAGGTGGATGAGTTTCTGCTGAAGGGGCTGGATACCACCTATATCGCTTTGCCGGAGTACCGCTGGAGTGCTACTTTGACATCAGGCGGCACGGGCATACATGCTACCTATACAACGTGGGCGGATGCGGGCACGCCTATCGTCCTAAGCTCGCAGACGACACCCAGCCTCGATCTGGGTTTCAATATTGGTTATCGCGGCTATGGCGGTGGTTACTCGTGGGATGTACTGAATGCATACACCACGAACTGGAACCTGTCGTTAGGTAGTGTAGTGGTTGGTATAGAGTTCCTAAGGAATGTGAGTACGAACTTGACGGGTCAGTTCGCTGTGAACGGTGTGAAAGATACAAATCTTCCGACGCTCAACAAAGGGGAGATACGAATAGTCAACACTTCGCTCAGTGCATGGTACGCACTCAATGCCGCCCACTACTCGCATAACGCGGCTATTAAGCAGGGATATATACAGAAGCGCACTGCCGGTTCGCTGCTGCTGTCGTTGGGCTATATGTCGTCCGAGATGAACATATTGGATTCAGCCAAATATATCCGCGATGAAAACATGAGTATACTTTTTGACGGTGTGACCGGAATGATTACGCGCCAAGTTGCTCTCGGCATAGGCTATGGCATCAACTATACGCCCAACGGAGGTAAGGTGCTGCTGCATGCAGCAGCGAACATGCAGGTGGTGTGTTACTCGGTGAACCATGTATCGTACATGCCGCCTAAAGGAGTGTATCTGCCCGGTGAACCGCAATATATGCTGCGTCCCGCATCGCCGGTGCATGTGACGGGTAATATGCGTGCAGCTGTCAGTTGGGAGATCAACCCATGGGTGAACCTGTCGGCTTGGGCGCAAGCCAACAACCTGCGGTTCACCTCAAAGTCGGGCGATATGTCCACGCTGAGCATCAGCAACTGGTATTGGCAGGCGCACCTGAACATTGGGGTGCGTTTTGGAGCAAGCAAGAAGCACCGCCGCCAGGTGCTCGGCGAGCCCGAACAGGCTGCTACACCGGCAGAAACAAAGCAGAAGAGCAGGTTGCCGCAATGGGTGACCGATTATTTCTTCTCATCGATGCAATAGGATGATACAGTTCAGGGAAATAGCCAACCGATGTCTGACATGGCTTAAGCATGCAGGCGCATGGTGCTGGGAACGGCTGAAAGAGCTGTGCAACCGGTGCATGCAACTGTGGCAGCGGGTGGCTGACCGGTATCAGGCGCAACAGGAGGTGATCAAACGTCAGAGCGAGGTATCACACGAGCGTATAACGATGAAGCGTGCCGTACTGACGTTCATGGAGACATGGGGGCTGGGGTCGCGCAACATCTTCTATACCGCGTGGCACCTTCTGTGGCGTCCCGGGTACGTGATAGCCGACTACCTGAACGGGCGGAGGAACAGGTACATGCAACCGTTCTTCATGTTCTTTGTACTGACGCTTATACTGGTGCAGTTGGCGTGGATTATCAACGTGCAGACGCCGAAGAACAAGGATATGACGCTCATAGCGTTCGAACTGCTGCGCGACCATAAGGATGCGTTCACGCCGGAGCAATCCGCTAAGATCATCAATGCCGCGCAATGG
>CAMIZG010000100.1 GCA_946403215.1 uncultured Bacteroidales bacterium | reverse complement strand
CTGCCGCGTGCAACTGACGGTGAGTAGCGAGCGATTCGCACAAGACCTGCGGAGTGACATGCCATTCAAGGTGAATATGATGAACAATGTGCCGAACCGTGACGGTGTATACTCCTTCCGTTGCGAGAATCAAGTGGACCTGCTGCCTGATTACGAGGTAGATGCCGAAGGCACCTGTATGGTCTACCGGACGACCTTCATGTCCACGCACGACAAGCAGCCGGCAAATGTCATTTGGCGGAATATTGTCATCAATCACAAGGCGAAACGTGTGCTGTGTATCGACCGGTTTGTTAAGGACGGAAAGACTTTCGGCTACGTCTATTTTATGCAAGCTGAAACGAAACACTATAGCGAAGCTCAGACCTACTACTGGGATGTGAGTGACCACCGCTTGATGCTCAATGTAAGCAGTGCCATCGAAGAGATGACCTCTCTTTCAATAACACAATTACAGTTGATGGAGAATAAGTAACAGCATTAGAATTTATGAACAAGAACCAATTCAAACAGCTCTTCTCATTAGAGAACATTTCTGCTAATATGCAACGCTCGTTGCGCCGTTTCCCTGTGGCATTGACTATGCTCACGTTGCTGACCGCGTTTCTGTCATACACGGTTTTCCTGAACGATTTTCCCGAATACGGGTTGGTAACCATCTTCTACCTGTCGGTGGGGATGATATTGGATTTTGCCATCTCGCTATGGGGGGACGAGCAGACCAACCGCAAGCGCTACTACATCGTTAAAGGCGTGCTGTTGACCTTCTGGACAGCATATTGCATCTGGCTGTATTGCCATCAGAAAGAGCTCTTGGGTAAAGATAACATGCCTTTCCTCCTCGCTAACAACGCGTGGATAACAGCTCTGGTGCTGGGTATCCCGTTTGTGTCGTTTGGGCGGGAAAAGAGCGATGTGCAAGCATGGCATTTCTCCGTATCGCTGTGCAAGGCGCTGCTTATCAGCGCAATTATCACCGGTGTAATGGAGATCGGCATCAACGGTCTGATTTACGGGACGGCAGCGCTGTTTGACTTCAAGCCCGCCAACGATGTGGTCGCGGTGGTGAATATCGTTTGTGCGATGATGCTCTCGGGTTTGCTGTTCTTCAACCTCGTTCCCGCCGGCGAGCGCAAGCATAACGCGTCCACCGACATGCCCCGGTTCCTCCTGAACGTAGTCAAATGGCTGTTGCTGCCGCTACTGGCATGTTACATGCTGGTGCTGTATGTCTATGCAGGCACGATCATCGTCAAATGGGAGCTTCCCAAAGGTCTTATATCCTGGCTGGTATCGGCTGTTATGGGCGGTTATCTGTTAGGGTACGTCATCCTCTATCCGCAGTTATTGGACACCAAGTCATGGCTGACCAGACTCTTCACGCGATGGATACCGATCTTCATCCTTCCGCTGCTGGTGCTGATGACAGTGGGCATCATCCGCCGATTCTCCGACTACGGCCTGACAGCACCACGACTCTATCTCGCCACGCTACTGGTGTGGTATTACGTTGTATGTATCCTGATCATCGCCCTGCCGCGCAAGCGCCTTAATTGGATCTTCCTCTCCGTGGCAGCGTTGTTCGTGTTGTCGTCCGGTCATCCGCTCAACTACTACCGCATCTGCGAAAAAGTGATTCAAGGCAAAGTGGAAGCCCTGCTTGCCATCGCGCAGACGCAACGAACCGATGAACAGCAGGCTGAGCTGTGCGAACAGCTGCGCTACCTGCGCCGGACGTACGGATACAAGTCAGTGGAGGCATATGGTGCGGACAGTATTCTGCTGGAGGATTATTACTATGATTCCTATAAGCGGCAAACCACTTTGGATTCAACGTGGAACATCGACTACCGCTATTATAGTATATTAAGATGTCCACAGGGGCAGTTTACTACGTTCCGCGCAAAAGATTACTACAAGACCCAAGGTGCCATAGTTACCGATGGCATGCTGAATATACCCATGGTTATTGACAGTTGGCAAGAACCTGCCGAGATTTTTCTGTTGGATACGGCTAAGGTAAGGCAGGCTAAGAGAGACACCACGCAACTGTTCATCCCTTCGCAGAGCGGCAAGTACGTATATATTCCTTCGAGGATAAGTATCAGCCCAGAGCCCAATGATAGTGTCTATGTGCGGATTGACGGGTACCTATTCGGAAAATAACAGTTTCTATGACAATAAAACTATTCATACAAGCATTAACGAAGTTCCTTGTGGGCTTATTGTTGGTTGGACTGCTGCTCTTTTTGCCAGCGGGAACGTTTGCCTACCCACATGCATGGCTGTTTATCGGTATTCTGTTTGTGCCGATGTTTATTGCGGGTATATGGCTGATGTGCAGACAGCCTGAATTGCTGCGCAAGCGCCTGAGCGCCAAAGAGGAACAGAGCGAGCAGAAACGGGTGGTCGCATTGAGCGGACTGCTGTTTATTGCCATGTTCGTAGTCGCCGGACTGAACTTCCGCTTCGGATGGCTCCTGCTGCCTGATTGGACAACTTATGCGGCAGCAGGCATTTTCATGCTTGGCTATGTGCTATATGCCGAAGTAATGCGCGAGAACGTGTGGCTGTCGCGCACAGTTGAAGTGCAAGAGAACCAGCAAGTGATTGATACCGGCTTGTATGGCATCGTGCGCCATCCGATGTATTCCGCCACGCTGATTATCTTCCTCTCTATTCCTTTAGTGCTTAACTCCGTTTGGTCGTTTGCACTTATGCTGCTGTATATTCCCATCATCGTCAAGCGCATTCGCAACGAGGAAGAAGTTCTCGAGCGCGACCTTGCCGGTTACAAGGAATACAAACAACGTGTTCGCTATCGTTTAATTCCTTTTGTTTGGTAATATGAACTGGACAATAATCATCATTGAAGCCATCGTGCTGACGGCGGCATTC
>CAMIZG010000099.1 GCA_946403215.1 uncultured Bacteroidales bacterium | reverse complement strand
TCCGATTTAACGTCTAAGAGCTGACGTATGTTGTTGCCTATGCATTGCCTTTACGATACGCGGTATGTCATAGGCGGAGGTATGATGTCTCTACTTTATTTCAACTGCCGAGTGGCGCAGTGAGGCTACTTGCATCAATATTTGCTCCCGCGAGTAGGGATGCAATGACATGATTGCTGCCTCCCGCTGCGCAGCCATGCTGTTCGAACGGTGAAAATCGCTTATATACAAGCTTTCCTGAAATGAATTGTTCTGCATACTGCTCCAGTTTGGTCAGACCTTCAGGCACGAAACCTGCGGCAATAATACCGTCAATAGAAGCCCAAAAATCTGTGTTGTTCATACGAGTAAAGTGTTTTCGGCTACAAAGATACGAAAAATATTTCGAATTTGCAAATGTTTGTTCGGCTTTTTAATAAAATCTGTAAGGATTTTTCACTTTTACTCAAGGTTGAGCACTTCGTTCAGGGTGTGCCAGCCGCGTTTGCCGGGGAGCCACTCGGCGGCGAGGACGGCACCAAGGGCAAAACCTTTGCGCGACCTTGCTTCGTGGCGCAGGGAAAGAATGTCAGCGTCACTATCCCAGCGCACCTCATGAATGCCTGGCACTTCGCCCTCGCGGACGGATTTGATTCGGTCATTGGCTATTGCCCATTGGCTATTGGCGGATATTTGCTCCGCCAGCGTTTTGGCGGTGCCGGAGGGGGCATCAAGTTTGTGGATGTGATGGATCTCGGTGATAGAGGGCGCGTAGCCACCAGTTTGTTGCACCAGTCGGGCGAGATAGCGGTTGACGGCAAACAGAATATTGACACCAATACTATAATTACTGCTCCAGATGATGGCCGGGTGGTCGGTGCCGGCGAGTTCGGTTTGCAAGGAGGGTACGTCCCAGCCTGTGGTGCCGCAAACGACGGGTACGCCTTGTGCTAAGGCGTTACGAACGTTCTGCTCCGCGGCATCGGGGCGGCTGAACTCAATAGCAACATCCGCGCTGCGGAAGGCAGGGCTGTCAAAGGTCTGCTGGGAGGATAGAGGATCGATGATGCAGACGACTTCATGTCCGCGCTGTTTGGCGACAGACTCAATCATCTGCCCCATCTTGCCGTAGCCTATTAGTGCAATCTTCATGGATACAAAATTATGAACATACAAAGTTACGACAAATACCGCATATTTGCAAATTTTTCGCATAAAAAATACATAATTGTACTTTTTTATGAAATATTGTGCCCCTCGGACTTGCAAATTCCAAATATTTTTTGTATCTTTGCAGTCGCGTTCGGCAAATCGTGCCAAGGGGGCGAATGTCGAAAATCGAAAGTCAAAATTATGCAGTTATGAATATACTCATTCTAATCCTTTTATCTTTGGCGGGCATCTTGTTGCTCGTGTTGGAGTTGTTCCTTATTCCGGGTATCGGCTTCGCAGGAGTAGCCGGCGGCGGGTGCTTGATTGGTGCCGTTGTATATGCTTACATGTGCATTGGCGCCACAGCCGGGCACATCACGTTCTTTGCCGTGCTGGCAACAGCTGCAATAGCTATTTACGCGTTTTACAAGAGCCGCGCCATCGAGAAGATGGGCCTTGACACTAAGATTGATGACAAGGTTGAACTGGCCGATCCCGGCAAGAAGATTGCCCGCTTGCAAGAGCAGGCTGAAGAACAAAGTGCTGCCCAACAGCAGCCTGTCAGCAAGGAAAAGTCCTCGGCAAAACCCCGTAAAAGCCCCGGTAAGACCCCGAAAGAAATTTAACTAAAAACAGATAAATTATGGAAACCTTACAAGTTGTATTGGTGATACTGTTATGTATCGCCGTTATCGTGTTCTTCTACTATGTTCCGTTCATGTTGTGGATCAACGCGCAGGTAAGTGGTGTGCGTATATCGCTCATCCAACTCTTCCTGATGCGTATTCGCCGCGTACCGCCCACGAAGATCGTCAACTGCATGATTGAGGCACACAAAGCCGGTCTTGCGGACGTTAAGCGCGATGGTCTGGAGGCGCACTACCTGGCCGGTGGTCACATTGAGCGCGTTGTTCACGCGCTGGTCAGCGCAAGCAAGGCAGGCATCCAACTGCCCTTCGGGATGGCTACGGCTATTGATCTGGCCGGTCGTGACGTGTTTGAGGCCGTGCAGATGTCCGTTAACCCCAAAGTGATTGATACGCCGCCTGTAGCTGCTGTGGCAAAGGACGGTATTCAGCTGATTGCCAAGGCGCGTGTGACCGTGCGCGCTAACATCAAGCAGCTGGTTGGTGGTGCCGGTGAGGACACTATCCTGGCCCGTGTAGGCGAAGGTATCGTCAGCTCCATCGGTAGTGCCGAGAGCCACAAGCAGGTGCTCGAGAACCCCGATAGCATCAGTAAGCTCGTCCTGTCCAAAGGTCTGGATGACGGTACGGCCTTCGAGATATTGAGTATCGACATCGCCGATATTGACGTAGGCAAGAACATCGGTGCCCAACTGCAGATGGATCAGGCCGAGGCCGACAAGAACATCGCCCAAGCCAAGGCTGAGGAGCGCCGAGCAATGGCTATCGCCAACGAACAGGAAATGAAAGCCAAGGCACAAGAGGCGCGCGCCAAAGTGATTGAGGCTGAAGCACTCGTGCCGCAAGCTATGGCTGAAGCCTTCAAGAACGGCAACCTCGGCATCATGGACTACTATCGCATGCAGAACATACAGGCGGACACCGCCATGCGTGAGACCATCAGCAAACCTAAGAAATGAGGATAGCAGTACTGCAGTACCCAATTATCTGGGGAGACGTGCGCGCTAATGTCTCACTAACCATCGAACGCATCGCTGCGTTGGCCGGAAAAGCCGACGTGGCGTTGCTGCCGGAGATGTTCTCAACGGGGTTCTGTGTGGATAAACCCGAGCTGGCAGAGCCGGTGAACGGCTATACG
>CAMIZG010000098.1 GCA_946403215.1 uncultured Bacteroidales bacterium | reverse complement strand
GTTCGAGTCACCGCCCGTATTACCACCTGGGTTGCTATCGACAATGTACTCCGGTGACAGATAAATCTTTTCAGGAGCATCGTCGGGCAACTGAACAAAGAATGCCTCAAACGGCTGGAGAGTGTAGTCGTCCACTTCGAGGTCGTATGTTGTGTAGCCTGTTCCGTTCCAGATATGGATGGGCGCGGTGAGACCTGCAGCCTTCAGTCCCTTGATGTTATAACCGGCGTTATAGGGGTTACCTGTCAGGTTCCAGTTGGCGTTCTGCGTGAGCGCTGAAGGATACTGGTGCAACTGCAGGGGTGCGGACGACGAGTTGGCATCCGCCTTCACCTTGAAGGTCACTGTAGCTGTTCCGTTTTGTGCACGAACGATGTGACCCCAATTCTTATAGTAATTCATTATAATACTTTCGGTTGTCCAACCGGACTGTCCTGAGGCGCGTTTCTCGCCATCGTAGTAAGCCCATGTCACACTACCGCTCGTGGTTATATCCTCGTAACTCCAATCCCCGGGTATTGAGCCACACTGAAGCATGATGAAGCGCCAGTCATCGGTTAACGCAATGGTGACCTGATTGCTCTCGCATATGAAATTGATGGTATATGTAGCCATGCGCACACCGTCAACCGACACATGAATATATCCCGTACTATTGGGCGAAGTAGGCTGTTCAACCTCTATTTCTTGACTATTATTCCCACTCATATATGACAATTGCGGCGTTCCTGAACCTGCAGGAAGAGTAACATCATAGTTGTAGATGTTCGGATTGAAGCCACTGATTCCGATGGAGTTAACAAAGATATATTCCAACTGATACGACTCCAATTGACTTGTACTGCTTCCTCGCTCTTCTATCTGCATCTGCTTCCAATAATCAGCATATTCGTAATATATGCCGCTGCCTTCCGGAACGTAGAGTGTGATTTCCGACAGGGTCAAATCTCCAAAAGGATACATTCCGTTTACCGACGGAGGATTCTCGCGAGTGCAAACAATGGTGCGCAGTGCCACGCAGTTGTAGAAGGTGGAGTCGTCAAGGCAGCATAGTGAGGCCGGAAGGCTGATGCTGCTCAGCTGCATGCAATCGATGAATGCGGCTTTAGTCAGGCTTTCTACTCCCTCCTGTACCTCAACGGTATTGATTTGCGAACGATAGATGTACCAGGGGATATCGGCGTAATAGGTGTAACCGTATATATAGCTGTTGCCCTTGATAATCAGTTTGCCGCTCTCGTAGAGTTCCCAGAAGACATCCGGACCGCATTCGCCGCTGTCGAGGAGCTTGCCGTCACCACCGGAATCACCGCTACTAACGACATTCATGCTACCCCACACTTCGGTACCGCTGAACTCACTCAACAGATGTTCGGGAACGTATAGCGTGATGTTCGACGTCAGACATCCGTTGAACGCATCAGCGTCAACAGCCACCACCTCGTTCACAGGCAGGTTGATGGTTGTCAGGGCCTGGCAGTTGTTGAATGCGTATGCGGCGATATACTGGAGTGCAGACGAAGCATTCAGAACATTCAGATTGGTCAACCCCGCAAAGGCATACGTGCCGATGGACGAGATGTCACCGTTCAACTTGATAGTGAAGATCTGCTGGTTGTATGGTGCCCAAGGCAGTCCTTCGTCATCATCAAAGTTCGGAATCACACCCGAGCCATCGATGATCAGTTCACCGTCATATAACGTCCAACTCAGGTCACCCACTGTGCCGGTTATTCCGCCGGTAGGATTATCTTCGGGCAACGCACCTACCCCCATCTGTCCCCATACGGGGTCAGACGCATACGCACTCACCATGCTCTCCGGCACATACAGGCCGATATTGCTTAACGGTGACACGCCGTTGAAAGACAGGCTATTGACCGTAACGACCTGGTTCACGCCCTTGATATCAATCTCCGCAATGTTCGTACAGTTCTCGAACGCATACGAGCCTATCTCCTGCAAGGTGGAGGGAAGTTCCATCGTGAATATGTTCGAGAAGCCGGAGAAAGCATACGTTCCTATCCGCGTAAGTTCGGCTTCCACATAAAGATTGCGCGTTCCTTCGCGGAAATCGGCCCACGGTTGCTGAGAGGCATCTTCGTAGTCGGGTATCACACCCTCGCCGAAGAATCGGATCTCCTGACCACCGAAGTACCACACCAGATTGTCATTCATGATTCCGATAGTCGTGCCTGACGGATCAGGATTAGTGAACACCATCAAATGCTCCCAAATGGAGCGGTTCACATAGAGCGTTTGCACGCTTTCCCACACGTATATGTACAGCACTCCCGCCACATTACCAAACGTCGATTCGGTGATTGAGGGCGGAATGAATGCATTCATATTCAATATGATAGAGTGATTATTCTGGTTTTGCGTGAAGATATTCGTACCGATGCTCACCAGCGACCTTGGGAACATCACATTCATCAGTTCAAGACATTCTGCAAACGTGTAGTTGCCTATATAGACTATTCCTTCGTCAACCGTGGCATCTGTAATCTGGCTGGCGTACGGAAACCACGGCGTCTCTTCTGCCGACTGATAGTCGGGCATTGCGCCACTACCGGTGATGGTCAGCTTGCCGCCGGACAACGACCAGGCGATATAGGGAGTCACCTGCCCGGAGACTGCGTCACTCTGGCTACCGCCACCGCATATGCTCACATACTCCGTCGAACTTCCTGCTCCGGCAGTGCTCCAGACGATGGATATACTTGTTAAATATAGTGCACCACTGGCCGAGCGCAGACCGATATACAGGTAGCCCCCGCTAATTGGATACTCTGAGTTACTTGCGCCATTATACGATAAGGTACCTATCAAAGTGGCACTGCTGCTATACAAATCCGATACAGATGTGAACGGGGTAGTTGAACCATATATATTCAGCGTTTGTCCGGTTGAGGTCTTGGAG
>CAMIZG010000097.1 GCA_946403215.1 uncultured Bacteroidales bacterium | reverse complement strand
TGCTCCGGCGTATCGATGCGGACGATCTCGATCTTCGAGAACTCGTGCAGACGGTTCAGTCCGCGTACGTCCTTGCCGTAGCTGCCGGCCTCGCGGCGGAAGCACTCGGTGTAGGCGCAGTTCTTGATAGGCAGTTTGTCCTCGTCGATGATCACATCGCGGTAGAGGTTAGTCACGGGCACCTCGGCCGTCGGGATGAGATACAGGTCGTCCACCTCGCAGTGGTACATCTGTCCCTCCTTGTCGGGCAACTGTCCTGTGCCGTAACCCGAAGCGGCGTTCACCACTGTCGGCGGCATGATCTCCGTGTAGCCGGCTTTGTTGGCCTCGGCCAGGAAGAAGTTGATCAGTGCGCGCTGCAGACGGGCACCCTGACCTATATATACGGGGAAGCCTGCGCCGGAGATCTTCACGCCCAGATCGAAGTCGATGAGGTTGTACTTCTTCGCCAGATCCCAGTGCGGGAGCTTCTCGCTCTGTGCGATACGCTCGGCGGCAATCGCCTCATCGGTAGCACCGTCCCAGTCGCGCAAGGCTACGGCACCATTCTTGGCGATGGCGTCGATCATCGGCTGGTTGGGCCAGTTGCCGATGGTTACGGCGAGGTTGTCCTCAGCCGATGCACCTTCGGGAACGATAGCGTAGGGTACATTGGGGATAGTCAGCAGCAGGTTCGTCAGTTCCTGCTCCTTGGCAGCCATCTGCTGCTCATAGGCAGCTATGGCCTGCTTGAGCTCGCCGGTCTGCGCCTTGGCGGCGTTGGCTTCGTCGCGTTTGCCTTGTGCCATCAGTGCGCCGATGGATTTGCTTATCTTGTTCATCTCGGCGGAGGCATTATCCTTCTTCTGCTGGGCGGCTTTGCGCTCGGCATCGATAGCCATGACGCGGCCGATGGTCTCCTCCGCATTGGCGAAATGCTTCTTGTTCAGTCCCGCAATGATCTGCTCGGGGCTGTCGTAGATTTGCTTGAGTGTTAGCATTGTATAATCTTTATCTAGTTGTCTAGTTGACTAGACGTCTAGTCGACTAGTGTTTTGTTTCAAAACAAAAATCTCCTACCCAAAGCCGAAGCCTCGGTAGGAGATTGGTTGTGTTGTCTCCGCCGATTTATGCTTCAGCAGCTATCGGCTGGATAGAGACGTACGACTTGTTGTCGCGTTTGCGGGTAAAGGTAACTACGCCATCGGTAAGAGCGTACAGTGTGTGGTCGGAACCCATACCCATGTTTGCACCGGGTTTGTGTACCGTACCGCGCTGACGCACGATGATGTTACCTGCCTTTGCAATTTGTCCACCCCAGATTTTTACACCAAGGCGCTTGCTTTCTGATTCACGGCCGTTCTTCGAACTACCGACACCTTTCTTATGTGCCATAATTGATTAGGATTTAAAAATTTTGGGGTTTAACAAACGATTTCTTTTACTACGAGGTTGGTCAGATCCTGACGGTGACCGTTCAACTTACGGAAACCTTTGCGGCGTTTCTTGTGGAATACAAGAATCTTCTCGCCACGGCTCTCGTTGTCGATGATCTCGCATACTACTTTGGCTCCCTTGACGTACGGCGCACCCACTTTAACAGCGCCGTCCTTGTCAACTAACAGAACCTTGTCGAATTCAACCGTTGCACCGGCTTCGGTTTCCATGCGGTTGATGAACAATTTCTTGCCAGCCTCTACGCGGAACTGCTGGCCTTGCATTTCTACAATTGCGTACATTGAATTGTTGTTATTATAATTACACGAGCCGGGCGGCTTGTCAAGGTCCTAAACGCTGCTAATATCTAACGTCTAACTTCTAACATCTAACGTCTAACTTCTAACATCTAACGTCTGACATCTAACGTCTGACATCTCATACGCTGCCTTGGGCGACTTTCGGAGCCCGAACCCGAAAAAAGCGCACAAAGGTAACACAAATATTCCATATTTGCAAATCCCGCATCAATCTAACGCACGATTTATGTGAATTAAATCGGCGTTGCTATCTGCGGAATGCAAATAGCCCTATTTCGGGGTTTGCCTTGTGCAGGGATAATTACTTCTTCTGGCGTTTGCTGCGGAAGAAATTGAAAACCGGTAGTGCGAAAGCCAGGATTGTCTTCAGCCGGCTCACGCCACTGCGAATGCCGTTCACTGCATGAACGACAGGCATATAATCCTCGCGTATGCCATCAATATCCTTACGCACCCGTTGCTCCTCACGTTGGGCTTTCTGCTGCAGGAGGGCGCGCTGGCGCTCCAGTTCCTGCATTGTGCGGATGGATGATAAATTACTCATCGCGCACCTCCTCTCTTACCGCTGGCTGTTGGTCATTAGCCACCGCCTGCCGGTTATCCTCTTTCGGCTCAAACAGAATAGCACTGATAGCCGCCAGTACAGGGTTGATGAACAACTGGTTGCGAAACACTATTGCTCCAATCATCAGCAGCAGCCACAGCCCCACCACAATCAGTGCGGACGCCCACATAGGCAGCGCCTGACCTATAAGGAAAATCAGCGCAATGCAGGCGAACGAGACAATTGCAAATAGCAGCAGGATAAGTGCTAAAGCAAACAGGATGAGCCCTACAATCTTAGCGGCTTTCTCCAGAAAGTCCACCTTGAACAGGTCAAACCTCGTCAGCGCGAACTGCTTGATATCAGCCCACGTCTGCCGGTATTTGTCTGAATCGAAAATCATGCTTTGGCTCCCTCTGCGATAACTTTGTCAACAGTCTCTTCGATTTCCTCTTTGGTGAAATACTCTTTCACGCGCGCGATTACATTATTTATGAGCTCCTCCAGTTCCTCTTTATTGAGGTGTGCCGCTTTCTCGCGAGCGATGCGTGCTACGTCAGCACGCAACTCTTCTCCCGACTTGGGAGCGAACAGCAATGCTGCCATAGCTCCTACCAGTGCGCCGCCTAACAGCGCAGCAATGATTGAACCGGTGTTGTTTGCCATAGTTG
>CAMIZG010000096.1 GCA_946403215.1 uncultured Bacteroidales bacterium | reverse complement strand
GTTTATGACAAAATGGCATGAATTGGGAGGAAAAACAAAATCGAGCATGAATCGGCACAATTTTTGTTACAATATAATTGTGCGCGTAATAACACGCGCCTATTTGTGTGTAAATCTGAATTTAGAAAAAAAAATAAACCCTTTAGAACGAGGATGAGAGAAGATTTTAATGATTTGATGCTGAGTATGGTGCTTGCTGATGAGAATGGCGAGGAGCAGATCGTTCCGCTGGTGGACGGACAAGATTCATCGCAGACACAACAACTGAAGAGTGGCGATGTTGTATCCGTACTGCCTCTGAAGAATATGGTGCTGTTTCCGGGCGTATTGCTGCCTGTAACCTTGTCGCGTCCGAAATCGATGCGATTGGTTGAACATGCGTATAAATCGGAAGAGATAATCGGCGTGTTCAGTCAGAATGCGACGGACGTGGAAGAGCCGGATGCCAAGGATATATTCCCTGTAGGCACAGCGGCACGTGTGCTACGTATATTCGAGGTGCCTGACGGTAGTATGATGGCTATTCTGGAGGCTACACAGCGTATTTGGATGGAGGAATATGTGGCTCTGCGTCCACAACGCCGTGTGCGAGTGCGTGTAGAGCCGGAAAAGATGCCTTCCAAGCGCGACAAGAACTTCATAGCTCTGGCTACTACCATCAAGGAGCAGGCCATATTCATTCTGGATCATGCCACTAACCTACCCCAGGAAGCCAAACTGATGCTCAAGAACATCAGTAGTCCGGATATTCTGATAAACTACATCTGCGTGAACTTCAATATAGCGCTGGAAGACAAGCAAAAACTGCTGTTGATGGATGACATACGCATCCGTGGCGAGTTGCTGCTGGAGCATCTGCTGAAAGAGGTGGAGATGGTCAAGACACGTGCGGATATCCAGGAGAAAGCCGAGGAGAAGATGAACAAGGAGCACCGCGAGTACTACTTGCATCATCAGTTGGAGGCTATTCAGAAGGAGTTGGGCGATACCGATAATGAGCGGCTGAAAGTGCTGCGAGAACGCGGAGCCCTAAAGAACTGGCCGAAACATGCCGAAGCCGCATTCAATGAGACGCTGAAGAAGGTGGAACGCGAATCGTCACACTCTTCGGATTACCAGATGGATATAACGTATCTGGAAACCCTGCTCGACCTGCCGTGGAACGACTGCACGGAGGACAACTACGACATACGCCAGGCCAAAGAGGTGCTCGACAAGGACCACTACGGCATGGAGAAAGTCAAGGAGCGTATCATTGAGTATCTGGCCGTGCTCAAGCAGACGCAAGCTGCCAAGGACAAAGATACAAAAGCCCCTATTCTATGTTTGTATGGCCCTCCGGGAGTCGGCAAGACGAGTCTGGGCAAGAGCATAGCCACGGCTCTGGGTCGCAAATATGCGCGCGTGTCATTAGGCGGACTGCACGACGAGGCGGAGATTCGCGGACACAGGCGGACATATATCGGCGCCATGCCGGGACGGATCATCAGCAATATAAAGAAAGTGCAAAGCAGTAACCCTGTGTTTGTGCTGGATGAGATAGACAAGATAGGCATGGACTACAAGGGCGATCCGACGAGTGCCCTGCTGGAAGTGCTCGATCCAGAGCAGAACAGCACGTTCCATGACAACTATCTGGATGTCGATTACGACCTGAGCAAGGTGCTGTTCGTGGCCACGGCCAACTCGCTGGAGTCCATCCCCCGCCCTCTGCTTGATCGTATGGAACTCATCGAGATGACCGGCTACCTGCAGGAGGAGAAAGAGGAGATAGCCAAACGCCACCTGATGCCCAAGTGCCTGAAGAACAACGGACTGAAGGCGAGCGACCTGCGGATAAACAAGAAAGTGATGGGACAGATCATCGACCACTATACACGCGAATCAGGTGTGCGTAGTCTGGAGCGCCAGATCTCGACTATCTGCCGCAAGGTGGTGACGAAGATCGCCCTTGAGGAAGAATATAACAAATCCATTACGCAAGAGGACGTAGAAACCTATCTGGGCAAGCCGAAGTTCAACCGCGACATGTGGGAGAACAACAACTATTACGGCGTGGTCACCGGTCTGGCATGGACCAGCGTGGGCGGTGAGATCCTATTCATCGAGACCTCGCTGAGCAAAGCCAAAGCCCCTACTCTCACCCTGACCGGCAATCTGGGCGATGTGATGAAGGAGAGCGCGACGATAGCCTTAGGGTATATCAAGGCGCATGCCGAGCATTTCGGTATATCGCAGAAAGATATAGAAACGCACAGCGTACATCTGCATGTGCCGGAAGGCGCCATACCCAAGGACGGTCCTTCAGCCGGCATAACGATGACCACGGCTATGGTGAGTGCGTTCACACGCCGCAAAGTGCGTCCGCGTATCGCCATGACCGGCGAGATGACCTTGCGCGGCAAGGTGCTGCCCATCGGCGGCGTGAAAGAGAAGATCCTGGCTGCCAAGCGTTCAGGCATAACGGATATCGTGCTCTGCGAGGACAACCGGAAAGATGTGGAGGAGATACCCGAGATGTATGTAACCGGGCTGACGTTCCACTACGTACGGGATATAGATGAAGTAATCAATTTCGCACTACTGAAGAAGTAACTCCGCTATGGCCGAGCGCATTCGTATACAACAATCCGCCGAGGGTATATACAAGGACCGTGGCAGCAAGTTCCTCGCTTTTGCCGAGCCCATACAGGACGAGGATGAGGCGAAGAAACGCATCGCCTGGTACAAGAAAAAGTACCACGATGCGCGTCACGTATGCTATGCATACAGACTGGGCGAGAACCTCTGGCGGACGAAGGACGACGGCGAACCGCACGGCACGGCGGGTCTGCCTATACTTCGCAGCATTGACGCCAGGAATCTGGACCAGGTGTTAGTTGTTGTGGTGCGGTACTTTGGCGGCACGCTGCTCGGCACAGGCGGACTGATGGTGGCTTACCGGGAGGCGGCTTGTGCGGCGCTGGACAAGAGCATGAATAGTTGAGCGTTTAGGGTTTAGGGTTTAGCGTTTAGGGTTGAGCGTTTAGCGTTTAGGGTTTAGGGTTGAGCGTTTAGGGTTTAG
>CAMIZG010000095.1 GCA_946403215.1 uncultured Bacteroidales bacterium | reverse complement strand
TGCAAAACATGGACATGCAGTCAATAAAGTACGGGTACGCAGGCGGCTCTTGTGGAGCCGTTGCCCGAATATGATTCGGACGCAAGGGACAAAGGCGCGAGAAGAGCAATGCCTGCTGTCATTTCGCCAGCTTCATCACCTCTTCCGCAATGCGCTTGGCTGAGTCGCGCTCGGCGAGAGCCAGCACATGCGTGTGGAGTGACTCCAGCTGCTGTTTGTCCTGAATGAGCTCCAGCGCCGTCGGGATAAGCTTGTCCGCAGCCTCCACGTCCTTGACCAGCACAGCCGCCTCGCGGTTGACGAGCGCCATGGCATTGTGCGTCTGGTGGTCCTCCGCCACGTTCGGCGAGGGCACGAGGATAGCCGGTTTGCCTAACAGACATATCTCACTGATGGAGCTGGCTCCGGCACGCGAGATAACCAGGTCGGCCTGTGCATAACGGTCAGGCATGTCACTCAGGAAGTCCAGACACTCGATGCTTGCCGGACTGCCGGCGTCCTCCCAGGCTTTCTTGCACTCGGCGTAGTAGGTCTTGCCGGTCTGCCATACAACGCGTATGCCAGCATCCGTCAGCTGCTTCAGTCCAGCCGCCACGGCGCGGTTGATGGTACGTGCACCCAGACTGCCTCCTATAATCAGCAGGTTGCTTTCGCCTTTCACCTCTTTCCGTTTTCCTTCCGTCAGGTTCTGCCGCACAGGGTTGCCGGTGAGGATGATCTTGTCCGCAGGGAAGAACTTCTCCATACCCGGGTACGCCACGCAAATCTTAGCCGCCTTGTCCTTGAGCAGTTTGTTCGTCACTCCGGCAAAGCCGTTCTGCTCCTGCAGCAGGATAGGTATGCCCATCTTAGCCGCCATCCACATGGCCGCACCGGACGCGTAGCCGCCTACGCCAATACCTACCTGCGGCTTGAACTCGCGGATGATCTTACGGACCCGGATGAGCGAGCGCATCAGGTCCCAGAGCACGCTGATGTTCTTCCACGGCCGGGCACGGTTGAACCCGCGCACGGGCAGACCGACGATCTTGTAACCTGCCTGCGGCACGCGCTCCATCTCCATGCGTCCGAGTGCGCCTACAAACAATATTTCCGCCTCCGGGTCAGCGGCTTTGAGTGCGTTGGCAATGCTTACGGCGGGGAAGATGTGTCCTCCTGTTCCGCCACCGGAAATAAGGTACTTCATATATCTATGTTATTGTGTTTCAGTTGGTGTGTTACCACTTTTTCAGGAAGTTCTGCGTGGCTTTGACGTACAGGAACTTGCCGTCTTGATAGAATGCCACGCCGCACCCCAGGTGCGTCAGGCCGCTGCGAAGGATGTTGGCGCGGTGGGGTTTGGAATGCATCCATTTGTCTGCCACCAGGTGCCTGGCTACCTCTGCATATGTTCCTTGCGCAGCAACGATGGCTATGTTCTCGGCGCAGGTGTAGTTGGGGTAACCGACTTCTGCCAGTCGGTCTGGCAGCGTCTGTTTGCCTGCGACAGGACTCTCGTGGGAGAAGAAGTCGTGCTCAACCATATTAGCCGAATGCTCGTGTGCGCATGCGTTGAGGGGCTGGTCGTATGCGAAAGCCGTTTTCTCATGCAGCGCGCGCTGGCGGTTGGTCTCGTAGAACACCGCAGCCTCCAATAGCGCGGCATCGGCGCTCCCGGCCGCTACCGGATTGTTGAATGCCGCGTAATCGGTGTAATTGTCGCAGGTGTATTGTCCGTACATCTCCTCCGTCCAGCGGCTTGCTCCCTGCGCCTGCATCAGGCCGGCCGCGCAGCATAGCAGCAGTATGATAAGTCGTTGATACATACAAATGGTTGCGTTACTCTGAATTTGCTCACAAAGTTACAAAAATTATTTGACATTTGCAAGTGTTGGAAGATTTTTTTTGAAATAATACGGCTAAAATTTGCAAATGTCAAATATTTTTCGTACCTTTGCACTCGCAAAGGTCAGAACAATGAAAATTTTACTATTGTCCATATTACAGTCGCTCTTCGCCTTGCTCGGGCAGAAGACGATGAGCACGGATTTCACGATCACCGTGCAAGATCAGATGTCGCAACCTATCTCATATACCGGCAGACTGGTGATGCACGGCGAACAGTTTCAGTTGGAGGCGTTCGGCACGCAGGCCTCGTTTGACGGCACAACATTGTACATGTACAACATTGACGCCAACGAACTGACGCTCAGCACGCCGACTCGCGACGAGCTCTATCAGGCTAACCCGCTGCTGTTCGCCCAAGCGATGGCGGATGCCTGCGAGGTGACGGAAAAAACCGCGCAGAACGTGACGACCATCACATTCACGCCCAAGGAGCGCGTGGCTATCGATTGGATAACGATGAAGGTGAAGTATGTTGCCAAAACCGATGAGTACATCCCCACCATGATCACCCTGAAGGAAGGACTGCAGACCACCAAGGTGCTCTTCCGTAACCTGAAGTACAGCGATGAACTGCAGGAGTACGTGCTCAAACCGGCCGGAGCATACCTGAATGATGTAAGAAATCAATACTAAATACATACAACAATGAGAACAAGAATGGTTGCAGGTAACTGGAAGATGAACAAGAACCTGCAAGAAGGCGTAGAGCTCGCCCAACAGCTCAAGAACGATGTAAAGAACCCTAACTGCGAGGTGGTGATCGGTACGCCGTTCATCCACCTGGCACCAGTAGCAGAGCTCGTTAAGGGTAGCGCTATCAAAGTAGCTGCTGAGAACTGCGCTGACAAGGACAAAGGTGCCTACACCGGCGAGGTGAGTGCTGCTATGGTGGCATCGACAGGTGCAGAGTACTGCATCCTCGGTCACTCCGAGCGCCGCGCATACTACCACGAGGATTATGAGATCCTGAAGAACAAGGTTGAGTTGGCACTCGCCAACGGTCTGAAGGTGATCTTCTGCATCGGCGAGGTAAAGGAGGAGCGCCTGGAGAACAAGCAGAACGAGGTCGTTAAGGCTCAACTCGAAGGCTCTGTGTTCCACCTGAGTGCCGAGCAGTGGGCTAAGATCACCCTGGCTTACGAACCGGTATGGGCTATCGGTACGGGTCTGACCGCTACGCCGGAGCAGGCACAGGAGATCCACGCCTTTATCCGTGGCCTGGTAGCTGAGAAGTACGGCAAGCAGGCTGCTGACGACACTACCATCCTGTACGGCGGCAGTTGCAACGAGAAGAACGCAGCCGAACTGTTCGCCTGCCCCGACATCGACGGCGGCCTGATTGGTGGCGCATCGCTCATCGCCGAGAAGTTCGAAGCTATCATC
>CAMIZG010000094.1 GCA_946403215.1 uncultured Bacteroidales bacterium | reverse complement strand
AAGGCTATCGAGAACGGTAATGTGGTTATCAAGAAGGGCAACACCAAGTTCAACGTAGGTGGACAAGTTATCCGCTAAACCGACCTTCTACATACATTAACTGAAAATGGGGCTCCGTGCCCCATTTTCTTTTTCGGTACAGCCTGTGCCCGAACCATTGAGGCAAGGGGCGGTAATTTTTTTGGCAAAATGCTTGCAAATGTCAAAAACTTTTTGTACCTTTGCAACAGATTAGACTAATTCATCCGAGTATGGCAGGGAAGAGTGACGGATCTCGCGCACTACATGTATGCAGGGCGTCGGCGGGTACGGGCAAGACGTACACGCTGGCGGCGTACTATATAGCCCTGCTGCTCAGCGGCGAGAGTTACCGAAATATTCTCGCCGTGACCTTCACCAACGCCGCCACGGCGGAGATGAAGGAGCGCATCCTGACCTATCTGATGCGTGTTGCCGAGGGCGGCGAGACGGAGCTGCTGAGCAAGGTGCGGGAGTTCATGCTCCGCGACAGCCGGGCCTCAGACGAGGTGCTTCGCGCGCGCGCCGAGGCGAACATGCACGCCATACTCCAGGACTATGACAACTTCTCTGTCACCACCATCGACAGTTTTCTGCAGCAGCTCATCCGCGGGCTGGCCAAAGCCATCAACCGCACGGCGGATTTCGCCATCAGTCTGGACTCGGAGCAGGTGATCACCACAGCGGTGGATACGATGCTTACATCCGAGCTGTCGGATGACAGCCGTCGCACGGTGTATGAGTACGTGGAGCAATGTATAGGCGACGGCAAGAGCTGGGACATCCGGGCCAACCTCATCCGCATAGCCAAGCAGCTGTACCTGGAGAGCGTGCAGGTGCACAGCACACGTCTTGACCTGGATGAGCAGCGAATAGCCGACTATCGAGCAGCCCTCTATGCCCGCCGCAGTGCCGCGCTCAAGCGCTTTGCGGAGCAGGTGAACGCACTCAGCGGCCAACTGCAGGATGCCGGCAAGTCTGTCAGGGGCGCGGTAGACAACATGCGCAAGTCTCTGTCTGAACCGGAAACAACAAGGAAGGAGTATCTCTTCCGCGGTGCGACAGAGAAAGCGATGGACGAGATGATGCGCACCCCCGTAGCCGCCGACCTTCAGCGCGCCTGCGACCAGATGCGACACACCTGGTGGCAGCTGACCTGCTCGCTGACCTACCTCAATGACATGCGGCTCATGCGCGCACTGGAGGATTGTATCCGCCGGTCGCTGCTGAGCACGAACACGGCTCTGCTTGCCGACACGGCAGTCACGCTGGCGCAGGCACTGCAACCCGGTGACGCCGATTTTATTCTCGAGAAAGCCGGCATACGCTACCGGCACATCATGATCGATGAGTTCCAGGACACCAGTCTGCTGCAGTGGAACGTGTTCCTGCACCTGATCCGCGAGATCCTGGCCGTACCCGGCCAGACGGTACTGATCGTGGGCGACTCCAAGCAGAGTATATACCGCTTCCGCAACGGCAACTGGCAGATCATGGAGTCGCTCGGCCGTACGGAGCTGACCGAGGCCTATAACCCTGACACCGCGCCGCTCATCCGCAACCAGCGCAGCCGCCGTAACGTGGTGGCCTTCAACCTGGACGTGATGCAGCAGGTGGTCGGTCAGGACAACATGCAGATGGCCGTCTCCGCCAACGACAAGCGTCCCGTGGGCGCCACGCTCTACGACGAGCAGCAGGCCGTTCGGCCGATAGATGAGTTCTTCCGCACCGACAAGCATCAGGGCGGGTTCGTCCGCTGCCGGTTCTACCCCTATTACAAGAAGGGCACAGCTGCCAAACTCGGCACGGATCAACTGCTCAAGGAGGAGCAGCAGCAAGCCCTGTGGGACGATGTGTGCCTGACCATCGAGCAACTGCTTGTTGCCGGCGAGCGCCCGCAGGATATCCTCGTGCTCGGCCGCAGGAACGACGAGATACAGCAGTGGGTGACCTACTGCCGCGAGCAGGGTGAGCGCTTTGAGCTGCTCAACCGCACGCAGATGGTTTCGCGCGACAGTTTTCGTCTGGAGTCCTGCACCACGGTGCTGCTGCTCATCGAGGCGTTGCGCTACAAGCACACAGGCAGTGCGGCCGCTGCGGAGTACGTTCGTCTGTACTGCGGCGATGAGGTGCTGGAGGCTGTCACCGCACTTGATAGCCATACGCCGCTCTATGACCTGCTGCAGCACCTGGTGCAGATCATCGGTTGCGAGCAGGGGAGATATAAGGGCAATGACCTGGCGTACGTCAACTGCCTGCTCGACCAGGTGCAGTCGTTCATCGCCGCCAACGGCAGCGATCTGGGTGCGCTGCTGCAGTACTGGGAGGACAAGATGCATGAGTCGGCTATCTCCGGCGACAGCAGCAGCGAGGCTATACGTCTGATGAGCGTGCACAGCTCCAAGGGCTTGGAGGGCAAGACGGTTATATTGCTTAATGCCGGCTGGGCTATTGAGTCCGACCGCAATGACGATGTGCTCTGGACGGAGGCTGTGCAGGTGTCGGAGAACAGTCTGCCGCTGATCCCTGTGCGTCAGGAGTCGGCTCTGCAGCAGACGGGCGAGGGGTCGAGTTACTACGAGGCGTACCGTCTGGAGCACGAGGCGCAGCGTATAGACAGTTACAACCTGCTGTACGTAGCCCTGACCCGTGCTGCGGATAACCTGTACGTCTATGCCCTGCCGGATGCGGGTGTGCATCAGGACGGCTATCCTACGGTGGCAGCCTCGCTGCTCGACTACACGGGTCTGCGCAGCGCTCTGCCCGCGTTGGCGGACAGCGGCGAGCGGTACGTGGAGTACGCTGTGGGGGAGGTGGTTATCCATCAGGTGGAGGATAAGCGAGCCGTCAGCCCGTTTGATTTCACGGGGGCTCAGCCGTTGCCTGCCGTGCTGTATAGCGACGGGTCGCAGATCACGTTCCGCCAGTCGCAAGAATCGACGCAGTACACCACTGATCCGGACAACGCCGAGGCGGTGACCGCCCAGGCGGATTTTGGAGTGCTGTGCCATGATATATTCGCCCACATCGCTCGTGCCGAGGAGGCTGGTCAGGTGCTCGATCTCTACCGCCAGCAGGGGCTCATCGACAGTGCGGGGCAGTACGAGCGCATAGCCGGTCTGATCCGCGACGCGTTCAGTTCGGAGCAGATGAGGCACTGGTTTGACGGCAGCTGGCAGCTGATGCGCGAGGCGGCTATCCTGACGCCTAATGCGGCCATCCGTCCTGACCGTGTGATGATCCGTGGCGAGCAAGCCGTGGTGCTCGATTACAAGTTCACGCTCAGCCGTCACGCCGGGCACATGCTCCAGGTGCGCGACTATATGTCCGCCCTGCGGAACATGGGCTATCGTCACGTCGAGGGCTGGCTCTGGTACGCCCTGAGCAATCAGTTGGTGCGGGTGAACGATTAGCGATTA
>CAMIZG010000093.1 GCA_946403215.1 uncultured Bacteroidales bacterium | reverse complement strand
ACCCATGAGTTCATGGGTTGGATCATGCCGTGCTTCCTGCGCGAGGGTAAGCAGGATGCCCGTCTCAAAGGCGGACGCCGCGCTATCATCGTCAGCGGCGAGTATGAGCGCGTGTTCCCGATGGACATCTACCCCGAGCATCTCATCAAGGCTATGATTGCCGGAAACTTGGATCGAATGGAAGCGCTCGGCGCTTACGAGGTCGCACCCGAAGACTTCGCTGTTTGCGAGTACGTCTGCACCTCCAAGATGCCACTACAAGCTATCGTTCGCGCCGCATTGGATAACTTAAAACAGGAGATTGAATAATGTTTGAGGGTCTATATAAACTGAAAGAGCAACTCCGCCCGAACTTTGAGGAAGGCGGTAAGTTGCACGCTTTCTGGTCGCTGTTCGACGGTTTCGAGAGTTTCCTCTTCACCCCGAACACCACCGGCAAGCGCCTTGGCTCGCAGATCCATGCGGGCAATGACTCCAAGCGCACGATGATCTACGTAGTGCTCGCACTCGTTCCGTGTATGCTTTTCGGCATGTACAATGTCGGCTATCAGCACCTGTTGGCTACCGGACAACTCATGGGCGGCTTAACCTCCGCACTGTTCTGGAAGGCTTTCGGCTTCGGTCTGCTGGCTGTTCTGCCGTATATTCTTGTTAGTTACATCGTTGGTCTTGGCATCGAGTTCACCGTGGCTCAGTGGAAACATGAAGAGATCGCTGAGGGCTTCCTCGTTACCGGTTTCTTGATTCCGCTTATCGTGCCTATCAACACTCCGCTGTGGATGGTAGCTGTAGCTACTGCTTTCGCCGTTATCTTCGCCAAAGAGGTGTTCGGCGGTACGGGCTACAACATTTTCAACGTAGCGCTCATCACCCGTGCGTTCCTGTTCTTCGCCTACCCAACCCACATGACGGGCGACAAGGCGTTCATCCGCACAGGCAGCACATGGGGCTGGGATGGCGGTCACACGCTCATCGACGGCTTCTCCGGCGCTACCCCGCTCACGCAGCTCGCTACAGGCTCATCGGCTGATGTAACGTTCATGGACATGGTTAACGGCCTTATCCCGGGCTCTGTTGGTGAGACCTGCGTATGGGCTATCCTGATGGGCGCATGTCTGCTGCTCGTCACCCGCACGGCTGACTGGCGAATCATGTTCAGCATCATCGTTACGGGCTGCATCACCGCTCTGCTGTTCAACCGTTTCGGCGCTGCCGACAACCTCGTTGCGCAGTATCCGTGGTACATGCATCTTGTTAGCGGCGGCTTCCTGTTCGGTGCTGTGTTCATGGCTACCGATCCTGTTACCGCTGCCCGTACGGATTGCGGCAAGTGGATCTACGGTGCGCTCATCGGCTTCATGGCTGTGGTAGTGCGCGTGCTCAACCCGGGTTATCCCGAGGGCATGATGCTTGCTATCCTGCTCGGCAACGCTGTAGCTCCGCTCATCGACTGGTGTGTTGTTCAACGTAATATTAACATGCGTGCTAAGCGCGTAAAAGCATAAGGAGGACGATATGAATACGAATAGCAATACCTACACGATTGTGTATGCTACGGTAGTAGTGATTATCGTAGCTGTCTTGCTGGCTCTCGTCAGCCAGGTGCTTGGTCCGCGTCAGCAGGCTAACATCCAGCTCGACCAGCAAAAGCAGATCCTCGGTGCATTGAAACAGGACATCTCTAACTGCGACGATCCCGCAGCGCTGTACTTCTCGCTCGTCAAAGATACGCTCGACGTCAACGGTCACCCCGTGTATGTTGCCGTTATCGACGACGAACCGAAGTTCGTGCTCAAGCTCAAAGGCGCAGGTCTTTGGGGCGGCATCGGCGGTTATCTCGCGCTCGACAAAGATCTGAACACCATCTACGGTGCGAACTTCAATCACGAAAGTGAGACTCCGGGTCTGGGTGCGCTCATCGTTGAACTGCCGTTCCGTCAGCAGTTCGAGGGCAAGCATATCCGCAACGCCGAGGGCGAAGTAGTCAGCGTAGCCGTGCTCAAAGCAGGCACACAGGCTGAAGGTCAGGAGCAGGTGGATGCACTCTCCGGTGCTACCATCACCTCCACAGGCGTTAGCGACATGCTCAAGGCGAACCTCGCCGAGTACGCAGCGTTCCTCAGCGAACTGCCGGATTATCAGCCGGAAACTGAAGAAGCAGAAGTAGTAAATGAAAAAAATCAAACATCTAATCAAACGGAGGAGTAAGATATGGCACTTTCTCAGAAAACGAAAGAGACCCTCTTGGGTCCGTTGAATGCCAACAACCCTGTCGTTGTGCAGGTGCTTGGTATATGTTCGGCGCTCGCTGTGACCGTGCAACTCAAACCGGCCCTCGTCATGGGCGTGGCGGTTACGATCATCGTGGCTATGTCGAACGTTATTATCTCGTTGCTCCGCAATACGATACCTATGCGTATCCGTATCATCGTGCAACTGGTAGTCGTAGCCGCACTGGTTACGCTCGTTAGCGAGGTGCTCAAGGCGTTCGCTTACGATGTCGCAATGCAGCTGTCGGTTTATATTGGTCTGATCATCACGAACTGTATCCTCATGGGTCGTCTCGAGGCGTTTGCCATGACGAACAAGGTATGGGATTCGTTCCTCGATGGTCTTGGTAACGGTCTGGGCTATGCAGCCATCCTTATCATCGTCGCATTCTTCCGCGAACTCTTCGGCGCAGGCACACTGCTCGGCTTCCGCGTTATTCCCGAAAGCTGGTATGTGGCCAACGGAGGCTTCTACGAGAACTGCGGTATGATGATGATGCCCGCTATGGCACTCATCCTCGTAGGTTGTATCATCTGGGCACACCGCTCGCTAAATAAGGAGGAGAAGTAATATGGAACACGCTATTTCATTATTTGTTCGCAGCATCTTTGCTGACAACATGATCTTTGCCTTCTTCTTAGGCATGTGCTCGTACCTGGCTGTAAGTAAAACAGTGAAAACTTCTCTCGGTCTGGGCGTAGCGGTTACGTTTGTGCTGCTCATCACCCTGCCTGTCAACTACCTGCTCCAGGTATATGTCCTCAACCCGCTGAACCTCGGTTATCTCTCGTTCATCCTGTTCATCGCCGTTATCGCGGCTATCGTGCAGATCGTCGAGATGGTTGTTGAGAAGTTCAGTCCCTCGCTCTATGCGTCGCTGGGTATCTTCCTGCCGCTGATTGCCGTGAACTGCGCCATCATGGGCGGTTCGCTCTTCATGCAGCAGCGTATTCTGCTCGATCCGGAGAACGTTAAAGCGATCGCCAATATTGGCGACGCCTTCGCTTACGCTCTCGGTTCGGGTCTCGGCTGGCTCGTAGCTATCTGCTGCCTTGCCGGTATTCGTGAGAAGATGGAGTATAACGATGTTCCCAAGCCCTTGCAAGGCCTCGGCATCACGTTCATCGTGGTCGGCCTCATGGCTATGGCGTTCATGTGCTTCAGTGG
>CAMIZG010000092.1 GCA_946403215.1 uncultured Bacteroidales bacterium | reverse complement strand
TGGCATCTGGGAGGCAATTATACTTAACATATCGGAACAATCACCTACTAATCACATACAAAAATACTAATTTGATGTTGTGAATGTGGCGAAGGAAGAAAGCAGGAAAAGAATCATTCCGGGAGTTTTTAGACAAAAAATAGGGAGTGCGCTTTTGACACACTCCCTTGGATAAACGGGAAGAAGGCTATTACTTCTTGCAATTGCCGTCGCAAGCGATGCACTTGTAGCACAGGCCGGCGAGCGCGGCACCCACCATCGGAGCCACGATGAAGAGCCAGAGCTGCGGTAGAGCCAAAGCGTTCTCGGAGAACAGAGCCTGCGAGATAGAACGTGCGGGGTTAACCGAGGTGTTGGTGAGAGGAATAGAGATGAGGTGAATGAGCGTGAGCGTCAAGCCGATAGCCAGACCGCCGAAAGCGCCGTTAGCATGCTTGCTGTCGGTTACGCCCAGGATAACCATCAGGAACACGAAGGTAAGCACAGCCTCAACAGCAAATGCGCCCCATACATTGGTCTGCAGATAACCGGCAGCCAGATCAGCCTGTCCGAAGAACTCGCCGTAGCCGTTAGCGGCAAACGTACCGATCTGCATACCGGCCGACTTAGCGATGCCGAAGAGGATAGCCGCAGCAGCAATAGCGCCCAGCACCTGCGCGCACCAGTACCAAAGCATCTCCTTGGCACTCATGCGGCCGTTGACAAACACACCCAGACTGACTGCGGGGTTAAGATGCGCGCCACTGATGTGACCAATACCATAGGCTGCAGCCACAATTGTCAGACCAAAGGCCAACGAAACGCCCAGAAAACCTACATGACCGAACAAGGCAGTACCACAACCGCCAAGAACCAACACTGCTGTACCGAAGAACTCGGCAGCGAATTTGTTACATAGTTTCATCATAAATAAATATTAAAGATTAGTTGTTATTGTATTTGTTATATTGTTACCAATCAGTAGTCAGGCGCTGGGAGCTATCAAAGAGCAACTGGGTCTGTTCGCCGTGCCAGGTAAACTTGTAGATGGCTGAGGCCTTTTGAGACAGGTAACCATCCATGAGTGCAAGGGCGGTGTAATAGGTGTGTCCCTCCTCGAAGAACGTGTCGGAGGAGCCATCGCCGAAGCCGTCGTTGTTATGCACGTAAATACCGAAATGCAGAAGGTCGTTAGCCTGAAAGAGCTGGTAAGCCGAGAAGAGCTCGCTGAAGTACGCGTGCACGGACGCATACTCGCCCAGTTCGCGCAACCAGAGAGAGTCGCGCGTTGCACCACCCCACGGGGCATCGGCGAGAATAGAGCCGGAAGAAGAAGTAGGATAGATATAATCCCAATACCCACGAACGCGGTAGATGAACTGCATATCCTCGTATGCCGAGGTTTTGGAGGTAGATACTCGCTGCAGGAAGAGCCTGCCATCGGGTTTGTTGGCCGACACATTGACGGGGAAAGCGTATATAAGATAATCCGTATCCGGCGTGAGCAGAGTGAACGAATAATCCACCGTACCGTACTGCAGGCTGTGGGAAGCGAACTCGGCTACATAGGGGGTACCCTCCATGAGCAAACCGCTGCGCCAGTAGAGGTAATCGGCATACGCCTGATCGAGCATGAGTGCCATGAACGACTTGGCGTTGGTAGAATTGCTGAGGTCTGGCGTCTCCGCTACGGGGAGGATACCAATGTGGTAGTATGCCTCCGTATTAGTGGAGAAGCGGACATTCAGGAATCCCGACGAAGTGATCTTCGGCTCAATGTTGATCGTCACCCTCTGTCCGCTGACAGCCTTGGCTTCGGGGTTGCAAGAGGACAGACTCATCATTGCTGCAGCGATGATGATAGTGAATAGTGAAATAATCGTTCGACTATGTACGAGATAAGAATAGTGAATAGTGGATCGTTTCATCGCGGGATTATTTTAGATAGTTCACTTTTTCCTCTTTACGGTCCTGCTCGAGCAGAGTCTTGCATGTAAGCATGAAGCGCAGGCAGGTCTTAACGTGTCCTCCGTAGTGTCCGAAGTTATACTGAATGTTCGCCCCCGACCAGCGTTGCTTGGCGTTGGTGGCATTGAGGTAGGTAACGGTCTCATCGTCCATGGAGTGCAAGATATACACGGGTGCCTGGGGTTCCCACGCATAGGATACGACGGAGTTCTCGACCATGGCTTTGTAGAGTTCGCTTACCTCCTTGCTGGTGACATTCATGCCGGTAGGCGTGAGCATCTCGTGCGTGACCTTGGTACCTATGAGCGAGTTGAGTTGGGCGGTGGTGTACTTCTTGCTATTGATCCACTCGTCGATATTATCGCACAGGCGTTTGCACATGATGGCACGCATATCGAGGTCGAGTCCGTTGCCTGCAATCATCCCCTGCAACACGAGCGGCACCGCTACGGGATAATCGGCCCGGTCAGTGGATACGAAGCGGTCGAAGGTAGCCTTGATATCATAAGGTCCTCCTCCGGCCAGTACGCGACGGATAGCGATGGGGTTCTCGTCGTACAGGTCACTGAGGATAGGGTTGTATAATTCTTCGATAACATACTCCACCGCCATCGTGGTAGCTCCTCCCTGCGAGTAGCCCAAGAGGTAGATATCATCCTTCTGCGGCTTGAGGCCGGCATATTCGAAGTACCTCTTGACAGCGCGGTACATATCAAGCACGTTCAGGGCTGTAAGTTCCATCACCAAATAGGGGTGGATCTGGTCGGCAGTAATACCGTAACCTATATAATCAGGGCAGATAAGTGCATAACCCATGCTACAGAGCAGTCCCTCAAGAGGGAACGCGTTGCTGGGTGCCTCCTTGTTGGAGCCGATGGTGTAGTGCGACACGAGTATGTAACGCTCGAACTTACCGTCTGCCGGCAGGAGCACCTTGCCGGAAAGGGTGATGGGGTTGTAATCCTTGTCAAAGGAGGTATAAGTGCCGGTTATCTCTACGACCTTCTTTCCATTCATTTGGTCGAGGATGGCTTGCACCAATCCAGCCGCCGAGATTCCGGAAGCACGTTTAGGTGCGGGTTTGCCGTCAGGGTTGGTATCGGGAGTAGTGTCCTGCCAGTTGTTGAACGCCACGCCGTCAGGCAGGTAGCAGTTGTCCGGCACACCGGCTGACAGGTCGGTGTACTGCTGGCTGGTGATACGGAACATGGAACCGTCAGTAGCCTCGGGCAGCTCGTCGAAATTAACTACATAGTAGTTGCCCCATGAACAGGATGATAGGATTATTGCTAAGGCAATGATTATAATTGACAATTGACAATTGACAATTGACAATTTATTTGGATGATTTGATTTCATGACTGCAGCGGATTAGAAGGTTACACCAATGGAAGCAGAGAAGAGTCGGCTGCCGAACAGGTAGATATCCTGCCCGCCGGTGAGCGCCATCATCCCGCCGAGTTCAACCGAAGCGAACCAACTACGGTACCACGCCGATACGCCTAAAACAGTGAGGTTAGCTGCGGGAGCGGCCACCGTTTTACGTCCTTTGACATCAAGTTCCGTGCCACCGTTGATATCCAGTCCTACCCCAAGACCCGAGTACAACGATACGTACTGGTGGTGGAAATAGGTGAAATA
>CAMIZG010000091.1 GCA_946403215.1 uncultured Bacteroidales bacterium | reverse complement strand
GTTCGCGGCCTCACGTTTGTTTGCTGAACGAAGGAATCTGCATCAGTGCGGCGTAAAACGCTTCGGGTGACAGGTCGGATTGTGCAATGACGCGAGTCTTGTAACTATAGACGGTATTGATGCTGTAGTCCAGGATCTCTGCAATCACCTCGTTCTGCGTTATGCCGAGGCGGATGAGAGCAAAGATTCGCAGTTGGGCGTTCAGCAGTTCGTCCTTCTTGAGTACAATCGGTTCAGCAGGGCGGAGTAGAGCATTGATGTCTTCAACAAACGTGGGATAGAGGGTGAGCAGCATTGTATCCAGTTGCCGGTCTAGTTGTGTGCGTTGCAGTCGTGCATCAGCGCGTTTGGGGATAGACATCAGTTCGCTCCACCGGCGGTTGGCTGCGTTCTGCCTGACATCTTGTTGGTACTGCGCTACGGCGTTCAGATACTGCGATTGCCCCACCAACAGCGTACTTAACATCTGTTCCTTGAGTTTGTTGGCCTCCAGCAGGCTTCGGTTCATTCGGTCGATTGTATGCCGTGCGTTATGCACGGCTTTGTTTTTGCGGCTTAGTACGATTATGCCCACTATACCAGCCACGAGCAGCAATGCCACCACGGTGAGTAATCCCCACGCCAGCTGCTGTTGCCATTGTATCCTGGATAACATCTGCTGCTCAATGATCGGCAGACTCTGTGCTATACTCACTTGTCTGTGTCGTGCATGGTAGCGTTGTGCATCTTGCATAGCCAGGTGTATGTATCTGTCCGCTTCGGTTGTCTCGCCTGCTTCGAACAGCAGTTCGGCTATGTTGCGCATAGCTACCGTCTCGTAGGTAGATGAGCGTATATCGCAGATGGCAGCATCAATGTTGTAGTGCAATGCCGCTTCGTTGTTGCCTGTCAGACGATAGATGTATGCCAGCGTGCTGGCAGTCATGGCGCGGTAGTGTACAGATGGTTGGGTGGCGGACAACGAGAGCAGACAGCGCTCAATACTTCGCTGATAGTTTCCTTCACGCAGGTCATGTACAGCCAGGCAATACCAGTAGCGGGCTGTATCAGCCGGGCTGAGATACGTATATAGTTGCCGGTTGAGGCGCAGGCCTTCCGCGTTGTATGCTTCGCCTATCTCTCCGCCGGCGTGGTCTGCAAGGTCCCACATCAGGCGCGTGCGGGTAATGTAATAGTCGATGAGTAGGGTCGAATCGGTGTTATGCCAGTTATCCAGTATATCGAATGCTTCTTTGAATAGTCCGCCTGACAGGTAAACAAAGGCCCGGCAAAGTTGTACCTCTGGCATTTGTTCTGCTGTCGCCTCGCGCTCCATAAACTTGACGAAAATGAGGGCTGTGTCATAGTTATATGATCTATATTCTTCGTATAAATCTCTATATATTTCGTATGCCCCGTTTGTGACGGCAGCAAGGTGGTTCAAACTGTCAATTCGGACACGTTTCTGTGCTTCGATAGCAGGGCGGGATACAAGTACGGACTCCAGTTCGTGAAGTTCCTTATCTATATTGTTATTCAATGATTTGACTGACTGCAGGCAAGTCAGAATAATCAGAAGTAAGGTGACTGTTCGCTTCATATTTCAGAATTTTGCTACAAAGGTACAAAAAGAATTTGAAACTTGCAAATTGTGACGAAAATATTCTGTAATTTTTCTTGATTATTTCTATATTTTTTGTAAATGTGGGAAAAATGTTGTAATTTTGCACCAAAATTATTCTAATTTTACCATGAAACGTTTCATACATTCTTTATTCATTTTGTATATCTTTGTTGTAACCTCTTGCAGCCATACGACGGAAGTTGCATCGCCTGACGGCAGTATTCATCTTTCGTTCCGCTTGACGGAAGAGGGTGCGCCTCAATATGCCGTTGCCCGTGACGGTGAGACGGTGATTGACTGGTCGGCACTCGGATTGCAATGTGTGGGGCAGGATCTGACCCGCAACTTTGCTCTGCAAGGTTCGGATAGCCGTTTCTTGCATGATACATGGGAAACAGTGTGGGGGGAGGAGCGCGAGATCAGTGATACGCACAACGAGATGGTTGTGCACCTCAAGCAGTCTTCAGGCGTTGAGATGGATATAACGTTCCGCGTGTTCAATGATGGTTTTGCTTTCCGCTACAGTTTCAGCGAGCAGGAGTTGAAGAAACTCACTGTCACCGATGAACTGAGCGAGTACCGCTTCACGGCTGATCATCAGGCGTGGTCTATACCTTGGCGCACCGAGTATTACGAGGGCTTGTGGAGCAAAGCGCCGCTTTCAGAGAAAGACACGATGTGCTCACCCATTACCATCGAACTGCAGAACGGCGGATATGCGTTTGTGCATGAGGCGGCACTGCGCGACTATCCGGCGCAGAACCTCTATTATGCCGATGGCGCGCTGCGCACGTATCTGACCCCGTGGCTCGACGCGCAGGCGCAGGTCCTGCCCGACAAGGCGTACAAGAACGTGCCGTTCCCAACGCCCTGGCGAATGGTTGTTCTCACCCGTACGCTGCCCGAGATGGTTGCCTCGCGCATCATGCTCAACCTCAACCCGCCGTGCCGTATAGAAGATACGTCGTGGATCAAGCCGATGAAGTTCATCGGTATATGGTGGGGAATGCATATCAAGACCATGACCTGGGAAGCCGGACCGAAGCACGGTGCTACCACTGCGAACATGGAGCGTTACCTGCGCTTTGCCAAACAGCATGGCATTGAAGCTGTGCTGGCTGAAGGCTGGAACCTGGGCTGGGAGGACTGGAAGCACTTCGACTTTACCACGCCTTATCCGGATTGGGATATGGATTATCTGAGCAACCTGGCAGACGAACTCGGCGTGCAAATTGTCGGTCATAACGAGACCGGCGGCAATGCTGCCGACTATGAGAACAATCTGGATTCCATCTACCGCTACCACGCTGCCCATGGTATCCATGCTATCAAGACCGGCTACGTGTCGCCTATCGTACGTACGATCGACGGCTTGCAGTTCAACAAAGGTCAGTCGGGCGTGCGCCACTACCGCAAGGTGATTGAGACCGCTGCCAAGTACCACATCTGTATCGACAACCACGAGCCGGTTATGCCTACCGGCTGGCAGCGCACGTGGCCTAACCTCATGACGCAGGAAGGTGTGCGCGGTCAGGAGTGGAACGCGTGGAGCATAGATGGCGGTAACCCCTGCGAACATGTCACCGTGCTGCCGTTCACGCGAATCATGGCAGGTCCCGTGGACTTCACACCGGGCGTGTTCCACTTTGAGAACCCCGTTATACCTACCACGCGCGTACACTCTACGCTGATGAATCAGTTGGGACTGTTCGTATGCTTCTATTCGCCGCTGCAGATGGCGTGCGACCTGCCGGAGCATTATATGGAGCACGCGGACGCTTTCCGGTTCATCGAGCAGGTGCCCTGCGACTGGGAACGCTCGCTGCTTGTGGACGGCAAGATTGGCGACTACTGCATCTTTGCCCGCCAGGGACGCGGCACCGACGACTGGTATATAGGCGGCATAACAGATGAACAGGCACGCGAGGCTGTTGTGCCCCTGGCAATGCTTGAGCCGGATCGGACCTATGCGCTCACGCTCTACCGCGATGGCGATAACGCCGATTGGCAGACACGACCGTACGCGTACGAAATAGAGGAAAAAGAGGTGACAGCCTCTGACACGTTGCATATTCGTATGGCTGCAGGCGGCGG
>CAMIZG010000090.1 GCA_946403215.1 uncultured Bacteroidales bacterium | reverse complement strand
ACGTTTTATGAGTAAACCTATTTCAGGATGAGACAGTTTAAAATGGTTCGTATCAAGTTAGAAACAACAATCATCAAACGCGGCCGGATGACCGAAAAGCAGGCTGATGAGTTCACAGACGGCTGTACAGAAGCGCTCGACAAGGAATTTGAAAAAAACCCACAAAATTTGAAAATATGGGATTTTTTTTGCGAAAAATTTGCAAATGTGCATTTTTTTTTGTATCTTTGTAGTCGGTTTAGGTGTGCGCCTGCGAGCGCGCACGAAGACGAAAGACTCACAAGCAAAATCATCAACTTTAAAACACTAACATATATGAAAAAAACATTTACTTTGTTAACAGCCCTCTTTGCGCTTTGCTTCAGCGCGTGGGCAACAACAGTTACCTGGGAACAGAGTGACATCAACTTCTACATTAACTGGGACAACGGATATTCCAATCACGATTCTGAAACAGTCAAAGATGTCACCGTCACAACCGGTGGCGGAAATACGGATTATTGCCAGTTCGGCTATTCAAATCTTGACGGATATCCATCTTTCCACATCAATGATGGTGGAACGCTCACGTTTTCCTCTTCGTTAGGCAACCTGTCTGGCATTGTCATTTCCATAGGTGAGGGCTATTCGAACTTTGATAATTTGGAGACCTCTACCGGCTGGTCATGGGATAGTTCTACCCGCCAACTCACATGGAAAGGAAACGCCGCTGCAGCCGTTATGACAGGCAAAAGTTCGTCCGGCTTCGTTGATTCCGGAGCTATCACATCCATCGTGTTTACCATTGTTGATCCTGTTCAGAACGAGACCATTACGTGGGATGATGCAGACCTGGCAACTATCGATGTTCCGATGTGTTCTCCCGTGCCTTGCCCGTCCTCGCGACAAACGATAAAAGGTATCACAGTCACCAATCTTGCGGATTACAAGGCCGACGAGTATTGCCATTTTGACACCTCGAATGGTAAGCTTAACGATGATGACTGGGCTGATTTCTCAATGAGTAATGGCGGCTCGCTCTCGTTTATGCACGAATCCGGCGAGTTAACACGTATTGTTATTACCTGCAATGATGCTGCTTATGGTATAGATAATATGGATAAAACGACAGGATGGGACTGGAATGACGAAACCGAACAACTCATATGGGAAGGTAAGGAGGCGTTGGTTGTTCTGGCATCACTTCCCGGATCAGGTACATTCAATGCCGGACCGATTGAATCCATCGTGTTTACCATTGAGCCTGATGTTGTTTCGGATGTTATGTGGGATCAAAAAGAGCTCCAGAACGTTGATATATTCGTGCGTGACGGAGGCGGTCTCATAGGCACAAATCCGACCATTGAGGGCATCACAGTCTCAGCTGCTGCTCCGGCAGAAGGTGATTATAGTCATTTTGTATATGACGATAAAGACAATAATGCATCTCTCTGGTGCTGGGGTAACGGCACGCTCACGTTTGCTCCTCTTTCAGGCGAACTGTCTCGCATAGTCATCTATGGCGTAGTTAACGAGGAGGAGACAAAGCTGGCTAAAGAATCAGGCTGGACTTACGCTGCCAACAAACTGGTTTGGGCAGGCTACGGCGCATCGGCAGTAGTGTTAGCCAATGCATATGTAGAAAGCATAACAGCCGTTGGTTTCACCTTTGGCAAAGCACCTGAGGCTGAAGTGCTTCCGGTTGGAGAAGATACGGAGATCAAGTTCGACGGTTCAACCGACAACGACGGCAAGGTGGCTATCACCTTAGCTGAAGGTGACAATGTTGTCGCCGGAACGGGCGGAGGTTATGTAGCCATGAACAGCACCGTTACTCTGAGCGACGAGGAGGTGGACAACATCCTTGCCAACAGCCAGCCGGGCGATGAGGCATTCAAGCAGTTGCCGGGCGTTTCGCTTAAGCTGCCCGCAGCGAAAATCAACATCTCACTGAACTTAGAATTGGCAGCCGGCTACACACTGTTTGTCCGCGCAGAGGGAAGAACGATTTTGGATGTAGAAGGTCCGTTAAACGGCTATTCGAACATTCCGTGCGAGTTCAGTTCACCCACACTGGTTCACATCTTCCTGCGCGCATCAAGCACCACTCCTGCTCCCGCGCGCGCAAAAGAGGATGAAGAACCCGAAGCTGCACTGAAGCTATACAGCATTGCTGTTTCCACGGAAGCTATTACCCCCACCGACATCGAGTCAATCAAGCCGGCTGACAACACCAACAGCAGTCAGAAGATGCTCCGTGACGGACAACTCATCATCCTCCGCAACGGGAAAGTTTATGACGTACAAGGCGTAGAGCTGCGCTAACAAAACAAGAATAAATGTTAAATTAAAATAAAAGATCATGTGGTTAAAAGATTCATCTATCGGCCGTAAGTTCATTATGAGTATTACCGGCCTGTTCCTTGTCCTGTTTCTGCTGTTCCACGGCTCGATGAACCTCTGTCTGGTCATTGATGACCTGTTCGGGACGGAAGCTTACAACTGGATCTGCGCAATGTTGGGTGCTAACTGGTACGCAGTAGCCGGCACTGGCGTGCTGGCGCTGGGTGTGCTCGTGCATTTCGGCTACGCCATCTACCTCACCATCCTGAATTACCGCGCACGCGGTAACGACCGTTACGCTATCGAGGCACGTCAGGAAGGCGTGGATTGGGAGAGCAAGAACATGCTCGTTCTCGGTATCATCGTTCTCGGTTTCCTGCTGCTGCACCTCTACAACTTCTGGTTCAAGATGCAGTTCGCCGAACTGACCGGTATCCACACTTCCATGTTCGACCCCCAGGATGGTAGTGCCATTGTTAAGGCGCTGTTCACCAACGGCTGGGCAGGTATCATCTACTGCCTGCTGTACATCGTTTGGCTGTGCGCACTCTGGTTCCACCTCAACCACGGCATCTGGTCAGCGCTACAAACCTTAGGCTGGAGCAACCTGATCTGGCTCAAACGAATCAAAGTGATCGGCACCATATTCGCCACCATCACTGTTGGTCTGTTCATGATTGTTACTCTGTACTTCCTTGGCGTTAACATCGGACAGATGTGCGCGTAATTCTTAATTAACGATTAACAATTAAGAATTCAAAATTTAACATTCAAAATTAAAGTTAAAATTAAGAATTATGGCAAAAAAAGAAGAAATATTGGACGCTGCTAAGAAAGTGGCAACCAAAGCTGCAAAGGCTGCTAAGGAAGTAGCAGAAGTCGCTGTGGAAAAGGCAGCAGAGGTAGCAACCGAAGTGAAAGCTACTGCAGAGAAAATAGCCGCACAGCCCGAAACCAAAGAGGCTGTGAAGGCTGTGAAGGAAGCTGCCAAGAAGGTGACCGAGGCTGCCAAGACTGCAAGCAAAGTGGCTGCTGAGGGTAAGGTCATCACCCCGAAGATGGCCAAGATCCCCGAGGGACCGCTGGAGCTCAAATGGACGAACTACAAGAATCACCAGAAACTCGTTAACCCCGCCAACAAACGTAAACTGGACGTGATCGTCGTTGGTACAGGTCTGGCCGGCGCATCAGCTGCCGCATCGTTGGCCGAAATGGGCTTCAACGTGCTGAACTTCTGTATTCAGGATAGTCCTCGTCGTGCTCACTCCATCGCTGCACAGGGTGGTATCAATGCTGCGAAGAACTACCAGAACGACGGCGATAGCATCTACCGCCTGTACTACGACACCATCAAGGGTGGCGACTACCGAGCTCGTGAGGCAAACGTTTACCGTTTGGCTGAGGTCAGCAACAACATCATCGACCAGTGCGTAGCACAAGGTGTTCCATTCGCTCGCGAGTACGGCGGATTG
>CAMIZG010000089.1 GCA_946403215.1 uncultured Bacteroidales bacterium | reverse complement strand
GGCGGTAAAAAAAGAAGAGCGTAGCGGTATTTTTCTTCAGGAGCGCTTGCATATGTCCTGCAGTGCCTTGAAGTAATTTCGAAGGGCCCCTTTAGGGTAGCGGTCGAAGTTACGAAAAAATCGACATTTGCAAATATATGCCGATTTTTTTTGATGATTAGGGGTTAGGGGTTATGGGTTAGGTTTAACGGTTTAGGTTCATTTCACGTTCGGTCTTTTCCAAACGCAATGCAAAATTACTGCTATTTTTCCACTTATGCAAATAAATTGTGAAAAACGCCCTTCATGAAAAAAAAGTTCATAATTTTTTGCTAATTTGGATTATTTTTCTTATCTCACATGCGTTCGAACGATTATTTTCGGGAATTATTTGTATAATTCAAAAAATTTTTGTACCTTTGTAGGCTGAATAATTCGTGCCGGCATCAATCATCGCCGCTGTACAACATTAGCATAGATAACCTTTTTATTATGACCGCTATACAACAGAGCAAAGCCGCTGCGGATTTCGCAGCGTTCTGGCAAAACAAAGGCTACGAGAAAGGCGATACGCAAATCTTCTGGACAACACTGCTCACGCAGGTTTTCGGCATTGACCACCCCGAGCAGTTCATCTTCTTCGAGCAGCAGGTGCAACTCGGTCACACCTCATTTGTGGATGCACGTATCCCTTCCACGAAGGTGATGATTGAGCAAAAATCCCTCGGCAAAGACCTTGGCGAGAAGATTCGTCAGTCTGACGGTAGCATGCTCAATCCCTTCGACCAAGCCAAGCGTTACGCCGACAGTCTGCCTAACAGTCAGCGACCGCGTTGGATAGTGACATGTAACTTCGCGGAGTTCTGGGTTTATGACCTTGAGCACCCCGAGGCAGAGCCGCAGATCATTCTGCTCAAAGACCTCGAACGCGAATACGACCGTCTCACGTTCCTTGTAGATGCCGGTAATACCCACCTCAAGCGCGAGATGAAACTATCCGTGGATGCCGGCAAACTTGTCGCACAGATCCACGACGCGCTACTTAAACAGTACATTGACCCCGACTCTCCCGAAACGCTCCGTTCGCTTAACATCCTCTGTGTGCGCCTCGTGTTCTTGCTCTACGCCGAGGATGCTCATCTGTTCGGCAAGAAAACAGCTTTCCACGACTACCTCGCGCAATATCCCGCCAAAGACATCCGCCGTGCACTCATCGACCTGTTTGCCGTGCTCGACACCCCGCCTGAGCAGCGCGATCCGTATCTTGATCCTACGCTCAACGCTTTCCAATACGTCAACGGCGGACTATTCAGCAGCGATACGCGCCTTGTTATTCCGCAGTTTACCGACGAGATCAAAGAACTGCTCCTCGCCAAAGCCTCTGACGATTTCGATTGGAGTGAGATCTCGCCAACCATCTTCGGCGCAGTATTCGAATCAACCCTCAACCCCGAAACGCGCCGCAGCGGAGGTATGCATTATACAAGCATCGAGAACATCCATAAGGTCATCGATCCCTTGTTCCTTGATGACTTGCGCGACGAGTTCGCTGCCATCAAAGCCATCGCCCAAGACAAACAGAAACGCCAGCGTCTTGATGCTTTCCAAGACAAACTCGCCTCACTCACATTCTTCGACCCTGCCTGCGGTAGCGGTAACTTCCTCACGGAGAGTTATATATCCCTTCGTCGCTTGGAGAATGAGGTTATCGCCTTACGTAACAAAGGTCAATCGGTCATCGGAGAATTTGCCAACCCTATCAAAGTTGATATCCACCAGTTCTACGGCATAGAGATTAACGATTTCGCAGTAGCCGTTGCTACTACAGCCCTGTGGATTGCCGAGCAACAAATGCTCCAGGAAACAGCCCGACTTGTGCAATTCAATATCGAACCACTGCCGCTCAAATCCTACCACAATATCCACGAAGGCAACGCGTTGCGCATGGCTTGGTCAGATGTCATCGCCCCCGAACGCCTCAACTACATCATGGGCAATCCGCCGTTTGTTGGCTATAGTCTGCAATCAAAGGAGCAGAAAGAAGATCTCGCCGAAATCATGCAGGGCTTTGGCAGCAATATTGATTACGTTGCCGGCTGGTATCTCAAAGCGGCGCAATTGATTGACAAACATCCTCATATTCGCGCAGCGTTGGTGTCCACCAATAGCATCACCCAAGGCGAGCAGGTGGCTGCTATTTGGAAACCGCTCTTCGAGCAATATAATATCCACTTCGATTTTGCCTACCGCACTTTCCGTTGGGATAGCGAGGCGGACATCAAAGCCCACGTGCATTGCGTCATTATCGGCTTTTCAAAGAGTGAACGCGCAGCAAAACACATTTACCTGAAAGATGGGCAACTTATCCCTGCCAAAAACATCAATGGCTATCTTCTTGACGCTCCTAACATCTTCATAGACAATCGCAAGAAACCTCTATGCAACGTACCTGAGATGATTAAAGGAAGTCAGCCTACAGATGGCGGACATCTTATTCTTTCTACAGAAGAGAGGAATGAATTGTTGGCTAAACACCCGCAAATCGAACCGTTTATACATCGATATATCGGTTCGGATGAATTCATAAATAACAAATATCGTTACTGCTTGTGGCTTGTTAACGTTAGCCCTTCTATACTACGTTCTTGCCCACCGGTTGTTGAGCGAATTGAGCAAGTTCGACAAATGAGATTAGCCAGCCCAAAAGCTGCTACACAAAAATGGGCTATATATCCCACGCTCTTTACCGAAAATCGCCAACCCGATAGCGATTATTTGTTAGTACCGCGTGTTAGCTCTGAACGTAGGCATTATATCCCCGTAGGATATATAACCAAGGACAATATATGTAGTGATGCCAATTTTGTAGTCCCCAATGCGACCTTGTATCATTTTGGCATTATAACATCCGCTCTTCATAATGCGTGGATGCGAGTAGTTTGTGGGCGCCTGGAAATGCGCTACCGCTACAGTAACACCATCGTTTATAACAACTTCCCGTGGCCAACGCCTACGGCTGAACAGAAAGCAAAGATTGAGCAAACAGCCCAAGCTATCCTTGATGCCCGCGCCAACTACCCCGACAGTAGCCTCGCTGACCTTTATGACGATAAGGTTATGCCTTTCGACCTGCGCAAAGCCCACCAAGACAACGACCGCGCTGTGATGGCTGCCTATGGTTTCTCTCCCAAACTTTCCGAAGCCGAGTGCGTAGCCGAACTGTTCAAGATGTATCAGCAACTGACAAGCAGCGAGCGATGAACAAGGACGGACGGCGGAATACCGCTGCGTTAACCCTGCCGCAAATATGCGACAGATGGGGAAAATGAGGGAAAGAAATGAGAGAAAGAACGACCGATGGCGCACTGAGTACCGCGAACGAATGACGCAGATAGCCGACTCAACCGACCACAAGGACAGCCGGACAACACAGCTCCCACCGGAGCGATATATACCGCCTTGGGCATGGTACACGCTCGCCGCATGCATCCTCATGGCCGTAATACTCATCATCCGCATCATCCTCCGCTTCTACCTCCGTCGGTAGCGGCGGAGTTCTTTTTGCGGCGCAGGGTTACCCTGTACACCCTGCTTGCCGCGTCGGCTAAGCCGAGCGGGGTGCCACCCCCGCGGTTCTATGTGCTGCGCTGACTCCTCGCTGTGGGGACAGTTCGGGCGCAGCACTCGGAGTGCCATCCGAGGCACTCCTTCACGTATGCTGACCGCCATCAGTGGATTGGGATTCTTTGAGGTGTAGCCGACTCTGAGGCCTGCGGACTCATGAACGCAGTTCGCGGCCTCACGTTTGTTTGCTGAACGAAGGAATCTGCATCAGTGCGGCGTA
>CAMIZG010000088.1 GCA_946403215.1 uncultured Bacteroidales bacterium | reverse complement strand
CCTCGGGTTGTACGGGCTGTGGAGCAGGCTCAACAACAGGTGCTGGTTCCGGTTCAACCGGCGTTACAGGGATTTCCGGCTGCGGCTCCGGAGCTGGTTCTGGAATTTCCGGTGTCTCAGGAACAGCAGGAGCTTCCGGTGTTGCCGGTTGTTCTTGCGGCAACTCAACGGTAGCCTCCTCGTCCTCCGGATAAACCAGTTCGACCTCTACATCGGGGTCGGGAGTAACCTGAATACCCTCATTGAGTATCTCCTGCATTCTGTTCAGGTGTTCTTTGATGACTGCAGCGTTCTGCAGCATTTCTGCCAATTGCGGCTGAGTACCTGCCATGGCTCTCTCCAGTGCAGCGATACGCTCTTCCTGCGCATTCAGCCGTGCCTCAAGCGCTTCGAAATATTTAATCAGTTCATTCATAACTCTAAACTCTAATCTCTAAACTCTAAACTATTTTGTCGCTTCTTCCAGCTTGCGCATCATCACAAACATGAACAGCGCGGAAACAGCGCAAACGCCGATGAATACCGACCAAACGCCCCACAGCGGCATCTCGCCCCACAGTGACGAACCAACGGAAACGAGGAAGTTACCCACAGCCGTTGCCACGAACCAGAAGCCCATCATCATACCTTTGTACTGCGGAGGAGCCACCTTGCTGACGAACGATATACCCATCGGACTGAGCAGCAGCTCGGCGAAGGTAAGGATCAGATATGTGAGAATCAATACGTTCGGATTAACCAGCGTCTTATCGTCCATGCCCAGCGTAGCTTGTACGGCGGGTGAGTTCAGGTTGTAGGAGCAGAACGCGATGAACACATATGCCAACGCGGCCACAACCATACCATAGGCGATCTTACGCGGAGCACTCGGCTCTTTTCCCTTGGCTGCCAACGCGCCGAACACGGCCATGGAGATAGGTGTAAGCGCAACTACATAGAACGGATTGAACTGCTGGAAGATAGGCGCGGAGATAGCCACCTCGGCAGGATGGTTGAAGTACTTGTAGGCCAGCGCACCTATAACAGCTACACCTACGCAGCCCCATATGGCTTTGGCTTTCTGGGTGTTCTTGCCGAATACGCCGAACAGCGCATATACGAGGATAGCTACCAGTACGAGGTTGATGATATCAAATGCCATCGTCTGCACGCCGGTTACTACAGGCGTTACGAACTCGTTGGCAAAGTAGGTAAGTGTCAGACCGTTCTGATGGAAAGCCATCCAGAAGAAGATCACCACGGCAAACACCATGAACAGTGCCACCATACGTTTTCTGGTCTGCTCGGGGCTGAGTGTCTCCACCTTTGCGCCGGTGGTTTGTGCCATCTGCTTGGCGGTGTGCTCAACGTGCTTGAACCATGGACGGCAAGCGTAGTAGATAGCTATACTGAGCACCAGCGAAGCGCAAGCTACCATGAACGCAAAGTGATAACTGTCGTTCACGCTGTAGCCGAGCGACTCTTGTGCCCAGGCCATAATCTTGACAGCGGCTGTCGGGGCAAACATAGCACCGATATTTATAGCCATATAGAACAGCGAGAACGCAGCATCGCGACGATCGGCATACTTCGGGTCGTCATACAGGTTACCCACCATCACTTGCAGGTTACCCTTGAACAGGCCGGTGCCCAGTGAAATGAACAGCAGGGCGGTTAACATGGCAATCATCGCTACCGTCACATTGCCGCTCTCTATACCGCCGAGAGGGATTGCAAGCAGCACGTAGCCGAGGAACATAACAAGAATACCGATTGTTACACACTTGCCGTAGCCGATCTTATCAGCCAGGATACCTCCTACCAGCGGCAGGAAATAAACGAAAGCAAGGAAACTGGAGTAGATGTAACCTGCCGCAGCCGGCGAGAGACCGAAGTTGGCGCGCAGGAACAAGGCAAATACAGCTAACATCGTGTAGTAGCCGAAACGTTCGCCTGTGTTGGCAAGAGCCAGGGCATAAAGCCCTTTGGGTTGATTGTCAAACATAAGTATATAATTTTAGATTTTTAATTCGTGTCCCCATCCGTATTTGTCGTCTGTTCTGCCGTACTGAATGTCGCGGATGGCTTTGTACAGCTTCTCGCAGATCGGTCCGGCTTGTTCGCCATATTCATACACCGCGCCGCTGTCCGGATCGATGATGCGCGAGATAGGCGAGATAGCTGCGCCTGTGCCGCACGATGCAGCTTCCTGGAATTCTGCGAGTTCGGTTACGGCTATCTTGCGGCGCTCGACTTGGATGCCCAGATCGCCGCAGAGGGTCATCAGACTGTCGTTGATGATACTCGGCAGTATTGACTGCGACAGCGGTGTCACGTATGTGTTCTGCTTCACCAGGAAGATATTCGCGCCGCCGCATTCGTCGAGGTACTTGTGCTCCTCACTGTCGAGGAAGAGCACGCCCATCCCTTGCTCATGCGCGGGTTCGGTGGCGCGGAACGATGAGGCGTAGTTGCCACCCACCTTCCATTGACCGGTGCCCAGCGGTGCGGCGCGATCCACATGTCGGTTGATGATGAACGGCGTAGTGCCGAATCCCGCGGGGAAGTAAGGTCCTATCGGTGTCACAACCACGCAGAACTCGAATTCTTGCGCCGGACTCACGCCCACCTTAGGCGTTGTGCCGAACAGGATAGGACGTATATACAGCGTAGCGCCTGTCTCGTAGGGCGGCAGGTAGTCAATGTTCTTGCGTACTGCCAGCTCGCACGCCTCGATGAACAGATCCGTCGGCACGGGGGCCATGTACATCGCTTCGGCGGATTGTTGCATGCGATGTGCGTTCATCTCCGGACGGAAGATGTTCACTCGTCCGTCCACCGTGCGATAGACCTTCAGACCCTCAAATGCCTGCTGCGCGTACTGCAACGCCGCAGCCGCAGCGTGCAATGGGATCATGGGATCATCCGTCGCGTAAGGTTTGCTCCACGCGCCATTCGCGTAGTGACTCCTGACGATATAATCCGTCGGAGTGTACGAAAATGTCAACTTTGTCCAGTCAATATCTTTAAGCATTCAGTTATCAGTTTTCTGTTATCAGTTTTGTTGTTGGTCCGTATTCCATTAGGTTGTCCAATATACTTGTGCCGTCACCCCAGCATGTTTCGAGGTTGGCTTGTACGAACTGCGTTGTATGCTTGAGCGGCGCTGTCGGGCTGTTGGGGGTATTACGTAGCAGCCGCAGTATAGTATCGTGCAGTCCTTCGTTAAGATCGATGAGCCACTTTGTTTGCTGTTCATAGAACGGCGCGAAGAAGTCTGCATAATAGTCCCAGTACGGCGACTTGCCGTAAGCGCTCTTCAGGGCCATCAGGTGTTGGTGCTGCCAGTGCTGTTGGTAACTGATCTGCACGTCCTGTGTCAACTGCTTGTGCTCGACTTTCAGTACCGGCACGGTCAGTGTCACCTCGTGTCCCTGTGCATCGTGTATCAGGCAGCGGTTGCGATAGGTCTGCTTCACAAACGACTCCTGCACCTCAATCATCACCTCGCCCTTTGCGGCAAAGTACGCCTCGTACCACGCCCTCGGTCCCAAATATGTCGTCGGTAGTATCATTTCTTTTAGCTGTAAGCTCGCAGGCTGCGCCTACTAAAAGCGGAAAGCTCACTCGTTTCACTCGCTAAAAGCAATCATTGCTTTATGCGCAGCGGCTTTTTGCTATTTGCTTTAAGCGCAGCGGCTTTTTGCTATTTGCTTTAAGCGCAGCGGCTTTTTGCTATTCGGCTGTCAGGCCTAACCTGCTCCACCTGATCCGCCCTTTCCCCCAGGGTTTGTCTTTCTCTATGCTCAGCCATACGAATATCGGCTGGCCGACAATGTGGTCTTCGGGCACGAATCCCCAGTAGCGGCTGTCCGCGCTGTTGTGGCGGTTGTCGCCCATCATCCAGTAGTAGTCCATGCGGAACTCGTATTCCTCGCCAATCGTTATCGGCTGGAACTCATAGGCATCCGCAATGCGCTTGTATATCCAGTAGTTCTCTTCGGTAATCATCACGCGGTCGCCTTTCTTCGGAATATAGATGGGACCGTAGTTGTCGCGCGTCCAATCGGTGTGCCCCAGCGGATAGACCGCACCGCCGTACTGCGCAGGTTCTATCTGTATATTCAGCACGTGGGGGTTCTTCTCCAGTTGCTCTTTCATCGCTTGCGTGAGCGGGAAGTGATACACGCCGGCTTCAACCATCACACGGTCATCCAGACTGATGCCTATCTTGTCCAGATAGCTCTTCGTCAGCACATGCCCGTCGGTCTGCACGTAGTAGTTCAGCTGTGCAAACTCATGTGTCGGCTCCTCAACCCATACGCTGACTGCTGACTGCTGATTGCTGACTGCTGATTGCTTGATGAAAATCGTGTT
>CAMIZG010000087.1 GCA_946403215.1 uncultured Bacteroidales bacterium | reverse complement strand
TACAGCGTACGCGTTGTCTCGGATATCTTGGAGTCGAACGGTTCGAGTTCGATGGCTACCGTATGCGCTGGTACATTGGCGCTGATGGATGCCGGTGTACCTATCAAGAAACCTGTGAGCGGTATAGCCATGGGTCTGATCTCGGAGAACAAGGGAACGAACTATGCTATCCTGAGCGATATTCTCGGCGATGAGGATCATCTGGGCGACATGGACTTCAAGACGACCGGTACCCGCGATGGTTTGACTGCCTGCCAGATGGATATCAAGGTGGATGGTTTGAGTTATGAGATCCTGGAGAACGCCCTGGCCCAAGCTCATCAGGCACGTATGTTTATTTTGGACAAGATCCTGGAGACGATGCCTGAACCGCGCGCTGACATCAAGCCGCACGCTCCGCGTATCACCAGTTTCTATATCCCGAAAGACCTCATTGGTGCCGTTATTGGCCCGGGCGGTAAGATAATCCAAGGTATTCAGGCCGAGACCGGTGCTGTGATCAGCATTGACGAGGACGAGAAGGGTGGCAAGGTCGAGGTAGCTTCGAACAACAAGGAAGCTATGGATGCAGCCATCGCCAAGATCCGCGCTATCGTAGCTCTTCCTGAGGTAGGCGAGACATACGAGGCAACGGTTAAGAGCTTGATGCCTTACGGCTGCTTTGTAGAGTTTATGCCGGGTAAGGAAGGGCTGTTGCATATCAGCGAGATCGACTGGAAGCGCTACGAGACAATGGAGGAGACCGGCATCAAAGAGGGTGACAAGATTACCATCAAGTTGCTGGAGATTGACCCGAAGACCGGTAAGTTCCGTCTGAGTGCCCGCGCTTTGAAGGAGAAACCCGAAGGCTACGTTGAGCCTGAGCGTCCTGCTCGTGCTCCGCGTGGTGAGCGTCCAGAAAGAGGCGAGCGTGGTGACCGTGGTCCGCGTCCCGATCGTCGTGGTCCGCGTCCCGACGGTGACCGCTTCGGCAATAGCGATGGTGCACGTCTTGACCGCCGCCGTTAATTAAGACAATAGTACCGCTTATGGTAAAACCCAAACATGGGGACTTTTAGGGGCGCCCTTAAAAGTCCCCATGCTGAATATAAATACGATGCTTATGAAACGATTTTCACTTGTTCTGTCGCTCGTGGTAGCGGCAATTAGTCTATCCGCCCAGCAGCCTGTCCCTCTGCCTATTGACAGTGCGGTACGCTACGGCCAGTTGCCTAACGGCTTGACGTATTATATACGTCATAACGAAGAGCCCAAGCAGCGCTGTGATTTTCACATTGCGCAATCCGTGGGGGCAGTGCTGGAGGAGGATAATCAGAATGGTTTGGCTCACTTCTTGGAGCACATGGCTTTCAATGGTACAGAGCACTTCCCGGGCAAGGGTATCATCAAGTACTTCGAGTCCATCGGTGTGAACTTCGGCGGAAATATTAACGCCTACACATCAATTGACGAGACGGTGTATCGTTTGTCGGATGTACCCACTATCCGTGAAGGGATTATAGATTCGGCGTTGCTGGTGATGCACGACTGGAGTTGTGGTCTGTTGCTGTTGGGTGAGGAGATTGACGCCGAGCGCGGTGTTATCCGCGAGGAGTGGCGTACGGGTGCTACGGCTCAACGTCGGTTATGGAAGGAGAGCCGTGCGCTGATGTTCCCCAACAGTCAGTACGGCAAGCGCGATGTGATAGGTGACACAGCTGTGATCAACAACTTTGACCATCAGGCGTTGCGCGACTATTACAAGAAGTGGTACGGGCCGGATAATCAGGCGATTATCGTTGTCGGCGATATTGATGTAGATGCTATTGAGAACAAGATCAAGGCATTGTGGGCTAATGTGCCGGAGCGCACTAACCGTGGTGAGCGTCCGTTGTACACAGTGGATGACAACAAGGAGCCGATTGTGGCCATCGTAACGGACAAGGAAGCACAGCAGACGCGTATTCAGTTCTACTGGAAGCACCCGCAGACGCCGATCTATATGCAGGGGACGAATATGTCCTACCTGATTGACCGTTGTCGCGACCTGATTAGTGCTATGCTCAATACGCGCTTCGAGGAGGCATCGATGAAGCCTGATGCACCGTTCGTTGGTGCAGGTGCTGCGTATATTGAGCTGGTTAAGCTTCGTGATGCCTTCACTGCGATTAGTGTTGCAAAGGAGGGGCATGAGAGTGAGGCTTATGGTGCATTGCTCTATGAGTTGGAGAAAATGCGTCGTTATGGTTTTACGGAGAGTGAGTTGGAAGTAGCCAAGGCGAATATGCTTTCCGAGTACGAGAAAGCCTATAACAGCCGTCAGACGCGCAAGAATATATCGCTTGCACGGGAATATATCCGTCACTTCGAGGACAAGGAACCGATTCCGGGCATAGAGTTTGAGTATGAGTTCGTAAAGCAAATGATGCCTTATATTGACCTGAGTACGATCAATAGCATTGCGCAAAACCAACTCATTGGCGACGAAAACATGATTATCTGCATCACCGGTGTGGATAAGGAGGGAGTGCGTATTCCTTCGCCCGACATGGCTCTGCTTATGCTGCGTGCGATGCCAGAGATGGAAATTGAGGCACCTGTTTCGGAGAAGATCGACCGTCCGTTAGTAGCTCATGCGCCGAAGAAGGGTAAGATCAAGAAACAACTGTTCAATCTTTCGCTGGGTACGACCGAGTGGCAGTTGAGCAACGGCGTGCGCGTTGTGTTCAAGAATACCGATTTCCGTCACGACCAGATATTGATGGAAGCATTCTCGCAGGGCGGCTTGAGTTTGGTTCAGACGGCTGACCTGCCATCGGCAGCATTGGCGCCGTCCATCGTTCAGATGTCCGGTTTGGGCGAGTTCAGTTATACAGAACTGCAGAAGGCGCTTGCCGGCAAGCAGGTGAGTGTGAGTCCGTCGATTGAGGACTTTGAGGAGAGTGTAAGCGGTTCGTCAACCGTTCAGGACTTGGAAACGCTGCTGCAACTCACTTACCTCACGTTCACCGCGCCGCGTTACGACGAGCAGGCCTATCAGACACTTATGTCCATGCTACGTACGCAACTCAAGAACAAGGAGAAGAACCCGAAGGCTATATTCCGCGACTCGCTGTCGCTATTCTCGACCAATCACTCAGAGCGTACGCTGATCATGAACGAGCAGTTGCTTGAGCGTGTGGATCTTGACAAGGCGATGGATATCTACCGCAAGCGTTTTGCGAACCCTGCTGATTTCACCTTTACGTTTGTCGGGCAGATTGATCCCAATGATCCTCAGACCAAGGAGCTTGTCCTGCAATGGCTTGGAGGCTTGAAATGCAAAGGCAAGAAGGAGCGTTTCGTGGATTGGAAGGTTCGTCAGCCTGAAGGCGACAACAAATTGTATTTCCGTCGTGAGATGACCACTCGTACAGCAACCAACCGCATTGAATATGCGCTCTACGACACTCCGTATGATCTGAGTACACGCCTGAATCTGCAGATGGTAGGTCGAGTGTTGGATACTCGTTATCTGGAGTCAGTACGCGAACGCGAGGGCGGGTCGTACGGCGTAGGTGTAGGCGGTGGCATGAAGCGAATACCGGTAAACGAGCAATACCTGATTATCCAGTTTGATACGGATCCGGAGAAGCAGGATCGAATCATGGAGATTATCAACGAAGAGATAGAGACTATTCTTCGCGATGGCCCTTTGGCAAGCGATGTAGAAAAGGAGAAAGCGTCCATGCTGAAGGATCATGAGGAAGACCTTCGTGACAACGAGTGGTGGCAGACTGCTATCTATCGTTTCTACCGCGATGGCGAAAGCATAGTTGAGCACTATGTAGCAGCCGTTGAGGGAATAACGCAAGAGTCTGTCCGTCAGGCACTTCAGACGCTGGTAAGTGGCAATAACCGCATTGAGTTGGTTATGCTTCCGGAGTAAAAGATGCAACATTGATTAATAAATTCCCCAACAGCAATAGGGCCGTTGGGGAATTTATTTTGTGGTGTGCGCAAGTGGCTACTGCACAGCCACACCCGTGGCGGTGTATATGTGTCCGTCGCGGAGGATGAATACATGGTTGTCACGGATGATCTTCTGTACCGGGGCGGTGGTCTCTACATTGCTGATGAATGTGGGTGCTTTCTCCGTCTTGGTGTAGAGGATGTAGAACGTTGTATCTTCTGTGATGATGTCCGTGGGGGCAGCGTTCTCTACACCGGCGAAGGTGTAGATGTACGTGTCATCCTCAAAACTGTCGCCACCTACGGCTGCTTTCGCCAACTCAATTAGGTCGCTGAGCATTGTGCCGTACGGTACATCCACGATAGGGTAATTGAGTTCCGGGTTATCCTTAACCACAAAAGTGACGGTGTACGTATTGATGGTACTTGAGTAGGTGGCAGTGTACGTTGCATCACCTGTT
>CAMIZG010000086.1 GCA_946403215.1 uncultured Bacteroidales bacterium | reverse complement strand
GAAGTGGTGTAAGTGGGTGCTGAGGTGTCATCGTACGAACTGTTGGTCCAGCCTTTGAATTCCCAACCATCGCAAGCATCTTCCTCGGTGCTGGCGGTAGGCAGAGTATATGTGCCGGTGCAAGTCACCGTCTGGGTAATACCGTGGCGGTTGAGGGTGATGTTGTACGTAGTAGGAACCGAACCACCTCCAGTAGCCAGTGTAAGCGAATTCAAATCAACGGCAGTTGTTTTATTGTCGCCCCACAAGTAATCCGCCAGATCAGGCAGGTCAATGAAGGGGTTGCGGTTGCCCTGCACGGCTTCCACACCGTTGTTGCGGGCGATCTCCTTGGTACTTGGCGGGTCAGCTTTGTGCCACTTCATATACATGGCAACAGCACTGTTCGACAAACCATAGTTGGTGCTCAGGCTACTGCTGAACATGGCATTTGACCAGGTGGTAACCGGGTACGCGTTAGCTGAACCTTCGTTAATTTTGCAGACACTTGCTGTTGCATAACGGATAGCCATGTACATGATAGCACGCGCTATATCGCCTTTGTACTCATCGTCGGGCTCATACACCGTACCGGAGAAGCCTCCGGAAGATGTGCCAAACTTACCCAGGGCTTTGCCTGAATTGGTAACGCCGCTGAAGCCGTTTGTAGCATTGGTCTCACCAAAGGGATAAGATGAGCGCATTCCATTCACCTTACCATCCACAAGGAACAAGTGGTGACGGTCACTTTTTTGAGGATACTTCTCATCAAACACATTCTGCGGCACAACGTGCTCACGGTTATATGCATCGCAAATACCGTTGTAGTTCTTTCCTTGTTGGCTGGATGTCCAGGTACAGGTGGAGTACATATCCAGCACTTCGCCATTGACGATGTCTATACCATCAAAAGTCCAGTTGTAGCCCACATCGGTAGTGTGGTTGGTATAGACCAGATTGGTCAATGCCTCGCGCAGAGCCGAACCACTCTTGCCGTCAAGACTATTGTAGTAGCTCTTGTCTACTGCATATAGGTTACCCACTACGCAACAAACGATGAGCGCAAGGGCGAGTATATATTTGTTAGTTTTCATAACTATTGAGTGTTTTTCTTTTTTATTGGGGTCCCCGGCACAACTTGTTGTGGTGGGGAGAGCGGAGGCATTAGTCGCCTGTCTGTTTAGCAAAGCGGTATAGACCATTGCGACCTAATTGCCGAACGCGAGGATTAATGGTAGATTGCATAATAGGTTGCATCGGCATTGACTGCTCCGCCGGCTGTGATGAGCGTCGGGGCGGTAGCACCGGTGTAGTGCTCTTCAGTTGTCCAGCCGTAGAACGCCTTTCCCTCGGTGTTCGCACCGGGTGCAGGTGAGGGCAATACAAGCGGATCGCCATCCACGACCTGCTCGGTCTTGAACGTTGTGCCACCGCAGGTCTTCCAAGTCACGGTGTGTTTCACCACAGCAGTAACGTTTATAGTATACGTCGCCGTCCGTTCAACATCATTCTCCGTATAGCGAACCGTCACCGTCTTGTTGTCACCTGCCGTACTCATATCCGGTGCTGTCACGCTGGTCGGCGTCACGGTGCGCGACGAGCAGTTGCTGTAGTTTGCCGTAACAACCAGACCGGTTGAGCTGAAGCTATCATCCGTAGTGAACGAGGTCTTGACGCCGGAGGTGTTCAGGCTGATGCTCGTCAGCGCGCAGACAATGCAACTCGTCGTGTAGTCGCTGTAACTTACGCCGCCTGACTTGCGGTACAACTGCGGCAGAAGCATCGTGCTGCTGGCTGCAGAGGTGTACGTCGTGAAACGAGTAGAACCGAAGTTATGCAGGAAATGTCCGTATGCGGAATTTGTGTTCTCTATGGTAGCACCACCGCTGGCAATACTAATCGTCCACGTGGTCGTACCTCCATCCCAGGCCAGTTTCTTGGTCGTAGTTGCACCTAAGGCACCATTGGTCGATGTCAGCGTCCACGCATCTTTCGTGCCACCTAAGGTCAGCTCCACCGTACCGCTGCCCAACGAGGTGATGGTCGATTTATCGCTACTGAAGGTGGTCGTAGCTTCTCCCATCACTTGCGAGGATATATCTCCGGCAGTTATGCCCTTCGTATTGCTGGCAATCACCAGCACATCGCCACTCTTGAGCGAGCTGTCGTCAGTTACCAGTTCCCATGTGGTAGCCCCACCGCCGGTAGCTGTGGCATAGACAGCGTAGTAGGTTGCAACTGAATAGGTGTCGCCTGTCTTGGCGAAGGTCGGTGCAGTGGTAGCGTGCGAATAGGAGCTGCTGGTGCACCAGCCTACGAACACCTTGCCCTCGCAGGCAGTCGGTGAAGTGGCAGGCAGGGTGACCTTGTTGTTAAGACCTATGGTGTTGGCGAAGTTTGATCCGTTGGCACTCCAAGCAATAGCGCGTCCGCCATAAGCAAGGATTGACACATCGCCGGTGACGGAAGCAATGCTGAAGGTGTTGGTGCCAGCGTTGTAAGTGAAGCCGGTGCCGTAGGTCAGTTTGTCACCATCCATCTCGACGTCCCAGCAGCTGGCATCAGCCAGGGTGTAACCGCTGTTGGGAGCGATAGTGAGGCTGAGGGCAGCGTTCTTGCTGACAGTGCCGTTGAGTTCGGCGGTGCAATACTCGCCTAACATCGCGTAGCTGTACTTGTTCTTCGTCCATGTGACGGTGATGGTCAAATTGTTGGATGCATCACCGGTGATGGCCGAACCGTTGATGGTTAACGTCTTCTTGTCAGCACTTAAGGTGTAGTGCGTACCGCTGGTCAGCGTTGTGCTTCCCAGGGTGACTGACAGGCTGCTGTATTCATACGTAGCATCCGTCGGTGTGATGCTGACGGTGAGGCCCGAGCCGTTCTCCACGACGGTGGCACTCGGCGTGGCCGTACAGCCTGTGGCGTTGATTACTACGTCGTGACCACTCACACCGCCGTTGTACTTGAAGGTGATGTTTCCCGAAGATTCGGCTATGCTGGTTAATGCGCAACCTGTGAACGGGGTGTAACTGGTCTTACTTTTCGTTCCGGGGAAAGGATCCGCGCCATCACCATAGTTCTTCGTTTTGTTATTGGCAGGAACAATCGTATAGCGCAGCGTGCCGGCAGTATTGTTCAAGTTATTATTACTCCAACCGGAGCTGCTGTACTGCACCTTCCATACAATCATACCGTGCCCCGGGAGGTACTGGTCATAGCCGCTCTTCTGGCGGTTCTCGATGTAATAGATGGTGTTGGTATTCGTGCAAGCCAATGAGGTTGTACCGCCTGTTATCTGATAGTTGTCGTCCCAGGCGGTGGTCAGCGTGACGTTAGTCTTGGCGTCTTTGGCGAGCAGCGCAGGTGTATGCCACCCCATGAAGTACTTGTCATACACGCTGTACAGTGGCGGATACATACCGCTACCGTTGTACGAACCCTGATCCATCAGCGTCCACTCACCCGGTGTAACGCCGTTATCGTAGTTTGTGCCGTAGTCAGTGTCGTAGTAGTCCGGCAGGCCAATCACATGGCTGAACTCGTGGGCAAACGTACCCACGCCATCGCTGTTCGTGCCGCTCTTGCCGCTGAGCTCGGCGCTACATGCATAGTGACTAAGAGTCTTGTTGTTGTACTTCAGCGTACCGCTTACATTGCTCTTATAAATCTCCCAACTATGCGGCCAGATAGTGTTTGCCGGCGCACCGGCAGCCTCGCCGTAACCGGCATAGATAACGTAGATATTATCCACTTTGCCGTCGCTATTCTCGTCGTAGTTGCTGAAGTTACAGCCATCGGCATACGCCAATGCACAGGCATCCACTACCATCTGGTCGGGGTGCTCGTCGTTGCCATCGCTGTCATTGCCGCCGTAGTAAGCCATGTTGTTCGGCAGGGTGTAAGGGCCAAACACGTCGAACGCCGGCACATATTTACCGCCGGACGATTGGCTGAAATAGTCCTGCACCGATGGGAACGAGCCGTTCAGCAAGTTCTCGAAAAACGCCTTGTTGTGGTTGGACGTCATCGACTTGTCGCTGAAGTTCACCAGCAGCACCAGCAGTTTCTTCGGCTGTGCGTCGCCGTAGTTAGCTGTGGCGCGGCGCAGGGAGTTGTACCTGTTGGAAGCCTTACGCAGGAGTTTGAACTGCTCGCCTGTAGGAGCTGTTTCGTCGGAAATAACGAAAGTGCCGTCGAGTTGCTCCTTGGCAATCTTTCCGTCCTGGGTCTCCCAGTAATGGTAGAACTCATCACCGACTTGGCGGACGGTGACGGTGGTGCCGTCAGCAAGCGTGCGCTGCTGCCAACCGCGGAACGCCGGCACGGCGAATGCTGACGAAAGTCCTATTAAGAGTACACAAAGTACCGGAATAAAACGAGTATAAATGTTTTTCATATATATTGATTTTTATGATCGTTTGCGACGGTAAATGTTCGTCAAATATCTCCAAATATAAACCGATATTTGGTCCAAAATGCTCAAAATGTTCCCAAAATGCAATTACTTACAGCTATTCTTCACGAACACCGCTGTGCGCATATGTATGCATGTGCGAGCATCGCATTTGGGGCAAAAGCAAACAAAGGTACGAAAAAGTTTTCGAACTTGCAAATTTTTCGAGAAGATTTTTGCAAAAAAGTGAAGAAATGTTTGTTTTTTACCGAAATCGGGGGATTTGAGGGTCGGGAATCCGCAAGGCTTGGGCAGTAATTTGCGATGGGGGGTATAAGTTCACATGTTCCCTATAATAATAAACAAAAACCCATAAAACCCTTTTGGAAAAACTTGCTCACGGTCCGACTATGACCCGACCATGCCCCGACTATGACCCGACTATGGACTAACTTCGGAGTAACTTCGGAGTAACTTCGGAGTAACTATGGAGTACCTATGGAGCTGCGAGGTTGTACAAAAAAATGACTAAACCTGAAAAAGGTTGACTCGTTTACTGATAGGCAATCTTAAAAATCGT
>CAMIZG010000085.1 GCA_946403215.1 uncultured Bacteroidales bacterium | reverse complement strand
GTCTTACCCGAACCTTGCAGACCGGAGAGCAGGATGACTGCCGGCGAGCCTTTGAGGTTCAGTTCCACAGCTTCGGCGCCCATGAGGGCAGCGAGCTCGTCGTGGGTGATCTTGACCATCAACTGCCCCGGGCGAACGGATGTCATGACGTTCTGACCGAGTGCTTTGGCCTTGACGGCGTCGGTGAACTGCTTGGCAGTCTTGTAGTTGACGTCGGCCTCAAGCAGGGCTTTACGGATGTCTTTGACCGTCTCGGCTATGTTGATCTCGGTGATGCGGCCTTCGCCTTTCAGTATCTTGAACGACCGTTCAAGTCGTTCACTTAGGTTGTCAAACATAAAGATATTTACAATTTAACAATTTACAATTTTACGATTTTGCGCATTTGGGTGCAAAGTTACAAAAAAAAATGCAGAAATGCAAATAATATGCAGAAAAAAATAGCACATTGCCAAAGAAAGTGCAAAATTTGCTCATAAGAACCTAACTGGCAATATGCGTAGTAAAGAAAATACGATAGCCCACCTCGCAATTAATGCACTCATGATGTTGGCAATAGTTCTGATACAGATGCAATAAGGCTTGCGAATCAGCCGCATTGCGAATAGTTTGCCCCAACATCTTCCACTGACGGGTAATGGTATTATCTTCAGCTGCAATCTGCTCCATCATCTGCATAGGCGAATTATGAGATGTACCTCCGCCACCAACCATGCTGGCGTATGCGTACTTATACGGGATAACGGTGTTGATGAGCAAGATATCAATTGAGGAACGACTGAACGAATCTTGGCTGAAGAGTTCAACCAACGCATCAAGATCTTGTAACTCAATGACTTTGCTAAACAAGAACTCTGAGCGATGAAGTAAGTAAGCAAACTGACGAATACGACGTTCGGGACTATTCTGCGGGCGAATACGTCCTTTCTTCCACAGACTACCATCAATGGGCGTGAGTCCGAACTTGTGCTGCAGAAACAGGTACTCGCGTTTCATGCTCTCGTCCGGAATAGGAAGACCTGACTGTCCTATCAGGATAGCAGTGAGTTGGAAGAGGCTGTCTCGATGTTTGCGCAAGCAAGAAAGAGGTGTGGCTATAGCCAACTCCTCAAAAGGCACACTATTGGTATGAAAACCGAAGTTACGAGCCAACGAGATATAGAATGCGTGTTCCCAACTTCCGTTGGTTATGGTCAGCAACCGCTCAATTGATGCGCGCTTGCAATCCAAACGCTTACGCAACAACAATTTACGCCACCCTTCCGTCAACAAGAGCGGGTCTTCCAACAATTGTTGCGCACAGCCAATGCGCTCCTCGGGGCTATCCATCTTGCAGGCATCGGCTAGCAAACCGGATAAATAATCGCGATCATCGGGATATTTCAATACACACTGAGTAACCGCCTCTCCTTTGGAATTAAACACCTGTTTATCCGCATCGCGCACCACATGAAGGATGACTGAGTTATATGCCGGATCTTGATGGTGCTTGTGGTGGTACCAATCAGAAGAATGAACGTGAATCTCTATGTTCCCCACCCACTCTGTGCCACCAATACGGATACGAGCGTGACTATAGTCGGCTCCGGAATTAAGATTGTGCTCACCAACAGATAATATCTCAACAGGACGCCCATCTGTAGTCTGCTGCGGAAATCCCGCCCATAAACAATGCTCCCAAATATAATGCAGAAGTATCTCCGGCATAGGTGAATCAGGGGCATTTCATTAGCGTATAATGCGTGCGTAGAGCACAGGCAGAACGGTCAGCGTCAAAGGCAAGGTAAAGATCGTTCCGAAGCAGATGACTACGCCCATCGGCATCCAAAGGCTTGTATGAGCGATGATCATAGGCAGCACGCCTAATGCGGTGGTTGCTGAAGTGAGGAACACCGGGCGCATACGACGTAGTCCGGCCTGGAAGGCGGCATCGTTTGCATTCAGGCCGCGGGTGTGACGCAACTCTTCGGCATATTCGTACATCATGATAGCATTGCGCACAATGATACCGATGAGGGATACAGTGCCCAGCACCGCTGTGATGGAGATATCCAGCTTAAATATCCATAGTCCGAGCATTGCTCCGAACACACAGAGTGCAGCCGAGGACAGTGCCAGCAATGCCAGACGCATTTTGCCGAAGTGATAGAGAAGAAGTACGAACATCACTAACAACGCAGCCGCTACGCTCCACAAGATCTGCGGAACAATCATGCCATTGAGCTCGGTCAGTCCACCGTAACTGATACCTATGGCATTAGTAGGATGCCGCTTGGTGAAGCCATCCATCCACTTTCGTACTGTTTTTTCGGCGGCAACCTGTGAGGTCTTTCCCACAAGATCGGCACCAACCGTAATGGTCGGTACGGCGTTGCGATGTTCAATGAATGTGTGATGCCAGGCGGGAGTGATGTCCGCCACCTGGCGCAGAGGCACCCACGTCCCGACAGCGGTCGGGATTTGAAGATTTCCTATTTCTTCCGATTGGCCAAGTCGTGCTGAATGCCGATCTCCGGTTTCTGCCTTCAGACAACTTACTTCCAGTACAACCGGTGTAGGATGGCTGTCGCCGTGCTCATAGATATTCGTAAGGGTCATGCCGTGAGTGACTGTAGCGAGGTAGAGAGACAGCGATGCCTGAGTTATGCCGAGGCGTGCTGCTTCGTCGGGTTTCAATGTGATACGACTCCGGGGAACGATGCGATCATAGTCACAACGTACCCATTCCACATCAGGACTAGTAGCCATAAATGCTTTGATAGAGTCGATGTACAGTTGCATGGTAGCCTCATGGTCGGCCGGTTCTACGAACGGAGCGTAAGTTAGTCGCACCTCCAGCGGGTTGCGGGCAACCTGGTAGTCAAGTTGCTTGAAGCGCACATAAGCATTCGGGAACCAGTTGCCATAACGCGGAGCACACTCGCGCAGCAGTTCGTCGGTAGCTTGGTAATCCGACGTACATACCACGAACTGAGCATAGTTCGGTTCTGGCATCTGAGGTGTATAGGTTGCGTGGAAACGTGGTGAGGAGTGCCCAATAAATGAGGTAACCGTGCGCACACGCTCATCCGCGAGAAGCATACGGGCAAGGCTGTCGGCAAGTGTTGCGGTCTCATCGACAGTTGCTCCCTGCTCCAAGAATATCTCTACGGCAAACATTTCGCGTTCGGCTTTGGGCAGCATCTGTAAGTGCAGTCGGGTGAGCAGGAACAAACCTGACCCCAATGCAGTAACCAACAATAGATAGGTGAACCAGCGCTTGCGGAAACAGAAGGCCAGCAACCATTGATATCCCTGCTGCAAAGCGGTGAAGAAGCGTTCCTGCGCGCGCTCAAAAGCACTCGTTCTTTCCCCTCTCCTGCGGATGAACTGCGTTGACAGATAGGGTGTTACCCAAGCGGCATAGAAGATACTTGCGCCCAGCGCAAAAGCTACAGCGAACGGGAAAAGTTGTACAAACTCGCCTAGCGGCCCCTTAATAATCTTCGTCATTGGAAAGAACATGCCTGCTATAGCGCAAGTGGCCAAACTCATCGGCACAAATAGTTGCTTGGTGCTAACCGTAGCTGCGTACCAGCGCGACCAACCTTTATCCAGTAAGTTGGTGTAACCATCAATCACAATTACCGCATCGTCCACAATCATTCCCAAAACAAAGATCAGTGCCGCCAGCGTGACCGTATTCAGTTCAATTCCGGTCAGGTACATCAGACCTAAGCAGATAGCGATGCACACCGGCACGCCGGTACATGCCACCAGGGCAGTGCGCAGTGGGAACAACACCAACATAACAGCTATTACCACCAGAATGGAGATGAGTATATCCCTCAGGAACGACCGCACACTATCATCTACGACCTTTGGCTGGTCGGTCACGCGGCTGAGACGTATATCCGGCGGGAACTGTGCAGCGGCCTCGTCCAACACCCCTTGCACCGTCTCTCCAAACGCAACAATGTTGTTACCAGGCTCCATCTCCATGCTGAGAATCAGACCGCTCGTGCTTTTCCTCCGCTCGGAGTCGTTGACTGATGATTGCTGATTGCTTACCTCAAGTTCCGGATTATTGTCATAGCACACTACGAATTGCTCGGGTGTGGGCAGCTGACGCTCAATAGTAGCAACATCCTTCAGGCGCAGTACGGAGCCTGTCACCGGATCGGTACGGATGATTTGTTGGGCAAGCTCGTACTCTCCGCTGTATGGTATATCCACCGCGAGGCTGTTTCCGTTGTTCTGCTTTCCGCTCACAGTACGAATTCCCTGAAGAAGCAACTGAGTCTGGAGAGTTGCCGGAGTTATGCCGTAAGCGGCGAGACGCGGCAGGTCAAGCGTGATCGTTATCTGTTCGTGTTGGCTTCCGAAAATCTTGAGTTTACCCATTTCGGGAATCTCACGCAATTGGCGAGTGAGTTTCTCCGCATAAGGCTGGAGCTCAGTCACGCTGCGTTCTTTGCTTACTAGGGACAGCAGTATAGAGGAAGTGTTTCCGAAATCGTCCACAAGAACAACATCAGCTACGCCGGCTGGGAGGCTTGTCTTCTTGAACAGGTTTAATCCTGCACGAATTTTTGCCCAAGCCTCATCCTTCGAGCGTACTGTATTACGAAGCATTACGTAGCAATACGCCACGCCATCGTGAGTGCGAGAGAAAGATAGTTTCTTATCGACTTCCTCATAGGAGTTGATGAATGCCTCCAGCGGTATGGTCACCTGCTGCTCAATCTCCTCGGCTGTTGCGCCGGGATAGACAGCGGCTACGACTGCCTGACGGATAGTGAATTGCGGGAACTCATCTTTGCTCATTTGTGGCAGCGCCCAAATACCGAATGCTGTCATCAACGCAAAGATGAAGAAGATAATGCCATGGTTGCGGAGGGCGCCTTGTATGTGATCACGCTTGAGCATGGAAAAGGTTTAATTGTTCTTGCTTTTTCTTTTAAATGACAAAGAAGCCCCAAGACGAATCTTAAGGCTTCTAAAAATGGCGGCTACCTACTCTCCCACAACATGCAGTACCATCGGCGTTGCTGAGCTTAA
>CAMIZG010000084.1 GCA_946403215.1 uncultured Bacteroidales bacterium | reverse complement strand
AACGCCTATATATGCCGCGAACAAGGCATCAAGCCTATACTGCGCGGAGAAAAGGCGTATCCTACGTCGTTCATGTTCCCCAAACAAGCCACGGCACTTGCCGAGGCGTTCAATGCCACCTTGGCGCGACTGAAAGCGGAAGGCACCTACGACCGCATCATCGACTACTGGCTCAATGACCGGTATATAGACGCAGACACATTCCCCTCCATCCCCGTTCCTACGGAAGGAGAGCCGATTCGCGTGGCGAATGTCTGCGCGACGGCTCCGCTGTCGTTTATGTCAGGGGGCGAGTGGTACGGACTGGAAATGGATCTGTTGCGGGAGTTTGCGAACGACCTCAACCGACCGTTAGATATCAAGTTCTACGATGTGACGGCGGCTATCATGTCTATCAAGACGAACAAAGCGGACATCTTGTCAGGCGGCGTGTTCATCACACCCGAACGGCAGTTGGAGTTCGCGTTTGGTGACCCGTACTACGATTTCCACAGCACCTATTTCGCGCTGGACAGAGATTCCGAGAACAACAAGGGCGGTTTCGTTGCGCGCTGCAAGCATGCCATACAGAAGAACCTGATAGCCGAGGACCGCTGGCGTTTCGTCACCGACGGTCTGCTACTGACGCTCATCATCAGTTTCTTTGCCATCCTCTTCGGTTCGCTATTCGGCATCGTAGTCTATCGGATGGGCGAGAGCCGTCTGCGTTGGGCACGCTCGATCGCGAAAGTCTATAACGGCTTCATCGCCGGTATCCCCGAACTGGTGTTGCTGCTCGTGCTCTTCTACGTGGTGTTTGCCAAGAGCGGCCTGTCGGCGGAAGTGGTAGCGATCATCGCCTTTGCCATGTGCTTTGCCTCGAGTGCTGCAGATATCTACAAGACTGCGCTGGATGCGGTGCCGCACGGACAGACAGAAGCCGGCCTGGCATTAGGTTTCACGCCCGTACAGACCTTCTTTAATATCATCTTCCCGCAGGCTGTGAAGCGCGGACTGCCGCTCTATAAGGGTTTGTGCATCAACATCCTCAAAGCCACATCCATCGTGGGTTATATCGCCATACAGGATCTGACCCGTGCCGGTGACCTCATACGAAGCCGTACGTTCGATGCGCTCGTTCCGCTGTTAGTGGTCACGGTTCTCTATTTCCTGCTTGTATGGCTTCTCGCCGCATTGTTTAACCTCGCAACAAAGAAAAAGAAAGTATTATGATAACGGTTTCTCATCTCAGTAAGACATACCATAATGCGGACGGCAGTTCGCTCACGGTTCTCAAAGATATCAACTGCGAAATTCAGCGCGGTGAGGTCATCTCGATCATCGGTCCTTCGGGCACCGGCAAGAGCACATTCCTGCGTGCGCTCAACCTCCTTGACCCGCCTACCGGTGGCAGCATCATCGTCGATGGCGAAGACATTCTTGTCAACGCCAATGCCAACGCCATCGCCAAGTTGCGTCAGAAAATGGGCATGGTGTTCCAGAGTTTCAACCTCTTCGAGCACATGACCGTGCTGGAGAATGTCATGTATGCGCCTGTGAGAATCCTTCAAGAGAGCAAGGAGCAGGCGCGTGAAGAAGCCTTAGCGCTACTCAAGAAAGTAGGTCTGGTGGAGAAGGCGGATGTTTATCCCTCCTCGCTCTCCGGTGGTCAGAAACAGCGTGTGGCGATTGCCCGTGCACTGGCTATGCACCCCGAAGCCATCCTCTTTGACGAACCGACTTCGGCACTCGACCCGACGATGGTGGGCGAGGTGCTCTCCGTCATCCGGCAGTTGGCGAAAAGCGGGCTGACCATGCTGATTGTCACCCACGAGATGAAGTTCGCACGCGATGTGAGCTCACGCATCTTCTTCATGAACGAAGGTGTCATCTACGAGGACGGCACGCCGGAGCAGATCTTCGAACAGCCCGTTCGTAGCGCCACCAAGGCGTTCGTCAACCGCATCCAGAAACTGGTGTATGAGATTGATTCCGACGAATATGATTTCCTGCAGATACACACCGGCATCAATCAGTTCTGCCTCAAGTACAACATAACGCCTAAGGCGGACCTGGCCTACAGCCTGGTCAAGGAGGTGCTGTTCACCCATATGCGCAACTACCGTCCGCTCACGCTGCGGCTCACGCATACGGAGATGAACGGCGTGACGGCATTGGATTTCATGGTGGAGAAACTTCAGCAGTCGCCTCTCAGCGACGCAGCCCGCCAATCGCTCCGTCCGCAGGTAACCGACCTCATCGAGGAGACCACCGCCCGAGGCTTCCGCATCAAACTGGTGATATAGCGTGACACAACAATGGAACTATCTCACAAAATTAAAAAACTATGAAGAAGATTCTTACTTGCCTGTTAGCCACCTTAGGCATGACTACAGCCTGCGGTCAGGCGCAAATGAATGCCACTTACGAGGTGGATGAGTTCCGGACCAAGAACGACAAGACCGTCAAAATCCATGCGCTGGTTCATGCCAGCATATGGATTGAAGCCGGCGACATACAGATATACGTTGACCCGGTAACCAAGTCGGGCAACAGACAGATTGACTACTCCGCTTTGCCGAAAGCCGACTTTATCCTTATCACCCACGAGCACTTCGACCATCTGGACAAAGACGCTATCCGCCAGCTGACCAAAGACGGCACGCAGCTCATCATGAACCCGGCGGGCGCGAAAGCGTTCGGCAAAGGGCAGAGCATAGCCAATGGCGACAAGTTGCAGCTGAAGGATGACGTTTCTGTTGAGGCTGTTCCGGCGTACAACACCACCAAGGGTCACACCCAGTTCCACCCCAAAGGCCGCGACAACGGTTATATTCTGACCATTGACGGCTTGCACATTTACATCGCCGGAGACACAGAAGACATTCCCGAGATGGCAAGCATCAGCGGCATAGATATCGCGTTCCTGCCCTGCAACCAGCCGTACACCATGACGCCGGAACAGGTGGTCAAGGCCGCCAAACTCATCCGTCCGAAAGTGCTGTTCCCGTATCATTACAGCGACACGGATCTAAGTGCTATCCCTGCACAACTACCCGACATAGACGTTCGAATCAGACATTATGAATAATTAATATCTTCTGGAATTTAACATGAAAGCGCAAAAAATGAGAAACATTTTTATTTTGCTGTTGGTATGCAGTATAATCCCGCTTGTTTCCAAAGCGGAGACAAAAGAGACTCGTGACGCTCAAAGACACGAGGTGCGCATCGGTTACGGTGACCCGATGTACGAAACGATGCGTTGGAAAGACGAGCCTAACAAGTTAAGCGTGCCGATGAACGTGCGCCAGAACTACCGCTACACCGGGCATATTTACGGAGAGTATATGTATCGGGTTAACTCCTGGTTTGGTGTAGGCGCACAAGTGGATTTCGGTGCCACGATGTTCGATTACAACTCGTATCAACTGGATGACAAGGGCAATCAGTTTCTTGCGTCCAGCGAGTATCGCTATTTCTACGATGTATGTATCATGCCTTCCGTGCGTTTCACCTATTTCCATCGCGAATGGGTGAACCTTTATTCGGGTATCCAACTCGGTCCGGGCATTCATGCCGATTATAAAGGGCGATACGAGGTGGGAGCAGCATTCGGAATGACGGCGCTCGGTGTGTCTGTTGGTAAAGATCACTGGTTCGGTGCCGCAGAATTCGGCGGATTGAGTAATCTGCAATCCCTCACCGCCATCTACCTCATGTGGACAAAATGGTTTAATATCTCTGTGGGATACAGGTTTTAAAAAGTTGAAAGTTATGAAACGCAATATATTTTTAGTCAGCATATTGGTTTTGGTGCTTAGTTCGTGCCAAGTGGATAAGAAGGACTACGTCTCTTTTATAAAAGATGCCGCCGGTTATCACATGATAAGTGACGGAGACGTGGATTTGGACAAACAATACCCGGTGTGGGCGGACCAACTAGGTAATATACCCACTGACGTCGATCCCTGCGACCCGGATGGTTACAACCAGGTGGAGGGCAAATCGACCTTCATGCAGATGTTCTCACCGCTGATGAACATGATCACTTATTCGTCGGTGCATCAGATTGTGGGTACCTATCAGTCCGAATACAAAGGACAGCCTATCATCCTCTCGGGAAACATGTATGTCCCTAAGTCGAAGAAATGTAAAGGACTTATCATGGCATGCCATTATACGTACGCGGCGCTGAGCGAGTCCCCTTCGCAAGGACCGACTCTATCGGCACTCCTTGCCACCAAAGGCTACGCCGTAGTGGACGCCGATTACGTAGGTTTTGGCGTCACCTATCAGATGGTACACCCGTATCTGGATAAGAATGCTACCGGACGTGCAGTGGCTGATTTTGGACGTCTCGCACGGCCTTTCCTGGAGGCGAACGGCTACACATTCGAGACAAACGACATCTTCATCTTCGGTTATTCGCAAGGCGGCCATGCCGCTGTAGCGACACAGGAGTTTATCGAATCGCACCCGGAGTACTATAACGACCTGCCGTTAACCAAGGTCTTCTGCGGAGGCGGTCCGTACGACCCGATGGTGACGTATGAGGTCGCTAAGACTACCGATGTCATCGGCTTCCCGGCCGTGGTCCCGATGTTCCTACAAGGTACCATCTACGCCAATGATCTGAACGACTCAGCATTACCTATGCCGATTACCGAGGCAGACTTTCTTTCGGATAAGATGCTCAAGGATGACCGTTACAAGGTGTGGCTGAACAGCAAAGCCTATACCATGGACCAGGTGAACCTGCTGATGAAAGGTATCGGTTGCGACAAGTTCTCTACAATCCTGCGTCCCGAGGCGATGAAGGAAAGTTATCCGCAAAACGCCATCCTTTTTGCCAAACTCAAAGAGAATGCTACCACGGACTTTTGTCCGAAAACACCGATGTACATCTTTCACTCAAAAGGAGATGATGTCGTGACCTTCGAGAATGCAGAGATTCTGCAGAATCGTTTCCGCGCACTCGGTGCTGATGAGAGTAAGATTGAATACGACTTCGGTGATTATGGTGTACATCGTTCCGGGCTTCTCAAGTTTCATATGAAAGTCCTGAAAATGCTTAATTAACCATTACTTTCAGGTGATGAACGCCTGGCATACCAAAAGACAATTAAATGAGAAAGAT
>CAMIZG010000083.1 GCA_946403215.1 uncultured Bacteroidales bacterium | reverse complement strand
CCGCAAGGTTAACCGCGGCACGTCGAGAGCCCGAGACGTAAAATAGGGTGACATAGAATAATTAAGCATTTGCTTTATTAAGGATATATTCAATCTTCCACAATTCGAATCGTTTTCCTAATATAGTGAATGTTCACAACGTGAGTGTGGACTTTCTGCATGTATTGGAAACGATGGGAGTGGAAGCCCGAATATACCAATATATCATAAGCGAAAGTTCACACTTTTTGTATATCAATTAAATTGATAAATATGAAACAAAAATTTATTCTTATTGTATTATTTTCAGTAATATTCATGGGGTGTAATAAGCAATCACAAGATTATTTTATTGCTACATTAGATAATACGACATGGACGTATTACCCTGCAACAGAAATCCCACTAAATGGCGGTTCTATATTAGCTGTTGATGAGTATCTAATGCCAACGACAAATGATAAAGTCATCTGCTGGTTTTATTCGGATGGAACATGTGATGTACATGTTCAAACAGCAACAAGAGGTCAAACATTTCATACAACAAAATGGACATGTTCATCAAAGGGCGATGTAGTTATTAAGAAAGGTACAGGCACATGGATGAGTGGTCTATTCCTTGAACAGAAACTGACGCTTAATGATGGTTTAGTGTTTCAATATTGTGGAAAGGCTAAAAAATAATCAGTTACAATGAAAAGATACTTATCGTTTTTAGCGGCAATAGTGTGGACTGCTGCGCTAAATGCACATACTCTTTATTTAATTCCCGGAGTTTGGAATGAACATGATGCTAAATTTGCCATGTATTATTTCAATTCCGATGGTACTAACGGATGGAGTTCATACATGGTTTCTATTGGAAATGTATATGTTGGTGAAATACAAGACAACTATGAGAATGTCATTTTTGTTCGTTTGAACCCTTCTGGAGGCATCAACTGGGAATCAAAATGGAACCAAACAGCCGACCTATATAATCCCAATGCCAATATGAATTGCTACACCATAACAGGATGGGGTGAAGAAGGCCAGCCTAGTCCTGGTGAATGGAGTTATGTTTCGATTGAAAAAATCCGCATAGGAGATCTCTATTATAAATTAAATCCTCTTACAAAAACGGCAGAAGTTACCAGTGAAAATGACGATTGGCCGTATTGGTCTTCAACTTTAACTAACGCTGTCATACCCGCCAAAGTGACGTATTATTTTGACGATGAAACTTACAATGTTACCACTATAGGAATGTATGCTTTTTACGGTTGCAAAGGTCTGAAAACCGTCTCTATTCCTAATAGTGTAACTCAGTTAGCCGGAGAGGCTTTTGAACAATGTACATGGTTAACTTCTATTGACGTTGCTTCTGATAATCCTATTTTCAGTTCTGCAAATGGCGTATTGTTCAATAAAGGCAAATCTACTCTTTTATTCTATCCTCGGGGAAAATCAGGGCATTATACTGTGCCCAATAGTGTAACATACATAGGAGAACATGCTTTTGAAGAATCTCTCGGATTGACGTCAATAACGATTCCTAATAGTGTAAATGGCATAGGATATAACGCATTTAAAGGATGTTATAGCTTGCCTATTTATAATGAATGTTTTTATGCAGATACATATTTGGTAGAAGTTACAAATACGGATCTAACAGAGTGCAGTATAAAAAAAGGAACGAGATGGATAGGCAATGATGCGTTCGCCGATTGTCAATTTATGACATCCGTTATTATTCCTAAGAGTGTTTTTAGTATTGGGGCTAGAGCTTTTGATAGATGTTTCAAATTGCATTCGGTTACAAATTTTGCTGTATCACCACAGCCTATTCTTGAAAATGTTTTCTGGGCGCTGGACAAATCAAAATGTACGCTATATGTGCCTACGGAAAGCATCAATGCATATAAAACAGCAGATCAATGGAAAGATTTTATGCCAATTATTGGAATAGAAACTGGAGTAGAATCGCAAATAAGTCATATACATCCGCAAAAACTAATCCGTAATGACAATATTATCATCCTCCGCAACGGCAAGACCTATACTATCCAAGGGTTACAACTGCAATAGTTGCTTAATCTGGTTCTTTGCTCTTGTTGAGCCGGCAGCCATGCATGGCTGCTCATTAGCAACGTGCGACACACCCGTGCCGCACGTTTTGTCTCGTTGGTTTCGTCAATTGCGTTCGAATATTATTCGAACATCGGCTTTGCCGAATAACGTATTTGCTCGGCCTTTGTTCCTTGCGTCCGAATTGTATTCGGACAAAGGCTCACCAAGAGCCGCCTGTTAATCCCTGTGCACAGCATCGGTCCGTTATCGGGAGTATCTCGGGCTTATATCGTATCCCGTTTCACCCTATACCCGTTTCACCCTATATATACTTAATATATATTCCGTGATTTTGGCATGCTCTGTATCTCACTCTTCCTTTCCAGCCAGCGACACCCTTGAAATCCCAGTATTCATCGGACATGCATCGGTGCATTATTAGGCTATTAACACGTGATTAACATGTGATTAACACGTGATTCAATCTGCACGCACCGAACGCTCTCGTATAACTGCCTGATATTTATGTCTTTATAAATTTGAGCCCCTCTGCCGGAGCAACTGACGTAGTGTCTTTGACGAAAAAAAGTCCTGCGTTTACTTGCAAATGTCAGATTTTTTTTGTACCTTTGTAGGTGAATTCATTTTTGCAAATCATCATAGCTTTATGCGAGTGGTATTACAACGATGCAGTCGTGCCGAGGTGCGCATCGGCGGACAGGTGGCCGGTGAGATAGGGCAGGGGTTTATGCTTCTGGTCGGCGTGACGGACGGTGACACAACCGCCGAGGCTGACTTGCTGGCACGTAAAGTGGCGCAGATGCGCGTGTTCGAGGATGCTGACGGCAAGATGAACCTTGCGCTCAAGGATGTGGGCGGTGCTGTGCTGAGTATCTCCCAGTTCACGCTGTACGCCGACTGCAAGAAAGGCAACCGCCCGAGCTTCGTCCGTGCGGCGCGCCCGGAACTGGCCGAGCCGCTGTATGACTACTTCAACAACGTTCTGCGCACGCAGTACGGCCTGCAGGTCGAGACCGGACGTTTCGGTGCGGACATGCAGGTGGACTTCATCAACGACGGTCCGGTGACCATCATCCTGGACACCGACCAACTCTAACCATCCGTGATCATCGGTGACAACTGCACCATAGGCGCCGGCAGCGTCGTCACCCGCGACATACCCGCCAACAGCGTAGCCGCCGGCAACCCTGCCAGAGTGATAAGGACGAATAACGAATAGTACGAACAACCATCCCAACGCAAACAACAATGAGCGAAACACTTCATCGGATACTGAACAGTATAGCCGAGAGTTTTAACAATAACCTCATCGCCGAAAACCGCTATCAGATGATTCTAAACGGTTTGCAGGTGACGTTGCTTATCACCTTCTGCGCCGCTGTTCTGGGTACGCTGCTGGGTGGTCTGGTATGCTGGGCGCGCATGAGTCGTCACGCGTGGCTGCAGCACGTCGCCAAGGTGTATATCGACCTGATGCGTGGCACACCGGTGCTGGTGCTGTTGATGCTGATGTACTACGTCTTTATGGCACCACTGGAAGCCACAGGTATGGTAGTAGCTATCGTGAGCTTTGCGATGAACATCTCTGCGTATATCGCCGAGACACTCCGTTCGGGCATCGAGAGTATCGACAAAGGGCAGACCGAAGCCGGTTTGGCACTGGGATTCAAGCCGGTGCAGGTGTTCGTCCGTATCATCCTTCCGCAGGTGATACGTCAGATTATGCCGGTGTATCTGGGCGAAGTCATCAACCTGCTCAAGGGCACGAGTATCGTCGGATATATCGCCGTGATGGACATGACGCGTGCGTCAGACCTTATCCGCTCGCGCACGTTCGACGCGTTCTTCCCGCTTATCGCCACGGCCGCTATCTATTTTCTGATAGCGTGGCTTATCGGTTTGCTCATGAACGGACTGTTGGAGCGCCGCCGTCTGCGCACAATAATCGTTGCCGCCGCGTTGGTGGTGTTAGGCCTTTTAGGAAGCCTGCCGTCGCAAATATCCCGTAACCCGTCACCCGTAACCGAGCCCCCCTCCATCTTCCAATCCCTGAAAGGCAAACGCGTCGGCGTAGCGATGGGTAGCATACAGGATATAACGGTGACGCGCTATGCGCCCGATGCGGATATCCGGCGTTACTCTAGCCTGACAGACATGATCGCCGCCTTGCAGAGCGGGAAGATAGACATCATCTGCCAGGAGAATGTGACCGTCACGGTCAACAAAGAGATAGCGGCGGTGGTGGATACCATCGATGCCGGACTGCCGCCCAAGTCTGTCGCAGCCTGTTTCCAACTCGACAACACAGAACTGCAACAGGATTTCAACAGTTTCCTTCGGGAGATACGTGCGGACGGCACGTATCAGCAGATATGTGACCGTTGGCTGAAATGCGATGATGCGTCCGCCTTACCGGTGCCCCGGCTCACAGGCACAGGGAAGATAATAAAAGTGGCAACCTTCCCTATCTCTCCTCCTTTCAACTTCATCTGTTCGGGTGAACAGTCGGGTCTGGAGGCTGACTTGTTGGCGCACTGGGCTAACCGCCGCAACTACCGTCTGGAGTTCCTCATCATGGATTTCGCCTCACAGATTCCGGCGATACAAACCGGCAAGGCGGACATCGCTATGGGCTCGATTGCGGTTACGGAAGAGCGGCAGAAACAAGTGCTCTTCTCCGATGGCTACAATGCTGCACGTATCATGTTTTATACCCGAAAGGGCGAACTGGAACTTATAGGAATAAAAAAATAAAGATTACGAATTAAATGCGAAATAAATTGATTTATTTGCTGCTCGTTGCGTGCGTGCTATGGTCATGCAGCGACAATGCAGAGCATAGTCTGGTACTAGAAAGCGAGGCGGATCTGTCAGGTTTGCGTATCGCCACGCAGTCAGGCAGTTGTTACGACATCGAACTGTCGCCCCGCACGGACATCGAGTTGCAGCGATTCAACACGCTCTCCGATGCGATTCAGGCGTTGCGGCACGGCAATGCGGATGTGCTGCTCAACGACGAGATGGCCCTAAACGCCTATATATGCCGCGAACAAGGCATCAAGCCTATACTGCGCGGAGAAAAGG
>CAMIZG010000082.1 GCA_946403215.1 uncultured Bacteroidales bacterium | reverse complement strand
TAATATGAACTGGACAATAATCATCATTGAAGCCATCGTGCTGACGGCGGCATTCACAGCAATGATACTCATTCCGCTGGTGAAGAATCCTGTGTGGTGGATAGCTGACTATCCCGAAGATATTCAGGAAGAATATTTCAAGACACACGAGCGTGTTCCTGCGAAGTTCTTTACTCCGCCCGTGCTCCTGAAGAAAGGCATGGCGCTACTCATTGCTTTGGCTTTGCTGCTATTGGTGGTATGGCTGGCAGGTGCGTACGACTTCTGGTCTGCATTGGGAGTAGGCTATGGCATGTGGCTGTTTATCGACTGGTATGATTGTTTCTTCCTGGACTGGGTGCTATTCGCCAATATGAAAGCCGTCCGGCTTCCCGGTACAGAACACATGGATGCCGCGTACCATCAGAAGAAATACCACTTCATCCAATCATGCTGGGGAATGCTCATCGGTCTCATCCCTTGTCTGATTGGCGCAGGTCTATACGCTTGGTTGGTTTGTTAATCGAGAAAAACTATGCAACGTGAAAAAGCAATGGTTCGAGTGACGCTTTGGGGCACCGTGGCTAATGTGGCGCTGGTGGTCTTTAAGTTCGTGGCTGGCGTCGTGGGCAATAGTGCCGCGATGGTGGCGGATGCAGTCCATTCACTGTCGGATTTTCTGACGGACATCATCGTGCTGGTCTTTGTTCGTATCAGCGCCAAACCGCAGGACGAGAGTCATGACTACGGACATGGCAAGTACGAGACCGTAGCCTCGTTCATCATCGCCTTGGCTCTCGGTGCGGCCGCCGTGGGCATCATCGTCTCCGGCAGCAAACAGTTAGCATCATGGCTTCAGGGAGCCGATGTAGAAGCACCTCGTGCGATTGCGTTATGGGCAGCATTGCTGTCAATCGTCATCAAGGAACTGCTATACCAATATACTGTCCGCAAGGGGCAACAACTTGACTCGCAGGCACTCATAGCCAACGCATGGCATCATCGTAGTGATGCCCTTTCATCCATTGGAGCGGCTATCGGTATAGGTGGCGCGCTGGTGCTGGGCAACCGTTGGACGGTGCTTGATCCGATAGCGTCTGTCGTTGTGGGCGCGATGCTCATCAAGACGGCTGTCGATCTGTTGCGAGGTAGCATGAACGATCTGACAGAGTGCTCATTGCCGGCTGAAACGGAGCAGGAGATAACAGCGATTGTCAAGTCGGTATCCGACGTATCCGATCTGCATAACCTGCGTACGCGCCGGCTGGGCACCCGCATCGCTATCGAGATGCATGTGCGCATGGCGGGCACAACGACTTTAGCCGATGCACATCAGCACGCCTCGCTCATCGAGCAGCGCTTGCGTGAACGATTTGGAGCTGCCACGCATATCACGATCCACATGGAGCCCGAGAAATAAGTGATATACGAAAACCATTCGTGATTGGCGGGACAATTCCACGTAACCTGATTGCGTATGCAACCTCATACAAAACAACCAACACACATAAATACTAATAATATGATTATCACAACAACCCCGACCATTGAAGGTCACACCATCAAAGAGTACAAAGGTCTCGTATCCGGAGAGGTTATCTTCGGTATGAACGTATTGAAGGATTTTGGCGCCTCGCTCCGCGACTTTTTCGGCGGACGCACCAACAGTTACGAACAAGCTATGCTCGAAGGACGTGAAACAGCGCAGAAAGAGATGCTGCAGCGTGCACAGCAGATGGGCGCCAATGCCATCGTAGGAGTCAGCTTCGGCTACGAAACGATGGGCCAGGCTAACGGCATGATCATGGTGGCTATCTCCGGCACTGCCGTAGTGATTGACTAACCGCCTCTGCCGATAATCTGTCTCGGCATCAATACCCATGAAGATGAAAACGACGATAATCATTCTGAGCATACTGGTGCTGATGGTTGCGGCAGTTGTTGCAGTGCTGCAGCATCCGGCGTTCGGGCGGCGTATGTCGGCTGAGCGCATGGCGCGCATCGAGGCGTCGCCCAACTGGCGCGACGGCATGTTTCAGAACCAACAGCCCACACCGCAGTTCACGGGCAACCGTAACTCGCTCAGAGCCCTGTGGACGATGCTCACGCGCCGTGACAGCAACCGTGTGCCCGTCGAGCCGCTGCCGGCGGTCAAGAGCGACCTGAAGAGCCTGCCGGCCGACCGCGACTGGTTTGTGTGGTTCGGGCATTCGTCGTATATGTTTCAGGTCGGAGGCAAGCGTTTTCTGGTTGACCCGCTGCTGAAGATGGAGTTTCCGGCATCGCTGATGCTCAAGCCGTTCAAGGGCACGGACATCTATTCGCCGGACGACATGCCGGAGATTGACTGCCTGATTATCACGCATGAGCACTGGGACCACCTGGACTACGCGACCTTGCGTGACCTGCGAGGAAAGGTCCGTCACGCGGTCTGTCCGCTCGGCGTCGCCGAGTACCTTGAGTACTGGGGCTACGACAAGTCTATCATCTCCGAGTTGGACTGGTATGACACCTGCCAAATGTCAAATGCCAACAGCCAATGGCCAATGGCTAACGGCCAAATCACCGCTCTCCCTTCCCGCCATTTCTCCAACCGCCTGCTGGGCGGACGTGACCGGACCCTTTGGGCGGCGTTCATGGTGGAGGCAGGCGGCCGCAAGGTGTATATAGGCGGTGACGGCGGTTATGACGACCGTTTCCGTCAGGCGCGCGAACAGTTCGGGACCATCGACCTTGCTGTGATGGAGAACGGCCAGTACAACCCCAACTGGGCGTATATACATATGCTGCCGCAGGATCTGGAGCAAGCCATCCTGGACATGCAGCCCGAGCAGGTCTTCACCGTCCATCACGACAAGTTCTCGCTCTCCACCCACGCCTGGTCCGAACCCGACAGCGTGGCACGCGCCATTGCCGGGCGGAACGCCGTCAGACTGCTGGATCAACCTATCGGAACAATTATTTATTTTTGAATATGAAAAAGATTATTTTGGCACTCGTCAGTGCCGCAATTTTGATGCCTATGAACGCAAAGACATTAGTGGCGTACTTCTCCGCCACCGGTACCACCAAACTGGCTGCAGCCAAGCTTGCCAAGCAGCACAACGCCACTTTGTGGGAGATTGAGCCGGCTGAACCCTATACGGCGGCCGACCTCGACTGGCGCAACAAGCAGTCACGTTCGTCACTGGAGATGAATGATCCTAACGAGCGCCCTACTATCAAGCAGTGCACCAACGTGACACCCTACGACACCGTGTATGTCGGTTTCCCCATCTGGTGGGGCATTTGTCCGCGTATCATCAACTCATGGCTGGACAACAACGAACCGCAATTGCAAGGCAAGGTCCTCATTCCTTTCGCCACCAGCGGCTCAAGCGGCATCGAGGAGGCGGAAGCCTACCTGAAGAAGACCTATCCGTCGCTCAACTGGCAGAAAGGACTTCTGCTGAACAACCACTAAAAGCAGTCGTACCATGATAGACGAAATTCTCTCATTCAACCAATCGTTCGTGGCGCAGAAGGGCTACGAGAAGTATCTGACCAGCAAGTACCCCGACAAGAAACTCGCGGTGCTGTCCTGTATGGACACGCGTCTGACCGAACTGCTGCCGGCGGCATTGGGCCTCAAGAACGGCGACGCCAAGATCATCAAGAATGCCGGCGGACTGGTTATCTCCGCTTTCGACTCGGCTATGCGCAGCCTTATCGTGGCCATCTACGAACTGGGCGTGCAGGAGATCATGGTCGTCGCCCACAGCCATTGCGGCGCGTGCCACATGAGCTACAGCCATTTCCACCACGAGATGATTGCCCGTGGCGTGACCGACGAGACGCTGGACACTATCCGTAAGTGCGGCATCGACCTCAACCACTGGCTTGAGGGCTTCCACGACACCGAGGAATCTGTCCGCAAGACTGTCGGGACCATCCGGACCCATCCGCTTGTGCCGAAAGACATCATCGTCCGCGGGTTCATTATCGACTCCGAGACCGGTGCCTTGCAGGAGATAGCATAGATGACCCGCATCGCGCTCCGCTACGCCATCGAACGCCTGCCCGCCCCCGAACGCCAACACTGGCTGGCCGCAAAACCATCTTGAAATAATCGTGCCCTTTAGGGCTAAGAAATTTGAAATCCCCATGAAAGCCCTTCGTAACATAGCCGGCTACGTGCTCGGCGGATTACTTTTCGTTTTGTTGCTGCCCACCCTTATGTGGCTGGCGTCCGGCATGCCCGAGCTGGCAGTGCATATAGGTGCTCTCCGTGCCTCGTTCACCGGCATCCTGATGCTTGGTGGTTTGAGCCTCAGCGTCTGGACGATCGTCTATATGAAGACCCGCGGCAAAGGCAACCCGATGGACGCCTTCGGCAAGGAGATTGGTTCACGCACGCAGCACCTGATGACTGACGGTCCTTATCGGATCAATCGCAACCCGATGCTCACCGGCACGCTCACGTACCTCGCTTCGTTCTGCATCTGGTTCTGGACCTGGCAGTCTGTAGCAGTCTGGGCTGTCTTCTTCGCCATCATGTTCATCCAGGTCCTCACCGAAGAACGCCGCCTCCGCAAAGACTTCGGCGACGAGTACGACGCCTACTGCAAACAAACGAGAAGGTTCTAAAACAACCTTGTCATGACGAAAGTAAGCCTTTTCCCTTCCAAATACGGAGTTCTCCTAGTGCTTACTCATATATGTTTCGCGAAAAAATGTAAATAATCTGATGTTTCTTGCTTAATTGCTTGCAAATGTCAGATTTTTTTCGTATCTTTGCAGTCGCAAAGAGATAATCGAGACAAACCTATGAAAACACTATCCGATAGTTCACGAGATTTCCAGATGGCAGACATGAAGTCATTCGACGAACCCATGCCCGCTATCGGAATCTTTTGGTACGATCCGAAAGAGCATGAATTCTTCGGGGTTTACAAGAAAGAACTGACGCCCAAGATGGTTGAAGAGGCGGCCGAAAAAGGTCTGCCGTTCATCAACTACCCGAGGTTGCACCGACAGATTTGGAAAGAGCAGTATTTCCGTGCCATCGCCCAACATAAACCGACGAAGTTCACCGGTGATTATACACAGATTCCCCGCGGGCGTGTAGCTTGGAATATTGACAAGTTCATTGTTCTTGTTGGCAAATGGGCGGAAGATATCCAGGACGAGCTGACTGTACTGATTAATCAGCATTTCGCCCTGCCCTACTTCGAATTTGTTTACGACGAGCATTGGGACTTAGGTCACGGCTGGTCAGGGGATTTATAGCACCTTCGCCGCAAGGTTAACCGCGGCACGTCGAGAGCCCGAGACGTAAAATAGGGTGACATA
>CAMIZG010000081.1 GCA_946403215.1 uncultured Bacteroidales bacterium | reverse complement strand
AGACGGGGGATAGACGGGACAAAACGCATTTTTTTACTCTTTTCCCTCTCGCGAGGATAGCTTGAAATGATGCTGAAAAGATTGGGAATGAGGGGAAAAGGGGGGGATAGGCTGTTCTTCGGGCTATAAATAACCTGTACTCCAATTTTTTCTTCGTGAAAATTTGCAAATGTCATTTTTTTTTCGTACCTTTGCGGCGGAATTATGTGCACTGGTAATAACGGAGGGGGCACAGTACCCTTTGGGTGGCACATAAGATACGGATGAAGGATGAATGCATTGTTTCTGCTCATAGCCCTCTACACAATATCGGGTAAGCAAGTTGAGTCGTCAGGCGATGTACCTGCAGGTGCGACATGCGCCTACGAGCAGACAGGCAGCCAGAGCGGACAGATGACGGCAGGTAACTCCGTCACCCTTACCCTGAACGGCTACGACGGAGCGAGGCTGGAGGAGATAAAGCTCACCATGCACTCGAACAAGGAGGCAGGCGCCGGTCGGCTAAGCCTGAGCATGGGCAGCCAAGCCTTATGGACGATATCGGACGCGGCCTTCAATGCCTCGGCATGGGCCGGAACATACAGCAAAGAGTGGCTAAGCATAACGCACTCGTTGGGCGGGACAGAGGTGCCGGAGAATGCACCAATTACGCTGACCATCACGGCATCGAAGAACTCGCTGTACTTGCAAGCAGTAGAACTGACATACAGTGCTGCAGCACCCAAGAGCCACACGGTGACATTTGCCACCCACGTGCCTGAGCAGGTGGCTTCGCTGACCGAACAGCAGCCCCAAGGCGGCGTGCTTTTGCCCTGGCTGCAATGGGATGATCCGACCTGGCAGTTCATCGGTTGGGCGGAGCAAGGCGTAGTGCTGAGTGGCCAGATGCCTATAGTGAACTATCCGGGTGCGCGGTACTACCCCACCCACAACTGCACGCTGCATGCCGTATATATGCAGGAGGGCGAGTTTGAGCCCTGGCTGCCTGCCGAGGAGGTACAATCGGGTGATTATGTGATAGCCCTGTTTAACGCGCCCACCTACGACCTATGGTACGCCACAGGCGCCGTGACAGACGGAGTACTGGCAACGGTGTATTTGGGTGTGGATGAGGGGGAAGGTTACGTAACGCTGCCCACCAATGTAGCCAAAAGCGATGCGATATATACGCTCAGCGTTGACGGTGAGCAAGTGAGCATCCGGCATAAGAGTACTAACAGCGATGTTATACTTGCCTCCGGCGGCAAGTTGACCAAGTCAGCATTCATGGGTTGTCCGTGGACTTTGACGCCGGTGGAGAACGATCAAGCGATGTCACGCTACAGTTTGTCGGGCGAGGTGGATGGGATAACGTACTACCTGTCCTACACCGTAAAAACCGATGGCAACATAGTGCTCTGCCCTACCAAAGATGCCCAAATGCAGCACGAGTTGCTGTTGTACAATCTGGATGACTTTGTTGACATCCCTTCGCTGTATACCTCCTACCCCTTGGGCAATGGCATAGAGGCAACACGAACTAACGCAATGCCTACCTATAGGATAAATATGGGGGCATACACATTAACTATCCGAAACGGAAAGAAATACCTACAGATCAATGAATAGACTAACTCTCACCCTGATAGCATCAGTGCTTGCCATAAGCGCAGTGGCCGCACGCGGCGATGTGATGCACGATATACTGGATGGCCAGTACAATGCCAAGACGCTGTCTGTACATGAGCAGGACAGCATCCTGGGCAACCTGCCTGCGCAGCGTTACCGCTTGGACTATACAGACAAGCAGCAGATCTACCGCCATTCGTTTGTAGCGAACTACTGGATCATTGACACGCAGAAAGACACACGCAAACCGCTGAGCGATGCACCGGTGCGCGATGCCGTCATCTCGCCCAACGGCAAGTACATCGCGTTCGTGAAGGCAGACAACAACATCTACCTGCATAAATTGGATTTCGGCACTGAGGTAGCGGTTACTTCCACGGGCACGGCGATCTGGAACGGCATAGCCGATTGGCTATACGAGGAGGAGTTCGGCGAGACCTGCCTGATGCAGTTCTCTCCCGACTCGAAGCAACTGGCATTCATCCGATTGAACGACAGGGATGTACCCGAAACATCGTGGCAGATGATGCTTGGCGAGGGGCATCCGAAGACGGTGGTTCAGAGCTATCCGCGTGCGGGCGAGAAGAACGCACAAGCCTCAGTGCAGATTTATACGATAGCGAACAAAGATACCCGCCAGGCATCATTGTCGGAGGATGATGACCGCTACATACCTCGCATCCAATGGCGCAGCCTGCCTGGGCAGAAGAAAGGCGATGAGCCGGTGCAACAACTGGCTATCCTGACTGTTAACCGTGACCAGAACGCGATGGAGGTATTCGCATGCAATCCGGCGTCGCTGGTATGCACCTCGTTGTACGAGGAGAGCAGCAGTGACTATTATGTGGACTTCTCCCTGTTCGACGAATGGCAGTGGCTGAGCGACGGGCGGTTCATCGTCCTGAGCGAGCGCGAGGGGTGGAAACGCGCCTATATGCATGCGACCAACGGTAGGCAGACCGCTTCGCTGACCAATGAGGAGCGCGATGTGACGGCACTTTACGGCTATGACGAAGCCACACAGACCTTATACCTGCAGGCTGCACCTGCCTCACGTGAGCGCGTATGCTATGCGCTGAACATGAAAAAGAATACGCTATCCGTTGTGGGGCAGGAGCACGGCTGGAATAGTCTGCATCTGTCCGACGACCGCAAACAGGCTATCCTGGCGCATGAGAGTGATCAGGAGCCGATAGCCTATCATCTGCTCACATTGAAAGATAACTCGAAGAAAGAGCTGCTCAACAACGATGCTCTGCGCGAGCAATGGCAAGCGCTGGGTTTGCCTGCCAAACAGTTTACACAGATACCTGTATGCGGTCAACTGGAGGCGTGCATCTTCTATCCGCGGGAGTTTGATGCGAAGAAGAGATACCCCGTGGTCTTGTTGCAGTACAGCGGTCCGGCGTCGCAGCGCGTGACCGACCGCTGGCGCAGGCGTTGGGATTATGGTTTGGCTGACCGGGGTTACGTGGTGGTGATTGCTGATCCGCGCGGCACAGATGCACAGGGACGCGCGTACCGTAACTACGCGTACATGCAGATGGGACGCGAGGCGGAGGACCAACTGGCGGTAGCCAAATGGATAGCCGAGCAGCCATGGTCGGACAGCCACCGCATTTACATGGCTGGCTGGAGCTACGGAGGCTATGAAGTGCTGCGCTGCATGTGTACTCAATCCCTGCAGGCCGACGGAACACCGCTGATAGCCAAAGGTATAGCCATTGCGCCGGTGACCGACTGGCGGCTATACGACAGTGGTTATACAGAGCGATACATGCGCCGTCCGCAGGTGAACGAGAGCGGATACAACGAGGCCGACCTGACGCATCTGGCAGCCGGGCTGAAGGGTGAACTGCTGATCGTGCATGGCAATGCGGATGATAACGTGCATGTGCAGAACACTTGGCGCATGGTGGAGGCACTGATCAATGCTGATAAGGACTATCAGATGCTCGTTTATCCCGACGATAATCATTTCATACGCGAGGGCAAGCACTACCAGCATCTGCATAGGCAGCTGCTGAGGTTCATGGAAAAGTAATTAAAATTAATCATTAACAATTAATATCAATGAGTAAACAACAATCAAGCGCATCGTTGCGCGTTATTACGATCATTGCGATGATGTTTCTGTATGCAATGATCTCGTTTATCACGAACCTGGCTGCTCCTGTGGGCAAGATCTGGGGCGAGTCCTTTACCGACCCTGCTCAGGCAGAGCGTATGGGTATGCTGGGTAACCTGTTCAACTTCCTGGCGTACCTGATCATGGGTATCCCTGCCGGCAATATTCTGTCCAAGTACGGCTACAAGAAGACCGCTCTGGCAGCTGTTGTGCTGGGCTTTATTGGTATTGGTGTTCAATGGCTTAGCGGTGTGGCCGGCAGTTTTGCAGTGTATCTGACCGGCGCGCTGATCTGCGGTTTCTGCGTGTGCATGCTCAATACGGTTACCAACCCGATGCTTAACCTGCTCGGTGGCGGTGGCAACAAAGGCAACCAGCTGAACATGATCGGTGGCACCCTAAACTCCCTGTCAGGTTCATTGACCCCGATGCTGGTAGGTGCCATCATCGGTGAGAGTCTTGCAGGCAAGACGATTGCTGACGTGAATATTATGCTGTACATGGCAATGGCTGTATTTGCCGTTATCTTTATCGTGCTGCTGGTTACTCCATTGGCCGAGCCTGCAGGTGCAGGTCAGCAAGTGACGTACGAGCGCAGCCCGTGGGCTTTCCGTCACCTGACACTCGGCGTGATTGCCATCTTCTTCTACGTAGGTGTAGAGGTTGGCGTTCCGGCTACCCTCATCTCGTACCTGAAGCCGACAGCAGGCTTTGCTGCTGCAGGCTTCGTTGCCGGTCTGTACTGGCTGCTGATGCTGGTAGGTCGTACCATCGGTTCGCTCATCGGCGCCAAAGTCAGCAGTAAGACGATGGTAACATGCGTGGCTACCGTAGCTATCCTGCTGATGGCAGGTGCCATGTTCCTCGGCGATTCAGTGCAGGTAGCTATGCCGACTAACTGGGCATTTGAGATGCAGTCGATGCCTATCGCTGCGATGCTAATCATCCTGGTAGGCCTGTGCACCTCAGTTATGTGGGGATGCGTGTTCAACATGGCTACCGAGGGCTTGGGCAAATACACCGCCAAGGCATCGGGCATCTTTATGATGATGGTGGTAGGCGGTGGTATCGTGCCGTTCGTACAGAGTATGATTGCAGCGCACAACTGCCTACTCAGTTACATCGTACCTATCATCGGTGTGGCATACATCCTGTTCTACGCCCTCATCGGTTCGAAGAACGTGAACAAAGATATCAAGGTGGATTAAGGTCGACCGAAAGACCTCCATTTACTGACATTTTGGCAGAAATCGGCTGCGCTTGGCAGTCGATTTCTTGCGTTATGGCATAAATTCTCCGCCATTTGGCAGTCCGAACATCCCAAATGCTCTTTGGCACAATAGTTGTCTCCAATAAGATGAGTGCCGCTCGGTATGTGGGCAGCCGAACAGAATGCATCAGCCAAGACTGGCTGATATAAATTAACGAAATTAAAAACCTAAAAATATGAGTAAGATTATTGGAATTGACCTGGGAACAACTAATTCCTGCGTCGCAGTTATGGAAGGCAATGAGCCTATTGTTATTGCAAACAGCGAAGGCAAGCGCACAACTCCTTCGGTGATCGGCTTTGTAGATGGTGGCGAGCGTAAGGTGGGCGATCC
>CAMIZG010000080.1 GCA_946403215.1 uncultured Bacteroidales bacterium | reverse complement strand
GGATTTTGCCATCGTTCTTCTTGGTAGTTTCAGGCGTTTGCCAAACGCCGCTCTTTCTTCGTCAATTACGTCGGAATCGTATTCCGACATCGGCTCTGCCGAACAAAGCTTCGTCTATTTCGCCCAAATTGTATTTGGGTACGGCTCTATTGAGCCGTCTCTTCGTCATCTGCTCCGATCATCTACTTGGAGTAATTTTTGCAACGTCCATTATAGGCAAATATCATTTCTGCTCAAAAAATCCCACTTTTCTAACATTTTCTTTCCCCCAAATTTGCAACTATCCAAACTTTTTCGTATCTTTGCACTCGCGAACGGTTCCCGCCATCGCACCCCGCACAATCCCTGTATTTACGCGGATTGCAAGCGCACGATATTAGGCTATTAACACGTGATTAACGCGTGATTAACATGTGATTCAACTTTTCACAGCCAAAACAACCCGTATAACTCGCTAAAAATGATAGACTTATGGCTATAGTCAAGTACAACGATTTGGTGGAGGAAGTTCATGGCGCAACTTCACCGAGAAGAATTCACCGCAAAAAGACTTTCCGCGATGCCAGAGGCAAAATTATTGGTAAAGCTAAATCCGAGACATTCGATGTTACTCATCCACGCAACTGGAAACGCAAACCCGCTGAAGGCGACGAACTCGCCAACCAGAAATCATGGGGCAAAGCCGCTTTCCTGACGCAGGCACTTCTCAATACTGATGAAGGATACGCATATCTCAATCAGCGTTTCACCAACCAGCTTCCCTCTACACGCGGCTCGCATCCTGACCCCTTGGCCTCGTTCGACACGCACAAGCAGACATTCAAGCGTTACATGCGTTTCGACGCCTATTGCCGTGCAATTATCCGTAATCTCCTCAAAATCACTGACTGCAATACACCACAAGAGGTACTTGTCGCATTGCGCCGGCACGAATAACTGTTCTCAAATGGGGCGCCGGCGTACAAAAGTCAGTTACGCTAACAATTTTTTTGCGGAAATATTTGCAAATGTCAAAAAATTTTCGTAACTTTGTAGCCGCAAATCAAAATACCCATTATTATGCTCATTGAGTCAAATCCTTACAAGGTTTTTGCTGGTAGCCAAGGGCAGGCTATCGCGCTGCGCGTGTGCGAACATCTCAACTGCCAGTTAGGGCACGTTAAGATCGAGCGTTTCTCCGATGGCGAGTACGCCGCGTCGTTCGAGGACTCGGTGCGCGGACAGTCGGTGTATCTGATTCAGTCCACCAACCCCTCAGCCGACAACCTGATGGAGCTGCTGCTGATGATCGATGCCGCCAAGAGAGCCAGTGCATACAAGGTCATCGCCGTCATCCCGTACTTCGGATGGGCCCGCCAGGACAGGAAGGACAAGCCCCGCGTTAGTATAGGCGCCAAGCTGGTGGCTAACCTCCTCGAGACAGCCGGCGCTGACAGAGTGGTAGTGATTGACCTGCATGCCGAGCAGATTCAAGGATTCTTCGACATACCGGTTGACCACCTCTACGGCAGCAATGTGCTGGCACCGTACGTGGAGAGCCTGGGGCTGGAGAACCTGATCATCGCTTCGCCCGATGTGGGCGGCTCAAAGCGTGCCGCTACGTTCTGCAAGAAGCTGCATGCACAGACAGGCGTCGAGGTGCCAATGGTGATCTGCTACAAGCACCGTCCGCTGGCGAACCAGATCGGTGAGATGCGCGTGCTGGGAGACGTGGCCGGCAAGGATGTCGTGATCCTCGATGATATAGTGGATACTGCAGGTACGCTGTGCAAAGCCGCCAAGGTGATGAAGGAGGCCGGAGCACGAAGCGTGAGAGCCGTTACGACGCATGGCGTGCTGTCAGGCGAAGCCTGCCAGAGGGTCATGGACAGCGAACTGGATGAGGTGGTAATAACCGATTCAATCCCGTTCGATGCATCCCGCTGCCCGAAGGTGAAGGTGGTTAGCATGGCTCTGCCCATCGCCAAAACGATCTGCGCAATACAGAACCACAGGAGCATCAGTGAACAGAATATGTAGGATTCCGGGGCACTGGGGAGCCCATGTTCACTAGTTATGACAAACAGACTCACATATTTGCTTTTCGTCCTGCTGCTGGCGGGGTGTGCGGCTGCGCCCAAGAAACAGGCATCGGCGAACGTGGTGCCAGAGGTGGCGTTCAGCGGCGACAGTGCCTATGCCTACGTGGCCGGACAGGTGGCTTGCGGGCCGCGTGTGCCCGGTACCGATGCCCACCATGACTGCGTGCAGTACATCGGCGGCACGCTGCAGCGACTGGGAGCAATGGTGGAGATTCAGACAGGCGAGATGCAGCGATTTGATGGCCAACTGCAGCGCGTAGCGAACATCTGCGCCCGTCTGGAGGCGGACTCCGGCTATACTGAACGTCCCGCTATCCTGCTCTGCGCGCATTACGACAGCCGCCCGTGGGCGGATCAGGAGGAGGACTACGACCAGCGGATGAACCCTATCCCCGGTGCCAACGATGGCGCAAGCGGGGTGGGCGTACTCATCGAGGTCGCCCGCCAATGGCCGCTACTCAAGCTGCGCAAGCAACCCGTCGAGATAGTCCTGTTCGACTGCGAGGATATGGGTACACCCACGTTCTACACCGGACATGAACGCACACACACATGGTGCCTTGGCGCCCAACTCTGGGCCAGACTAACGGCCAAGAGCCAACAGCCAACGGCCAAGTATGCCTATGGCATACTCCTGGACATGGTCGGCGACCCGAACGCCTCGTTCCCACGGGAGTATTACAGCGAGCAGTACGCCGGCAAGTATGTGGAGCGCATATGGCGTGCGGCCGAGCAACTCGGATACAGCCATCGCTTCGTCAGCAGCAAGGCATACCCCATAACCGACGACCACTACTACGTCAATACGATAGCCAATATCCCGTGCGTGGATATCATCCACTACCAGCCGAACTCCGAAACAGGCTTTGCCTGGTGGTGGCACACCCGGAATGACGATATGAGCAATATATCGCCTAACACCTTGCAGGAGGTGGGGCGAGTAATTATGCAAGTAATAGGTGGCTATTAGCCATTAGCCATTAGCCATTGGCAGCCAAAAGCCAACGGCCAAAAGCCAAAAGCCAACAATGTTAGAGATACGTAATCTGCATGCGACTATCGCAGGCAAAGAAATACTGAAAGGCATCAACCTGCACATCGGCGCAGGCGAGACGCACGCCATCATGGGGCCCAACGGTGCCGGCAAATCGACGCTCAGTGCCGTGCTGGCGGGTAACCCCGCTTACACGGTGACCGAAGGAGAGGTGATCTTCCGCGGCAAGAACCTGCTCCGGATGGCACCCGAGGTACGCGCCAGAGAGGGCCTGTTCCTCTCGTTCCAGTACCCGGTGGAGATTCCCGGCGTGAGCATGACCAACTTCATGCGTGCCGCCGTCAACGCCAAGCGTGAGCACGAAGGCAAACCTGCCCTCAATGCCGGCGAGTTCCTCAAACTCATGCGCGCCAAACGTGCGCTCGTGGAGCTGGATAACAAACTCGCCGGACGCAGCGTCAACGAAGGCTTCTCCGGCGGCGAGAAGAAACGCAACGAGATCTTCCAGATGGCTATGCTCGAGCCCTGCCTGTCTATCCTGGACGAGACAGACTCCGGCCTGGATATCGATGCCCTGCGCATCGTGGCCGAAGGCGTGAACAAACTGCACAACGAGACCAACGCCACCATCGTCATCACCCACTACCAGCGCTTGCTCGATTACATTGTGCCCGACTATGTGCACATCCTCGCCGACGGACAGATCGTCCGCACAGGCGGCAAGGAACTGGCGCTTGAATTGGAACAAACCGGGTATGCAGGATTAGGGAAAAGTGAATGACGTTATAATACATAAGGGCGAGAAGAAGCACCTCATCATCACGCACGTGGCGGACGATAGCGCGCAGTGGCGGATCAGGCAGGAGGCGGACAGCGTACTGACCGTTCATCTGTTCTGTCTTGAGGCGGATGCCGGCACCACAGGCGACGTGCTGCTGGACATCGAGCAGATTGGCGGGCATGCCGAGACGTATATTTACGGCTTGGGCATCCTCACCGGCAAGCAGCGCATTGGCGTGCGCACGCACGTAAAACATAGTGTACCCGACGGCAAGTCCAACCAGCTGCTGAAGTTCGCCGTACGCGACGAGGCGCAAGGGGCGTTCATTGGCGAACTGATTGTCGCACCTCACGCCCAGCACACCGAGGCCATGCAGACCAACCGCAACGTCCTGCTCTCGCCGACAGCCACCATGCACACCCAGCCGCAGTTGGAGATCTATGCCGACGATGTCAAGTGCTCGCATGGCGCCACGACCGGACAGATTGACGAGAGCGCACTGTTCTATATGCAGCAGCGCGGCATAGCGCCTGAAGAGGCTCGACGGTTGCTGCTGGCGGCGTTCTTCCACGACGTGCTCACCACCCTCAACGAACCGGAGGTGGAGGACCGACTGCAACGAAAGATTGCCGACCGCCTCGGTTGAGCGCCGTGTCGGGTATAGCAGCCGCGCATGGCTGATTGAATGAATAATAAGTGCAAACAATATAATTAACTAATTAAATCTTTACGTATCATGAACGAAGAATTGAAGAAAGTTATGGAAGTGGCTGAGGTTTGGACCCGTGAGCCCTTCGACGCGGAGACCCGCGCACAAGTGAAAGCAATGATGGAGGCTGAGGACAAGACTGAGCTCATTGATGCTTTCTATCGCACTCTGGAGTTCGGTACCGGCGGTCTGCGTGGTATCATGGGTCCGGGTACGAACCGCATGAACAAGTACATTGTTGCTATGGCGACACAGGGTTATGCGAATTACATGCTCAAAGTGCAGAAGGAAGGTGGATTCAAGAACGTACAAGACGGTCGCGTAGCAGTAGTGGTAGGTCATGACTGCCGTAACAACGGACGTCTGTTCGCCGAGACCGTGGCAAACATCTTCTCTGCCAACGGAATCAAGGTTTATCTGTTCGAGAGCCTGCGCCCGACACCGGAGTGCTCGTTCGCTATCCGTCACCTCAAGTGCCAGGGTGGTGTGAACGTTACCGCATCGCACAACCCCAAGGAGTACAACGGCTACAAGGCTTACTGGGAGGATGGCTCGCAAGTACTGCAGCCGCACGATCAGGGAATCATTGACGAGGTGAACAAGGTGACTCTTGCTGACGTCAAGTGGGAGGCCAACAAAGACCTGATTGAGATCATCGGCGGCGAGATGGATTATGACTTCATGCAGGCTGTCAAGACCGTAATGATTGATCAGGACTCTATCCTCCGCCAGAAGGACCTGAACATCGTCTATACGCCTATGCACGGTGCCGGCCGTCAGATCGTGCCGATGTGCCTGCGCAGCTGGGGATTCCAGAACATCCACGTTGTGCCCGAGCAGATGGTTATCGACGGCAACTTCCCGACCGT
>CAMIZG010000079.1 GCA_946403215.1 uncultured Bacteroidales bacterium | reverse complement strand
GAATGATTATTTTTGCACTTTTTAGGCAAAAAACTTGCAAATTCGAAAAAAAATCACTACCTTTGCATGCGAAAGAGACAATAAGATACAATAGATATGAAAAAATCACTAACCATCATTCTGGCAGCAGCATGCGTACTATGTGGATGCCAGAAAAAACAACAAGCATTCCAATACAACGTGGAGAAGTTCTATGACCTTGAGATCCTGCGGTACGATGTGCCGGAGTTTGACAGCCTGAGTCTGCAGCAGAAGCAGCTGGTGTATTGCCTGAGTGAGGCGGCGTTGTGGGGACGGGATATCCTGTTCGACCAGAACGGCCGTTACAACTTGCGTATCCGTCGTGCGCTGGAGGCGTTGTACCTCAACTATCCGTTCGACAAGTCGAATGAGGATTATGCCGCCTTCGAGCGCTACCTGAAACGCGTGTGGTTCAGCAACGGTATTCACCACCACTACAGCGAGGACAAGTTCCTGCCGGAGTTCAGTCAGGAGTGGTTCGTGGCAGCGTGCGAGAAAGCCGGTGTCACGTACGACGAGGCAATTCTGCCTGTTATGTTCGATCCCGCCGTTATGCCCAAGCGCATGACCGCACAGGACGGCGTGGATCTGGTGGCAGGTTCGGCAGGCAACTACTACGGCAAGGGTGTGACCCAAGCCGAGGCGGAAGCGTGGTACGCCGCGCATAAGGACAACTCGGCCGAGCCGCTGTGGATAGGACTGAACAGCCAGCTGGCGAAAGATGCGGACGGCAAGATTGTTGAGCGCGTGTACAAAGTAGGCGGGCTGTACGGCGAGGCACTGGAGAAAGTGGTGTACTGGCTGAAAGAGGCGCTGAACTATGCCGAGAACGACCGGCAGCGCGAGGTGATAGAGAAGATGATAGCCTTCAACGAAACGGGCGATCTCAAACTGTTCAACGAGTACTGCATCGCGTGGGTGCAGGACCTGGACAGCCGTGTGGATTATGTGAACGGCTTCACCGAGACGTACAGTGACCCGCTGGGCATAACGGGCACATGGGAGTCGATGGTGAACTTCAAGGACCTGGCAGCCACCAAGCGTACGCAGCTGATATCGGACAACGCACAGTGGTTTGAGGACCACTCGACGACTGACCCGAAGTACAAGAAGGAAGAGGTGAAGGGTGTGAGCGCCAAGGTTATCACGGCGGCCATCCTTGCCGGTGACTGCTATCCCGCAACGCCGATAGGCATCAACCTGCCGAACGCCAACTGGATACGCAAGGAGTACGGCTCGAAGTCCGTGACCATCGACAATCTGATGCACGCCTACAACGAGGCGGCGAAGGGTAACGGCTTCAACGAGGAGTTCATGATAGACGACCAGATCCGTGATATCTACACGAAGTACGGCGCTCAGTGCGGCGACCTGCACACCGACCTGCACGAGTGCGTAGGCCACGGCAGCGGCAAGCTGATGCCCGGTGTGACGAAGGATGCGCTCAAGGAGCACGCCTCGACCATCGAGGAGGCTCGCGCCGATCTGTTCGGCTTGTACTACCTGGCCGACCCGAAGCTCGTGGAGCTCGGTTTGCTACCGAACAAGGACGCGTACAAGGCAGGCTACTACCAGCAGATGATGAACGGCGCAATGACGCAGCTCGTGCGCATCGAACCAGGCAAGGATGTGGAGGAGGCGCACATGCGCAACCGTCAGCTCATAGCTAACTGGGTGTTGGCTCACGTCACCCCTGAGAAGCCCGAGGTTGAGATCATTGAGGTGGCTAAGCAGGTGGGGAACATCAATCACGATGGCCCGTGCGAGCGCAAGCACTACCTGCGCGTGAATGACTATGAGGGTCTGCGTCGCCTGTACGGCGAGCTGCTGGCAGAGATACAACGCATCACCTCCGAGGGCGACTACCTTGCCGCCAAACAGATGGTTGAGACCTATGCCGTGAAGGTCAACCCCGACTTGCACCAAGAGGTGCTGGAGCGCTATGCCAAGTTGAACCTTGCGCCGTACAAAGGATTCGTTAATCCGGTGTATAAGGTCGAGCGCAACGCAGAGGGCGAGATAACGAACGTGAAACTCGACTTCACAGAGGGCTACGCCGAGCAACACTTGCGCTACAGCCGCAACTACAGTCCGCTGCCCGATGTTAATTAGATAATTGACAATTCTTAGCCCTAAAGAGCACGATTATTTTGCAAGCATAATTTTGACAGTTCAGCTGCCGATATCGAAATCGATAGCCAACAGAATATTGCTGCTGCAGGCTATCCACGGCGATCCGCTCATGCGGGTCCCTGAGGAGATGCCTGACGATGTACGCGTATTGCGCGATGCGCTCATGCACTTGCGCGAACATAAGAATGGTGAGCCGCTGACGCTCTACCTGAAGAACTGCGGCACAGCGCTGCGGTTCCTGCAGGTGCATCTGGCGCAGTGCTATCCTGGCGAACCGATACAACTCACCGGCGATGCACGGCTGATGGAGCGGGACGGAGCACCGACCACGCAGACCACATCGGCGATGATTATGCACGGGGCGGATGTGCCGGCCGAGGCAGACGAGTCGCCGTATATCACGATGACGCGGCGTGTCGTACAGGCCTATCCGAACGTGCGGCTGGAGCAGGACTGGAGCAGTGCGGCGTTCTGGTACGAGCATGTGGCGCTGCATGGCGGTGAACTGCTGCTGGAGGGACTGACGGACGAGAGCCTGCAAGGGGACAGGGTTGTGGCGGATATCTATGCCGCACATTTCGGCGTGCAGACTACCTTCACAGCAGAAGGAGCACAGATTTCAGCCGTTAGCCATTGGCCAACAGCCATTGGTAGGCAGCAATCAACAGCCGTGAATATTGATTTCATGCACTATCCCGACCTCTATCCGGCTATCGCCATGACTTGCGAGCGGTTGGGGCTCATCCTGCACGCCACGGGCACTGATCGCCTCATCTACAAGGAGAGCAACCGACTGGAAGCCGTAGCGCGACACGAGACCCGCCACGACCATCGGATGGCGATGGCACTGATGGTGGCCGGATGGCCGGTGGATGATCAGGAATGCATCGACAAGAGCTATCCAATGTTCCTTGAACAATGGAAAATGATAAATTTTGGATGAATAATTTGCAAAATTCAGTTTTTTTTTGTACCTTTGTAGCCGAAAAGAAAAATTTATAGCTTATGGAACTGAGAATCATCAATAAGAGCAATAATCCTCTGCCTCGCTACGAGAGCGCACAGGCAGCCGGCTTAGATATCCGCTGTCATCTACCTGCCCCCATTACTCTGCAACCGCTGGAGCGTAAGTTGATTCCCACCGGCCTATATATCGAGCTGCCGGCAGGCTACGAGGCACAGATTCGTCCGCGTAGTGGTCTGGCACTCAAGCGCGGATTGACCGTACTGAACACCCCGGGTACAGTTGACGCCGACTACCGTGGCGAGGTGGGCGTCATACTGATTAACCTGAGCGGCGAAGCGCAGACCATCGAGCCTGGCGAGCGCATATGTCAGATGGTGATTGCACGCCATGAGCAACCGGAACTGGTGGAGGTGACCGAACTGAGTGAGACCGAACGCGGTGCAGGAGGATTCGGACACTCGGGAGTGAAGTAGTTTAGTGTTTAGAGTAGAGTGTTGTTAAAAGTTGAGAAGTTCATAGTAGCGCTAGTGCTGTCAGTTGTCAATTGTCAAATGTCAATTGTCTCGGCTGATGTGCGGGAACACGTGCTCTTGTACGGTTCGGTGGACCAGCATGGTAACAGTTTGACGCTGTCGGGAAAGATTAGCGTGCCTGATGAGCCGAAAGGCATCATTCTTCTGCCGCACTTTACGGTCGCTGCGAACGATGAGGTACCATCAACTTCCACCACCGTAGAGGCGAAGTACCTGCGCGATGATTATGTGCTGATTATGCCCGACTATATAGGCTACGGTGTGACGCGCGACCGCGTTCATCCGTACCTGCGTGGCGATCTTACGGCACGCAACTGTGCTGATATGTATTTTGCCTCCGCACCCGTATTGGACAGCATGGGCGTACGGCTGCCGAAGGACACCATCATCATAGTGGGTTTCTCGCAAGGGGGCGCGTCGGCGTTGTGGACGCTCAAGCTGCTGGAGGAGTACAGCGACCGCGTATGTGTCAAGAGTTGCTATGCTGGCTCAGGTCCCTATGACGTGGCTACCACATACGACGAAGCCATAAGGCAGAATAAGGTTGGCATGCCGATGGTAATACCAATGCTCGTGATGGGTACGAGCGAGGCGTATGACCTCCGGCTGAAACGAGAGATGTTCCTGACCGAGTACATGAATGATCGCTACGATGACTATATAGCCAGCAAAGAGCAGTCAGTAATGAAGTTGTACTTCAAGATGTTCAATCACCGCGTGGATAGATGGCTTACGTCTTACGGCGGAGACAAAAAGCAGCCTGAGACGCGCCGTCTGTACGAAGGACTGTTGCGCTCAAGTCTGGTGCACTACCCACTGGATAGTAGCGAGGTGGGGCAGGAGGTGATTTGCCCCGAGTGGCGACCGAAAGCTCAGGTGTATGTGTTCCACTCATACAGCGATCCAATCGTCACCTTCCGCTGCGCTGAACACCTGCAGCGCTGCTGGCAAGGACTTCCGAATGTGACCTTCGACTTCGGTGACTACGGTAGTCACTTGCGGTCTTCAAGGATATTTTATCATAAAGTGAAAGAGAAATTAAGGGTTGAAAGTAAATAGAAAACGAATAATTAACAACATAAATCTAACAACTATGCGTAAACTATTTCTTTCTTTGGTAGGTATGCTGTTCGCCATGCACCTGATGGCGGCATACTATGTTGCGGGCAACGGCACGTCAGGCAACCCGTGGTGCGACGGTAAGTCGTGGGTGGTTAATGGCAGTGCCATGATTGACCAGGGAAATGGTGTGTGGGCTATCACGTTTGAAGCAGTGCCTATCGGCAGTTATGAATTCAAAGTCACCAATGGAAGCACCTGGTATGGCATCAGCAAGTTCTCGCAGGACTGCTCGAACATTTCCTGCTACGGCTCGGATAATATCCAGTTCATGCTTGATGAGGCACAAGACTTGACCGTCACCTACAACGGCTCGAAGATCTGTCTGCAAGGCTCCAAGGGCAGCACACCTCCTGACCCCAGTGAGATAGGCGTGACCGGTGTACCTTCCGAGTACGAAGGTGTAATGCTGCAGGCGTTCTATTGGGACTCATATACCAAGACTGAATTTTCCCGTACAAAGTATGTTGACCTGCTCAGCAACTTTGTGGATCAGATAGGTGAAAACTTCGACGTGGTGTGGATGCCGCCTTCGGGAAATGGTGGCGGAACAGGTTATTACACCAAGTGTTATTCCAATCTGGATAGCGACTGGGGTACCAAAAGCAAACTCCAAGAACTGCTCAGCAAACTGCACGGTCATGGCACGAAGGTGTTGGCGGACATCGTAATCAACCACCATGCCAGCAACAATGGTTGGGCGAAAGGTTTTGAATTGAATAACTTCGGCACATACGGAACGTACCAGATTTCATCAAAGTATATTTGTTCCGGCGACGAGGC
>CAMIZG010000078.1 GCA_946403215.1 uncultured Bacteroidales bacterium | reverse complement strand
ACTAAAATGGCAAAGGAAAACACCCCGACCCCGCATATTGGGGCAAAGTATGACGAGATTGCAAAGACAATGATTATGGCAGGTGACCCGTTGCGCGCCAAGCTGATGGCAGAGCGCTTCCTGGAGAACCCCGTACAAGTGAATAACGTTCGTGGTATGCTCGCCTTTACCGGCACATACAAAGGAAAGAAGATCACGGTGATGGGCCACGGCATGGGTATCCCGTCGATCGGCATCTACACCTATGAACTGTTCAACTTCTACGATGTAGAGACCATCATCCGCGTAGGTTCCTGCGGCGCACGTCAGATGTACGTTAACCTGGGCGACATCGTTATCGCACAAGGCAGCTGCACCGACAGCAACTGGGATGCACAGTATAACCTTCCCGGCCGTTATGCTCCGATAGCCGACTTCGAACTCTGCCGCAAGGCTGTTGAGGCTGCCGAGAAACGCGGATACAAGTACCACGTTGGTAACGTCTTCTCCGCTGACATCTTCTACTGCGAGGACGAGCGTAAGGCCAACTGGACGAAGATGGGCGTGCTGGCCGACGAGATGGAAGCTCCGTCACTCTATATGAACGCCGCTCGCGCAGGCAAGAAAGCACTCGTTATCTGCACCGTAAGTGATCACATCCTCACCGGCGAGGCCACCACAGCCGAGCAGCGCCAGAACACCTTCACCCAGATGATGGATGTTGCATTTGACGTCGTGGAGCAACTTTAAGATGGAAGTACTACAGACACATATAGAAGGACTAATCATCATCGAACCCCGGGTGTTTTCGGACACCCGCGGGTTCTTTGAGGAGACATACAACGAGCAGCGTTACCGCGAGGCGGGTGTCGATGTGCGCTTTGTGCAGGACAACTTGTCGGCATCCACTTATGGCGTGGTGCGCGGACTGCACTTCCAGCGTCCGCCTTTCACGCAAGCCAAGCTTGTCAGTTGCATCGTAGGCAGCGTGCTGGACGTAGCCGTTGATTTGCGCAAAGATAGTCCGACCTTCGGTCAACATGTAGCTGTTGAACTATCCGCCGACAACCATCGGCAGTTCTACATACCCAAGGGATTTGCCCACGGCTTCAGCGTACTGAGCGACTACGCGCTGTTCAGTTACAAGTGTGACGAGTTCTACCACCCCGAGGCGGACGGAGGCATACTGCTCTCCGACCCTGCCCTCGCCATTGACTGGCGCATTCCCGAAGCCGAACGCATCCTCTCGGACAAAGACACCAAGCACCCCTTACTCAAAGATTTAGGTTACACCTTATGACCATTCTTATCACCGGCGCCAATGGCCAGTTAGGCAACGAGATGCGCATCCTCTCGGATGAGCATCCGCAGCACACGTACATCTTCAGCGACGTTGTCGTGCCGGAGGATAGCCCCGTGACCATCCATCCGCTGGATATAACCGACGCGCAAGCCGTCACGGCCTTCGTACGCGAGCAACGAATTGACCTCATCGTCAACTGTGCCGCCTATACGAACGTGGATAAAGCCGAACAGGACGAAGCAACTGCCCTGCGCATCAATGCTGATGCCGTGGCTAACCTTGGGCGTAGCGGCGCACGTGTTATCCATGTGAGCACCGACTATGTCTTCTCCGGCGATGAGCACCTGCCTTGCCGCGAGGATGATCCAGTAGCACCGCGTACCGCGTACGGACGCACCAAGCTTGCCGGCGAACAGGCCCTGCTTGCAGTGCAGCCCGACGCCATCATCTTCCGCACGGCCTGGCTGTACTCCGAGTTCGGTAATAACTTCGTGAAGACGATGCTTCGTCTCGGCCGGACAAAAGAGGAGATCGGTGTCGTCTATGACCAGATCGGCACGCCGACCTACGCTCTTGACCTCGCACGCGCTGTCTTTGCCGCCATCGAGTCCGGCGAGTGGCACGCTGGTATCTATCACTACACGAACGAAGGTGTGTGCTCATGGTTCGACTTCACCCTGGCTATCCATGAACTCTATAACATGTTCATCGCCCACGGCCTGAAGCAAGACGAGCCGGTCAACTGCCGTGTGCGTCCTATCTTGAGCGAGGAGTACCGGTATCTCACTCCCCGCCCGCACTACTCCGTACTAAACAAAGCGAAGGTCAAACAGACCTTCGGCATCAGCATTCCGCACTGGCGTGACTCACTCATCGCCTGCATGCGAAATATGTAATTGGGAACAACCTGCCGGCGCTTTACCCTTTCAGTACACGACTCATCTCACGCTTGTCATCTGCCTCGCGCAATGACTGGCGTTTGTCGTAAGAGTGCTTGCCTTGGCACAAGGCGATCTCGAGTTTGGCAAGCCCCTTGTCGTTGATGAACATACGCAGCGGGATAATTGTCTTGCCGGTGTCCTTGACCGCCTTCGACAGTTTGCGCAGTTCGCGCTTGTTCATCAGCAGTTTCCTGTCGCGTAACACCTCGTGGTTGGCGTAACTGCCAAACTGGTACTGGGCAATATGCATCTGCTTGGCGTAGAGTTCGCTGCCCACAAACTGGCAATACGAGTCAGCCAGACTCGCCTTGGACTCGCGAATGGACTTGATCTCCGTGCCGAAAAGTTGGATGCCTGCCACGTAGCGTTCCAGGATTTCGTAGTCGAATGTAGCACGGCGATTCTTGATGTTTACCTCACTCTTAAGATGCATAGTTTGCAATTTTCTGGAAAAAGCGTACAAAGTTACAAAAAGATTTGCAAATTTGCAAATAATTTGTTATCTTTGTGCCGAATTTCCGAAAAAGGGGATTTATGCTTTCTAAAATCGCAATTGTAAACAGACAAAATATATGTTAAAGAACATTCTTGCAATCACCGGCAAGCCCGGATTGTACAAGCTCCTGAGCCGTGGCACGAACATGCTCATCGTTGAATCATTGGTTGACGGCAAGCGTATGCCGACCTATTCGCGCGACAAGATTGTTTCGCTGGCAGAGGTGTCGATGTACACCACCGGTGACGATGTATCGCTCAGCGAGGTGCTGAACGCAGTGGGAAAGAAGTATCAGTTCAAGGCTATCGAACTCGATGCCAAGAAGGCTGACAACGACCAGCTCCGCGCTTTCTTTGCCGAGGTACTGCCGACCTTCGACCGCGACCGCGTTTATCCATCGGATATCCGCAAACTCATTGCTTGGTACAATCTGCTCATCGGTGCAGGCTTCACCGACTTTACACTCCAGGAAGATGAGGAAGGCAAGGAAGCTGTAGCTGCCAAAGAGGAGAAGAAAGTCGACAAGCAAGTGAATGTCAAGGCTAACGTCAAGACCAGCAAGTCCGCTGCCGGTACCGTCAAGACAGGCGTTGGCACGAAAAGAGGATAGTGTTACTCAAACAGATAATTGATATCATAGAATCTGTAGCTCCACGGAGACAGCAAGAGGCGTGGGATAATTCGGGGTTGCAGGTTGGCGACAGCAGCAGGGAGATACACTCTGTATTGCTTGCGGTGGATGTGTCGGAAGCCGTAGTCGCCGAGGCGATAAAGGAAGGTTGTGACTTGATCATGTCACACCATCCTTTGCTTTTTCATGGCCTGAAGCAGATTACCGGTTCTACGCCGCAGGAACGCTGCGTGGCTGAGGCTATACGCCACAACATCGCCATCTACTCGTCGCATACAAGCATGGACAAAGCATTGCGCGGTGTGTCCGGTCGCATGGCGGAGCAGTTAGGATTGCAAGACATTCGCATCCTCGTTCCGTCACCCGACGATACGCGTGTGGGCTTAGGCGTGGTAGGCACCTTGCCGCAACCTATGCTCTGGTCGGGTTGGCTCAAGCATGTGCAACAGGTGTTCGGCGCTAACTACGTGCGTTACACTAATCCTGTCCGTCCTACTGTCCGGCGCGTTGCACTGTGCGGCGGAGCAGGCGCAGAGTTCATCCCCGATGCCATCGCTGCCGGAGCTGACACCTACCTCTCGGCGGACATGAAGTACCACGACATGCAGGCCGCTGCCGGACAGATCATGGCGGTGGATATCGACCACTGGACGTCCGAGCACTTCACCCGCGATATCTTTGCCGAACTGCTGCAAGGCAAGGTTGATGTTAAGATCGCACAAACCGACGCCTCACCCGTTAAAATTTTAATCTCGCAATAATGAAAACAACAATAATATGAGAAAAGAAGAAAAAGAGCTCACCATTGAGCAGAAACTGAAAGTGCTGTACGAACTGCAGCGTGTCAACTCCAAGATTGATGAGTTGCGTACCCTGGCCGGCGAACTGCCGCAGGAGGTGAAAGATATGTCCGATGAGGTCGAAGGCCTGAAGACCCGCCTCACGAATATCGAGAATGAGATCAAAGACCTTGAGACCAAGATCAGCGATCGCCGCGTACAGATCGAGAACGACAACGCATCTATCTCGCGCTACAAAGAGCAGCAGGACAACGTGCGCAACAACCGCGAGTACGACAATCTGTCGAAGGAGATTGAGTACCAGACTCTGGACATCGAACTCTGCCAAAAGCGCATCCGCGAGCATACAGCCGCTCTCGAGCAACTGCACGCCGACAAGGCCAAAACAACCACCGACATCGAGGAGCGCACTGTTGATCTGACCAACAAGCGTCAGGACCTCGACTCTATTCTGGCCGAGACCAAGGAGCAGACCGAGACCCTCATCCTCAAGACCACCGACCTGGAGCGTCAGATTGATGACCGTCTGCTCACCGCCTTCAAGCGCATCCGCAAGAACGCACGCAACGGCTTGGCTGTCGTTACCGTTGAGCGCGACTCATGCGGCGGCTGCCATAGCAAGATACCTGCACAGCGCCAGCTCGATATCCGTATGCACAAGAAAATCATCGTCTGCGAGTTCTGCGGACGAATCCTTGTTGACCCGGAGATCGACCGCGTCAAGTAAGCAAACAAACGAAATCAAATAAGATACCTCTTCCGCAGCAGACGTATATCGTCGCTCGAAAGTAGCAACTGTTCCTGCAGGTAAGCATTCATTCCGCCGAACTCACGGTCTATCAGATCCAGGGTGCGGCGGAAGTTCTTTGTGCTCACACCCATGAAGGCTTGCACTACATCCATCTCTGCCTCGCCGCCGCCGCGAGCAATGATCTCGCTGTTCAGGCGATTAACCAGTTCGCGGTAGGCGTCGTTGCTTCGGTCAAAATCTTCGATGATAGCATCTCTATCCACTCCCAGCGCTGACAGGATGAACGCTGCGCCCCAGCCGGTACGATCCTTGCCTTGGAAACAATGCCAGAGCACGCCGCCGTCAGGCGTCTCCACAATCAGCCGCAGAAACGCTGCGTATTGTAGTTGCGAGTACTCGCTGCGGATGAGCGAGGGGTACATGTTCGCCGCCATCTGTTGCACTTCGGGGTAGAACGAGAAGTTGACAATGTGGTTTTCCAGATCAAGGAACGCCTCTTGGGGAATCGGTTGCTCAGTCACACGCTCTGCGCTCAGGTCAATGGTGGGCAACAGGTGATGCGTTGCGCCCTCAATCTCCCTATCCGGCAGAAACTCCGCCTCGCCCAAAGAACGGAAATCAAACACACGACGCAGGCGATACTCATCCTTCAGACGATAAACATCCTCATCGGTGGCATCGTGCAGGTGAGCCGTACGGAGCAACATCCGGCTACGAACTACCCGACCGTCGTGACCAATCAGTCCGCCCAAGTCACGGGCATTGACTATATTTCCGAAATCAATATCCACAGTTGCCTATACTTAGGCTAATACTTTTCCTTAAAATGCATGCAAAGTTACGAAAAAAAAACGACATTTGCAAGTCTTATGTCTTTTTTTGACAATTATTTGCATAAATCAAATATTTTTTGTAACTTTGCCACGGCAAAGTTTGCTGAACAATAAATTGCAACTGAAGAAATCATAATAAACGCAAGAATATGGACAAACAAACACGACAGTACATCGACCAGTTCATGGCCGATTTGATTAAGAAAAACCCGGGCGAGAAGGAGTTTCACCAGGCCGTCCGCGAAGTAGTGGAAAGTGTAGCGCCGA
>CAMIZG010000077.1 GCA_946403215.1 uncultured Bacteroidales bacterium | reverse complement strand
GAGAGCTATATAGGCGGTTTGGTGGTAGAGTCCAGGAACATTATCACCGCCAAAGGTCCCGGACTGAGTAGCGATTTCGCATTCTGCATCATTGAGAAACTCGCAGGCTCCGAGGCTGCTGACGCAGTCTACGATGCCGCACAATACTAATCAACAAAACAAATCAATAAATAAACAACTTACACAATGAAAAAAATCTTTACTATTGTAGCAACTGTACTGCTGAGTGCAGGCATGTTTGCACAAGATGTTGACAAAGCAACTGTTGAAAGTCAGGCAGCTGCCGCACAGAACGCTGCCGGCGACCTCAAAACTGCTGACACCGGCGACAAGGCTTGGAAATTCGACGGAGTAGTAGGTCTGAACGCTGCCGCTACAGGTCTGGTGAACTGGGCTGCCGGCGGTAATAATAACGTCAACGGCGTGGCTTATGCCAAACTCCACCTCTTGTACCACAAGGATGCTATTGCTTGGGAAACCAACTTCGACACTGATTTCGGATTGACTTATATTGATCAGCAGTTTGACCAATTGCAGAAATCGAGTGACAATATCAAATTCGCTACGAAGTTCGGCTGGGAGTTTGCTCCTACGTGGTATCTGACCGCACTCGGAAGTTTTCAGAGCCAGTATGCTTTCGGTCGCGCTTACACCGGTGACGGAAGCTACGATCAAGTAATCTCCAAGTGGCTCGCTCCGTCCTATACCGATCTGTCTGTCGGTATCGACTGGAAGAAGAGTGTGAATGGTGCAGACTTCTCTATCTATCTCTCACCGATTGCAGGACGTATTGCTACCGCGTGGGTGAGCAATGCCACCAACGCAAAGATTAATGCCGAAGCAGGTACGGAGGGCTATGATTTCCGTACTGATCTCCAGCAGCGCTATGGCACATACACCTACGCCAAAGAGGACGTAACCGTTAATGGCGTGAATTATGCGGCTGGTGACAAGATGCCTCGTGACTTCCGTGCTGAGTTGGGTTTGTCGTTCAAGGGCGCTATCGCTTACAAATATGAGAACCTCACCCTGAGCACTACACTTGCTCTGTTCTCTCCGTATCAGGGCAAGGGCTTTGATCTGAAGGAACTCTACGATGCTAAGAATGGCGCAGGTGCGTGGGACGCGCAGGCTGATGCTGACAAGTACTTCCGCTACTCGAACAACAACCGTCAGTTTGGACATTTCGACGTGGATTGGGATGTGGCTGTTTCTTATCAGTTCCTCAAAGTGCTGAATGTAACCCTCTCTACCAGCCTTAAGTACTATCCTGGCGTTCTCATTGCTGACAAGAACGGTGACATGAAGGAGCGCGTACAGTTCAAGTCCGTACTCGGCCTCGGTATTGGCTACAGCTTCTAATTTACATGGAGTATTTGCAACAGATAGAGCAGAACGTGTCACGTCTCGTCGAGGCCTATGAGCAGGCGAGACGTGACAACGATGCCCTGCTGCAACAGCTACAGCAGAAAGATGAAGAACTTTTCAACCTGCGCAGCGAGGTCAAGCAAGTACAAGCCGACCTCAGAAACTTGCAAATAGCCCATGCACTAACTCTGGATTCACCACAACGTACAAAAGCAAAAAATCACATCCGGTCACTTATCGCCGATATCGACCGAACAATTGATGTGCTCAAACGCTGATAACCTCTAACAACTATGGCTGAGCAGACTCCAAGCACGATTAATATCACCCTGCAACTGGGTGACCACACGATGCGATTTCCTGTCGCTTGGAACGAGGAGAAATATTACCGCGACGCCGCTGCTCACCTCAATCAGCGATTTCAGTACTACAGTTCGGGCATGAAGAATAAGTCTGCGGAGCAAATATGGGTATACGTGGCACTCGAAGCAGCCGTTAACCTGCAGCGGGAAAATGCACGATACGACATTGAGCCCGTGGTAAATCGTATCAATGCCATCAACAAAACAATCCTCGATGCGCTGGCAGATAACAACAGCGCCGATAATACTACACAGCTATGACTTCATTTACGACACTCATCATCGCAGTAAGTGCATTCCTCCTGGGAGTAATCATCTGCTTCATTATATGCCGTTTCGCTAAGAACGGACTATTCAAAAAAACACTCGCCGAAGCCGAAATCATTAAGAAGAACAAGATCGTCGAGGCAAAAGAGAAATTCATCGCTCTAAAGACCGAACACGAAAATATGGTTCGTCAGCAAGAGCAAAAACGTCAACAAGCCGACCAACGTCTGCAACAGCGCGAGCAGCAGATCAACCAGCGTCAAGGCGAACTGCAACGCCAGCAGAACGAGCTCAAGAACCGCACCATGCAGATTGAGAAGCAACAGCAGGCAATTGACTATAAGATCACCGAGACCGAGAAACTCCATCTGCAGGCGCAGCAACAGCTGGAAGCAATCTCGGGCCTGTCAGCCGCTGAGGCTAAGAAGCAACTCGTTGAGAGTCTCAAGGCCGAAGCACGTACCGAAGCAATGTCCTTCATCAATGAGACGATGGACGAGGCACGACTCAATGCCAATATGGAGGCCAAGAAGGTCATCATCAAAACCATCCAACGCGTGGCTTCCGAGGCAACAGTCGAGAACGCCGTTAGCATCTATCGAATTGAGAATGACGAGGTTAAAGGCCGCATCATCGGACGTGAAGGACGTAATATCCGCGCACTCGAGGCTGCTACAGGTGTCGAGATCGTTGTCGATGACACCCCCGAATGTATCACTCTGTCTGCCTTCGACCCTGTACGCCGCGAGATAGCACGACTCAGTCTGCATCAACTCGTGCAGGACGGACGAATCCACCCCGCACGTATCGAAGAGGTGGTGGCCAAAGTAACGGAGCAGATCGAGGAAGAGATCGTCGAGATAGGTAAGCGCACCACCATCGACCTGGGTATCCATGGCCTGCATCCCGAACTCATCCGGCTCGTGGGGAAGATGAAGTACCGCTCCTCCTATGGACAGAACCTGCTGCAGCACTCGCGTGAGACAGCTAACCTGTGCGCGACTATGGCATCCGAACTCGGACTCAACCCGAAGGCGGCACGCCGTGCCGGACTGCTCCACGATATAGGCAAGGTGGCTGACGAGGATTATGAACTGCCGCACGCCGAAGTAGGCATGAAGCTCTGCGAGAAGTACGGCGAGAAACCTGAGATATGTAACGCTGTCGGCGCTCACCACGATGAGATAGAGATGGATACACTCATTGCACCTATCGTGCAGGCGTGTGATGCTATATCAGGTGCGCGTCCGGGCGCGCGTCGCGAGATTGTGGAGACCTATATCAAGCGACTCAATGACCTTGAGAACATCGCAATGAACTATCCGGGCGTGATCAAGACCTACGCCTTGCAGGCTGGACGTGAACTGCGCGTGATCGTCGGTGCTGACAAGATCAGCGACAAGGACACCGAGCTGCTCTCTTACGATATAGCTAAGAAGATTCAGGACGAAATGACCTATCCGGGACAGGTAAAGATTACTGTCATCCGTGAGACGCGTGCCATCTCCTACGCTAAATAATTGCAAATACTAATGGCCAATGGCCGATAGCCAAAGGCCGCCTATACAATACACCTTATATGGAAAACGAAAAACTATCTATCGTAGAACAACTGCGCACTCTGCTCAGCGAGGCTGACGTAACGGCTATCAAAGACCAAGTCAATGATCTGAAGAATCACTTCTATCGCGTTGTACACCAGGAACAGGAAACTCTCCGCAAGGCAGCTGAGGAGGCTGGCGAAACATTTGAGGCCGCGGCCGATGAAGTCGAACAGACCTTCCGCCAACTGCTTAGTGACTACAAGCAGCGTCGTGACGAATTGCTCAAGCAACAGACCGCTGAACTCGAGCAGAACCTGCTGCGCAAGGAGAACATCATCGCTCAGATGAAGGAACTTGCTAACCCCGAGACTGCCGATGTGATGGGCGATCTTCAGAAGATGCGCGACCTGCAAGCCGAGTGGAAAACCATCGGTCAGGTGCCCGCACCCAGGGTGCAGGAACTCTGGCGCCAGTACAACCTCTATCAGGAGCAGTTCTACGACTTGGTGAAGATCAATATCGAACTCCGCGACCTTGACTTCAAGCGTAACTTCGAACTCAAGACTGCTCTCTGTGAGAAAGCTGAGGCGCTGAGTGTGAACAACAACATCGTTGAAGCCAATCGCCAGCTGCAGCAACTGCACAACGAGTGGGCAGAGATAGGTCCTGTGGCTCGCGAGCAACGTGAGGCTCTCTGGGAGCGCTTCAAGGCAGCATCCACTGTTATCAACAAGAAGCACCAGGCGTACTTCGATGCACTCCATCAGCGTGAGGAGGAGAACCTTGGGAAGAAGCAGGCACTTATCGACCGACTCAAAGAGATCGACCTGGCCAAACTCAAGTCCAATAAGGCGTGGGATGAGGCTTCCGAGCGCGTACAGGCTATTCAGCAGGAGTGGCGAACCATCGGCTTTGCACCCAAGAAGTTCAACCAGTCCATTTACGATGAGTACCGTGCACTCTGCGAGCAGTTCTTCAAAGCCAAAGCCGGATTCTACAAGTCCACACGCGACATGTTCTCCGAGAACCTGCGTCTCAAGCGCGAACTCCTTGCTAAGGCCGAAGAGCTCAAATCCAGTCAGCAGTGGCAGGAGGCTACGCAGCAGTTTGTTGAGCTGCAGAACGAGTGGAAGAAAATTGGTCCCGTTGCACGTAAGTACTCCGACGATATCTGGAAGCAGTTCACTGCAGCCTGCGACGCCTTCTTCGAGGCCAAGCGAGAGGCTTCCAAGCAGGAACGCGAAGCATTCAAGCAGCGCCGTGAAAAAGCATCAGAGAAGTGGCACAAAGGCCTGGAGAACATGACCGACCGCAACCGACTGATCCGTATGTATGAGGCACTGCAGGCTGAGATACGCACTGCTGAGAACAATATCCTGTTCTTCACGTCCAAAAGCGGTAACGCACTTGTTGCCGGCTTACAGAAGAAGATTGACGAACTGAAGAAGCAGGCAGCAGACATTGAGAACAAAATCAACGAGTTGGACCATGAGTAAGATTATCCGCTACCATAATGTCTCCGTTAACCAGGCGGAACAGATCGTACTGCACGATGTTAATCTCGAGATTGGCGAAGGAGAGTTCGTCTATCTGCTCGGACGAGTTGGTTCGGGTAAGTCCTCGCTCATGAAGACGATGTATGGCGAACTGCCCATCGCTTCCGGCGAAGCACAGATACTCGACTACAACCTGGCTACCCTGCGTCGCAAACAGGTGCCTTACCTCCGCCGTAAACTTGGCGTCGTGTTCCAGGATTTCCAACTGCTCACCGACCGCAATGTGGAGGAGAACCTGCTGTTTGTGTTGCGTGCAACAGGATGGCGCGACAAGAATGCCATGAAGTCCCACGTCATGGATGTGCTCGACCAAGTAGGTATGGCCAATAAGGCATATAAGATGCCTTACCAACTCTCCGGAGGCGAGCAGCAGCGTGTTGTTATTGCACGTGCACTGCTGAATATGCCCTCACTCATCCTCGCTGACGAGCCTACGGGTAATCTTGACCACGAGACCGGCAAGGAAATCATGGATCTGCTCTATAGCATTTCCAAAGCTGGTATAACCATCGTTATGTCCACCCACAACATTATCTGGCCCGAGCAGTACCCGGGACGCAAACTCACCTTTGCTGCCGGACGGATTGTCGATGAGGATGCTCTGAAAGCCCAAGCCAAACCCGAAAAGGCAAGCGTAGATAGCGAAATCAGCAAAGATTAATCGGAAAAACTGCATTTTTTTCAAAAAAGATTTGCAAATATCAGAAACATTTTGTATCTTTGCAGCCCAATTTGTAAAATAGTAACCGTATCAGCCAATTTGGCTGATCAAATAACTACCATTAAAAAAGCCTACAGCCCATCCGGGGCCCCCGCAAATTTTAATTTGTGGGGAGAGCGGAGGCAAAGTTGCGCTCTATGCCACAAAGTGGCATCTGTAAGCAACTTTTGCCGAACGTGAGGCGAACGCGAGAAAGGAGGTGTAATGCAATGATCATCGTACCTGTTAAGGAAGGCGAGAACATCGAGCGCGCGATTAAGAAATTCAAACGTAAATTCGATAAGACCGGCGTCATCAAGGAGCTGCGTCGTCGCCAGCAATTCGAGGCCCCGAGCCAAATCAAACGTGTCAAGATGGCTCATGCTAAGTACGTTCAGCAACTGCACGTCAACGACGAGCTTTAAGCTTCTCCTACTTTAGTAACGCATCAACAGGAACTCATTCCGAGTTCCTGTTTTTTTGTGTTTAATTTCTGTCCCTTCCATGTCTTTCGCACTCAATTGTTCACCTCGTTTGCAACGTTTGCATAGCACAAATTGGCAAAAATCAACAAAAAACAGCTCTTTTTTACTAAAATATTTGCATATATGAAAAAAAAGCTGTACTTTTGCATTCGCTTTTGAGA
>CAMIZG010000076.1 GCA_946403215.1 uncultured Bacteroidales bacterium | reverse complement strand
GCACAAGATTATAAATCCGATCAATATGTACGTTTCTGCCCGGGTTGCGGCGACCACGCTATCTGTGCCGCCCTGCAGAAAGCGATGGCACAGACAGGCGTTCCGCCGCACCAGATTGCCGTGATCTCGGGTATCGGTTGCTCAAGCCGTATGCCGCACTACCTGAACACATATGGATTTAACACCATTCATGGTCGCGGTGGCGCAGTGGCAACAGGTGTAAAGACCTCGCACCCGGAACTGAGCGTGTGGCAGATGTCCGGCGACGGTGACTGCCTGGCTATCGGCGGCAACCACTTTATCCACGAGATACGTAGGAACGTTGACCTGAACATCTGCATGTTCAACAACCGCATCTACGGTCTGACCAAAGGTCAGTACTCCCCTACTTCACCGAAAGGCTTTGTGAGCAAATCGTCGCCATTCGGCACGGTGGAGCGTCCGTTCATCCCGGCTGAGCTGGTACTGGGCGCACGCGGCACGTTCTTCGCCAGGACACTGGATGTCGATATGCCTACCACCATCGATTGTATGGTACAGGCGCACGCGCACATGGGCGCGTCGGTGATTGAGTGTCTGGTTAACTGCGTGATATTCAACAACGGCACCCACGAGTGGATAGCCAACCGTGAACAACGCGCCGAGCACTCAATCATTCTGAAGCATGGCGAGAAGATGATTTTCGGCGCCAACAAGGACAAAGGTCTGGCTATCGAGATAGATCCCAAGACGTTCATCCCGAAGATCATTGTAGTGCCGGCTGATGATGAGCGCGTATTGGTTCACGACGCTACACTACAAGACCCCACGCTTCATAGACTGCTGGCGTTGATGGGACAGGAGCGATTCACGGACACCACCATAGAGACTACAAGCGAACTGCCCGTAGCACTGGGCGTGATCCGTAATGTGGAGGCCGAGACCTACGATGAGGCTGTGAACCGTCAGATTAGTGAGGTGCGCGAGAAATCGAAAGCCAAGTGCTTCGACGAGCTGACACAATCGCTGGAGCGTTGGGAAATGTAATCGCCTTCGGCAATGCGGTCGCACCGAATGCCGCTATGCGACATAACAGCGACCCATGCTTTGGCTCTCCCCACCACAAACACTACGTGAGTTTGTGCCGGGGACTCCGATAGAACAAATAACGAATAACATTTAATATTATGAAAACAAAAATTCAACTGATCATCTTTAACTTCCTGGAGTTTGCCGTGTGGGGCGCTTACCTGACGGCAATGGGACGCTATCTGGCCAACGTAGGTTTGGCTTCACACATCGGCTGGTTCTACTCTATTCAAGGTATCGTCAGCCTGCTTATGCCAACATTGATGGGTATCGTAGCTGACCGCTGGATTGAGGCACAGAAACTGCAGAGCCTGTGCCACCTGCTGGCAGGCGCGTTCATGATTGCTGCCGGATGGTACGCCATTGGTGCGGGTGACGCTGTGCAGTTCGGTACGCTGTTCACACTGTACACGATCAGCGTAGCATTCTTCATGCCGACCATCGCTCTGACGAACTCTGTAGCCTTCAACGCCCTGATTAAGAACGGCATGGACACAGTGAAGGACTTTCCGCCTATCCGCGTGTTCGGTACGGTTGGCTTCATCGCTTCAATGTGGTGCGTCAGTCTGCTGCACTGGGAGGCCACGCCTAATCAGTTCCTGCTGTCCGGTGGATTGAGCCTGGTGATGGCTGTATATGCACTCACTCTGCCGAAGTGCGAGTTGAAGCCAAGTGCCGGCAACGAGTCGCTGGTGGATGCACTCGGTCTGAAAGCGTTCGCCCTGTTCAAGCAAAAGAAGATGGCGCTGTTCTTCATCTTCTCTATGCTACTCGGCTTCAGTCTGCAGATTACGAATGGCTATGCTAACCCGTTCTTAGGCAGCTTTGAGTTCTTCCGCGACTGGAGTAACTCGTTTGGCGTGCAGTACTCGAATATATTGATTAGTATAAGTCAGATCTGCGAGGCGCTATGTATCCTGGCAATCCCGTTCTTCCTCAAGCGCTTTGGTATTAAGAACGTTATGTTGATGGCTATGTTTGCCTGGGTGTTCCGCTTTGCATTCTTCGGCATGGGTAACCCCGGTACAGGCGTTTGGCTGTTCGTGCTCAGTTGTATTGTTTACGGCTTTGCGTTCGACTTCTTCAACATATCGGGTGCATTGTACGTTGACCAGGAGACAGATGTATCGATGCGTTCAAGTGCCCAGGGACTGTTTATGATGATGACCAACGGCTTTGGCGCTACTATCGGTACGCTGAGTGCACAGGCTGTATTCAACAAAGTAGTGCCGGTGATTGACTTCAATGCGCTGGGTATTGTTCGCGATGCAGCAGGCAAGATTGCGTGGGATCAGATCATTGACGTACAAATGCTGCAATCCATCCACGACGCCGCGATCCAGCAGTGGGTAGGCTGGCAGACGTTCTGGTACATCTTTGCCGCTTACGCTCTGGTAGTAGCAGTACTGTTCTGGATATTCTTCCCGAAGACTCCGGTGAATCCGAATATGGAAGTTAAGCACTAATGTATCGTAAGGAATTAGCATATTACTTCTCCACGCCGATAGCGTATATCGTGATCGGGTTGTTCGTATTAGGCATCAGTTTGTTCTTGTGGGTTATACCCGGTGAGTGGAACATCATTGATGCTGGATACGCGAATGTGGACGGTTTGTTTGCTATCGCTCCATGGCTGCTCATTCTGGTGTGCCCTGCTCTGACGATGCGCCTCTTTGCCGAGGAGCGTCAGAGCGGCACCTGGGATGTGCTGCGCTCGCTGCCAACAACTATCGGGCACATCGTGTGGGCGAAGTATCTGGCAAGCCTAACTGTTATGGTAATAGCCTTGCTACCTTGCGTGGTGCATCTGTTTGTGGTATATGCCATCGCTGAGCCGGTGGGCAATGTGGATACAGGTGCATTTGCCGGCTCGATGGTAGGATTGCTGCTGCTGGCGGCGGCTATGTTAGGCGTGAGCCTGTTGTGCGCAGCAAGTACGACTAACCAGATCGTGGCATTCATCTTGGGTGCAGTACTATGCTTCGCGCTGTACTGGCTACTGATGCAGGAGCACTTCCAGAGCCTGGCGCGCGGCGTGATTGATGCCAAAGATGTATTCTTCTTTGCCGCTATGGCTGTGGTTAGCGTTGTGCTGACAATTCCTCTCATTCGTCACCTGACGAGGCTATGACAAAGATAGGTCTGATAAGTGATACGCATGGTTTGCTGGACAAACGCGTGTTCGAGCATTTTGACTGCTGCGATGAAATTTGGCATGCAGGTGATATCGGCTCGGCAGAAGTGCTACGCGCGTTAAGAGAGTTCAAGCCCACACGTGCCGTGTTCGGCAATATTGACGGTGGGGAGGTGCGTTACAGCCTGTCGGAGTTCTACAGGTTTCGAGTGGAAGAGGTAAACGTGCTGATGACACACATTGGCGGCTATCCGGGTAAGTACAACCCGTGGCTTATACCTTGGTTCGAGAAAAGCCTAAAAGCCAAGTTAGCTATAGCACGGCATATGCCAGATCCCCAGAACAGCTACCCGCACGACTGCATTGATCTGTTTGTATGCGGACACAGCCATATACTAAAGGTACAATTCGACCACCACTATCAGTTCCTGACGTTGAACCCCGGAGCAGCAGGCAAGAGTGGTTGGCAAACCGTACAAACCCTGCTCCGTTTCACGATTGACGGAAGGGCAATTGACAACCTTGAAGTCATCGAACTGGAGCGGAAATAGCAGTCTGCTGTTAGTTGTAACATATATTTTGCAATTGGCACCCAATATTTTATGCTGTAAAACATATTTTAGCTATTGCATAATTGAAAAAAAAGTCGTACCTTTGCATACGAAAGACAAATACCAATCTTTAATACCTTAAAGACTAATACCTGAAAAAAAGAGTCATCGTGAGATGCCTCTTTTTGTTTAGAATAGATTCGGGTTATTATTGCCCGTTTCTTGTTTCCAGCTCCTGCCAGCGCAACAGTCCGTACACGCAATTGATACACCAGAAACCGTATTGTGCCACCATGCTCCAGTTGCCGGCAATGAACCACATGACCACATATATTACATCCACCAACAGCCAGAGCCACCACTGTTGGCGTATAGCCATAACGAGCATGATCTGTGCTGCGATAGAAACAACTGTAGTCAATGCATCCAAATAAGGCTGGCTATCATCAGTATAATTACGCAGCAACCAACCTACAGCCACTGCCACTACGGCTATGACGATGCACAGCAAGGCAAGCGGCTTGGGCGCAAGTGAACGAGGGGAAATGACAGCAGAGTCACTTATCTGCCGTCTGCGCCAGGCATAGATGCCATAAATCTGTGAGAGGAAATAGAACGCGTTCATTGCCAGTCCGGCATAGAACCGCTCCATATAACACAGGCCACTATATGTCAGGATTTGACCGAAACCGAAAGCAAATGTCCAGATGTTACCTTGCGAACAAAGGATAACGGAAGTGATGCCTAATAGTCCGCTGATGAGGGATAAAGGATGAGTAGGTGCCAGCCAATATACCAAGACCTGCACCAGCAATCCGCAAACGAGAAATATCTTGTCGAAATTCTTCCTCAACAATAATTATTATTTTGCCTACAACAGATCAATGATGTAGCCTTCTTGTTGCAGCCATTCGATGACTTGGGGCAAGACTTCGATTGTCCGAGCACCGGATTTGATGGAGTCGTGGAAGTTGATTATACTGCCGTTACGGGTATATTTCTGCACAATCTTCAGCATCCGTTCGGGCGTGTAACGAGGATTATAATCATGCGTGAGTACATCCCACAGGATGATTTCGTAGCCACGCTCAAGGATTGCACGTTTCTGTGCAGGTCTCATCTTGCCATACGGTGGTCGGAACAAGTTACTTCTCCCCTGCCCTAACATGTCGGCACAAGCATCTACCTCGCGCAAATACTCCTCTAAGGAACACTTGGTGCCCTTGACGTGATGATAGGTGTGGTTGCCTACACGATGCCCCTCATCCACTACGCGCGCATATACGTGCGGATACTTATTTATATTGTCGCCCACGACGAAGAAAGTGGCTTTGACCTTATATTTGGCCAGCACATCCAGTACAGCCGGAGTGACTTCGGGAATAGGTCCGTCGTCGAAAGTGAGATACACACGCTTGTCGGGTGTCACCCGTCGCCAGGTGACACCACGATACAAGCGTTGCATCCATGTCGGGAACTGATAGAGTAATCCTATCATTAGCGCATAGATAGTAAACAGAGTCAGCCAGATCACGATTTCATCGGAGCCTGTGCCTCAACATCCCATGCCAGTGAGCTGGCACCAAGAATAGCTGCATCGGAGTCCTTCAGTGTGGATACGAGCAGTTTGACTTTGTTCTTCCAAAGCGGCATCACATTGTCGTTCAGCGCCTTCTCAATCGGATCCATAATCCAGTGTCCGGACTTGGTCAAGCCGCCGAACAGGATGATTGCCTCGGGTGCGGAGAAAGCAACGAAGTCAGCCAGCTTCTTACCAAGCATCTCGCCCGTGAAGTCGAAGATCTCCTTGGCGATCTCATCACCAGCCTCGGCTGCTTTGAATACGTCGTAGGAGGTGATGGTTTCCAGTTTGCGCAGGCTGGTCTCTTTGGTAGAATTCTCGATAATCTCCTTGGCGGAACGAGCGACACCGGTAGCCGATGCGTACGCCTCAATGCAACCGCGCTGACCGCAACCGCACTGACGGCCTTCCGGTCCATGAACAATCTTCGTGTGACCAAGCTCACCGGCGAATCCGTCGTGACCGTAAACAACTTTACCGTCAATCACAATGCCCGAGCCTACACCCGTGCCGAGCGTTATTTCGATAAAGTTCTTCATGCCGCGTGCAGCACCATAGGTCATCTCACCCATAGCTGCAGCATTGGCATCGTTGGTGATGCGGCAGGGAACGCCCATGCGCTCCTGAATCAGTTTGGCAAACGGCACAACGCCTTTCCACGGCAAGTTGGGCGCATTCTCGATGCAGCCGGTGTAATAGTTGCCGTTAGGTGTGCCTGCACCTACACCGCGCACGTTCTGCATGCCGCCGAACGCATCCGCGATCTTCTTCATCTCGGCGCAGAGCACGTCGCAATAGTCGTTGATGTCAGGATAGTCAGGAGTCTTGATAGCCGATGACTGAAGTACATTACCACGGGCGTCAACAATACCAAACTTCGTGCCGGTACCACCCATGTCGATTCCAAGAACATAAGGTTTTTCCATGATGTTATTAGTTTTATGTTGTTAATATTATTTGTTATTCCATTTTTTCACCGGTAATAGCGTATATGTTATCCCTGCGGCGGATATAGAGCTTTCCGTCACGTATGATCTTCTCAGCAGCCACCTGCTCTGCCGGTGTGCTGGGCAGACTTGTGCCAATGGGATCTGTGATGGTCAGGTGGAGTGTAGCCACGCTGTCGCAGCCTGCCGCATT
>CAMIZG010000075.1 GCA_946403215.1 uncultured Bacteroidales bacterium | reverse complement strand
GTTAGCTTGTCTTGGGGACCCCAGCCATCAAGGGCTGATTATTTCTATGATCAGTTATCGGCGGTCGGGGAACTCGCCGTATTCCTCAAAGGTATAGTTGAGGAAATCGTTCATCGGTTTGGCGGCACGGGCGACATCCAGCAGATGGTCGAGGAAGTCGGGTGCACAAACCTCTTTATCCGTAAACGGCGTGGAAATGATAAACCACTTCTGCCGCAGCCAGTCGGGGTGTGGGAAATCGGCGTCATAACCAGCCGGCACACGCTTGAGCATGCAGGTCTGATCAAAGTCACCGAAATAGCGTTGGAACGGAGCCGCAGCCATTATCTCCTCCATCTCCTCGTAGTTAGCCTGCAGTTCGCGGCGGACAGCGTTCGTCAAGTCGGTGTTCGGGCACCACATTCCGGCAGCAAACATACACTGGCCGGGCTGTATGTGCAAGTAGTAACCTGCACGGTCGGACTTCTTGCCCATGGTCTGCGGCCTGCCCGGCTGTCCTGCACAGGGATAGACACCGAAATGGTCCTTGTACGGCGTCTTGTCCTTGCTGAAACGCGTGTCGCGGTAGATGCGCCACATGCAGTCCTTGGGCGTGATGCCTGGCATCGTGTCGTCGAACTGCTGCAAGCCTGCGATAAACTGCTCGGAGAGTTGCGTGAAGATAGCGAGTGCCTGTTGGTAGCGCTCTTTGTTGGCGGTGAACCACTCGCGGTTGTTGTTCTGCGCCAGATCAGTTAGAAATCCTAATACTCGCTTCATTTCACTATTTTGGGCGACTTGCGTCGCCCTGTGACCCCGCTGGGGCTCAAACCCAGAACCTTCAGAACCGGAATCTGACACTCTATTCAATTGAGCTACGGGGCCTTCGCCGTCGGCAACGCGGTCGCATCGGATGCCGCTCTGCGGCATAAAGGCGACGCGTGCCTCGGCTCTCCGAAAAACAACCTTGACAGGTTCTTTTTCGGGGTATTTCAATGGTCAAATACTTTCAATGTTCAATTTATCTGCGGCTACCGGAGTAGATCGCAATATAATATAACAGGGAGGCAAGTGACGAGAGCGCAGCAACAACATAGGTGTAGGCTGCAGCGCGCAGTGCGGCAGATGCCTTGGGCAGGTCTTCACGGGTGACAAGCATAGACTCTTCCATCCAATTGATTGCGCGAACGGAGGCATTGATCTCCACCGGCAATGTGATGAACGAGAAGAGAGTAGTCATGGCGAAGAGGGCGATGCCGAACAACATGAGTTGGGGGAACTGCTGGAGCACAAACATGCCGGCCAGAATAACCCACATCATCCACTTGGAAGAGAAGGTAACAACCGGCACAAGCGCGGTGCGCATGCGTAGCGGTGCGTATCCGACAGCGTGCTGCACGGCGTGTCCGCACTCATGTGCAGCAACAGCCATGGCAGCCAAAGTGGCACCTTCGTATACCTCTTTGGAGAGATTGACAGTGTGGTTGGCAGGATTATAATGATCAGTGAGTATTCCTCCGGTACAAACGACCTGGACATCCGTTATGCCGTTTTCGCGGAGCATTCGCTCGGCGACTTCGCGTCCTGTCATGGAGGTGCGGATAGCGCTGTACTTCTTCATGCGGCTGTTAAACAGCGCACTTACCAGCCAGCTAGCCAGCATCGTAAGGATAAATATGCCCCAGTATAAGTTCATTTTAAGCTATCAAGTGATCAGTGTTCAGTATTCAGTAGTCAGTTATCAGTATTCAGTAGTCAGTTATTGCGCTGTATGAGCAGTCGTCGGCAGGTCTTGCACACGCCGTAAACATACAGCGAGAAGTGAGCGGGGACGAAGTTGGCGTACTTGCGGTTGTGAACGATCTGCAGTAGCGCTTTGTCGTTGAACGCAGCCTCTCGTCCGCAGCGCGTACAAATGACTCGCATCGAGTTCTTTGCATCGAGCGCCCACTTGTACTGCTCCTGGGTCACGCCATGCGTCCTTTCAAGTTTGTACAAAATCCGTGCCGAAACGAATAATCCGAGTGAATTATATAGGGTTGGCAGGGAAATATGTGCATCTCGTCGCTTGGCATCGAGGTCATGAACGGTAAAGATGGGTTTGTTGAGTTCGGAGATGATCTTAAGCAACTGCTCGCGTTCCAATGTGTGGCGCAAGTTATTGTCGCGGATGTACTGGTCAAGCACAGCCAAGGCCTTTTCGTATCGTTCGACGGAAGTCAAAATAATTTACAATTGACGATTGGAGTATTAGATGCTCTTTTCGTAAGCTCGGCGGCGTTTGTGCTGCTTGTGCGGGAACATCATGAAGTTAGCGAGGTTACGCGTGTTGGTCTCCATAATAGAAGTCGTCTCAACGCGTTGTATTCCATACTTCCTGTAGTACGGATGCTGCTCGGCGATAATAACCGCATTGACTCCCAAGCCCTGGTAGTCAGGGCGTACGCCTATAAGCAGCAGGTCGAAAGTCTCCAACTGCTTGGCATGCAACGCACGCAACAGACGAAGCCAACCGAACGGGAAGAGACGTCCCTTGCAGCGACGCAAGGCCTTGGAGATGTCCGGCATGCCGAGACCGATACCAACAATCTCGTCCTTGTCATTGACCACAATAGTCACAAAGTCGAAGTTCAGCAGCGGGAAATAGGTCTTCTTGTAATGCTCCTTCTGACGCGGTGTCATGGGCTGGAAGTTATAGAGCGTCTGGTAGGCCTCATCCAACATATCCATATATTCCATGCCGTATTTGCGCTCCAGTTCCTTGGCAGAATGCACCTTATCCACACGCAGATGATAGCGCTCGCGCACCAGTTTATCAATACGCAGTACACGTTCGGGGGTTTCGACCTGCGGTTCGGTGATCTGGAGCTCTATCCAGTCGTTCTCCTTGGTCAGCCCGTACGCCTCCATATGCTTTTCGTAATACGGGTAGTTGTACAGGGACGCCATCGGCGCAAGGTACTCAAAGCCCTCGATGAGCAATCCCTCATAATCCCAGTCGGTGAAGCCTACCGGTCCGTTGAGCTGTTCCATCCCCTTGCTTTTACCCCAGGCAACCACAGCGTCAAGCAAAGCACGGCTGACCTCCAGGTCATCAATGAAATCAATCCATCCGAAACGCACCTTCTTGACTCCCCATTGCTCGTTGGCTACCCGATTGATGATGCCTGCCACACGGCCGACAATCTTACCGTCGCGGTAAGCAAGGTACTGAACGGACTCACAGACGTCGTATGAAGGGTTCTTCTTAGGGTTAAAGGTGTTCATCTCGTCCAAGATAAGACGCGGGCAGAACTCCTTGCAGTCCTTGTAGAGGTCGTTGTAGAACTTGACGAACTGATATAACTGCCACTTGGATTTGACCTGTTGAATGATAACTGACATAGGCGTTTGATTATAACGATGCAAAGATACAATAATTATTGCGGATTTGCAAATTTTGGGGGAAAGATATTAAAATTTTTACATATTTTAGCAAATCAAGTTACACTACGGATAGCGGAATATCCATACCAAAGGCACGTCGGAACGCATCCGACTGCCTGAGTTCGTCAGGTGCGGCGAGCAGAGCTCCATTGTTCTTGGGGAACATGAGCAGCACATTGTCGGCCGTTCGGAGTGCGAGATCGAGTTCGTGGGTAGAGATGAGGATGGTCTTACCCTGTTCGTGGGCGATGGTGCGCAGCAGATTGAGCGTTTTGATGCGTGAGGGCAGATCGAGATGAGCTGTCGGTTCGTCCAGCAGGATGACGGGTGTCTGCTGGGCAAGCGCCTTGGCAATGAGAATGCGCTGTTTTTCGCCGTCGGAGTGGTCGTTGTAGAACGAGTCGGCGAGGTCACTTACATCCACCTGCTTCATGGCTTCGTCCACTATACGATGGTCGGCAGGCGAGAGTGTGCCGAGGAACGAGGTATAAGGATAGCGTCCCATAGCGACCACATCGCGCACCGTGGCGCTCTCAACGCTGAGGCGTTCGGTGAGCACAAGAGCAACGGTTTTCTCGTTCGGCTCGGGACTATAAGAGCCGCCAAGAGTTGGTTGCAAGCCGGCGAGGGTGCGCAGCAGTGTCGATTTGCCGCAGCCGTTCGCGCCCAACAGGGCAACCAGTTCGCCATCATTCAACACAAACGACAGGTCGTGCTGAATAACACGACTGCCATAACCTATATGGAGATTTTCACACTTAATCATTCGTAATAGTACACGCGTTGCACACGACGGGAAACGGAGGTGAGCACCTCGTACGGGATAGTGCCGAGACGGTCAGACAGTTCCTGCAAAGGAAGGCGTTCGCCGAAGACCTCCACAGGATCGCCTACATGAGCATCGGTACCGGTGACATCGACCATCGCCTGATCCATGCACACATTGCCGACCACAGGACAACGTCTGCCGCGGACAATCACCTCACCACCGTAGTTCGAGAACCGCCTGTCAAAGCCATCGGCATAACCGATAGGAATAACGGCGATCTGCCTGTCCTCACGGAGCGTGGTATGCCTGCCGTAACCGATGGTCTCACCGGCTGCAACGGTTTTGACAGAGAGAATGGTCGTCTGCAGTGAACATACATTACGCAGTTTGTTTCCGGCAAACGATATGCCGTACATACCAATTCCGAGACGGCACATGTCAAACTGATAACCTGCAAAACGCTCAATGCCGGCAGAGTTGCATATATGCTTGATGACCGGATAATCCAACTGAGCCTGCAACGTATCGGCACACTGCTTGAAGTAATGGATCTGCTGCAGCGTAAAGGCATCGAACTGCTCTTCATCGCTGCCGGCAAGGTGGGAGAAGACTGAACGCACACGCACAACGTGCTGCCCCTGCAGACGCTCGATCAGGCGTGGCAGGTCTTCGATGTAGAAGCCCAGACGATGCATACCCGAGTCAATCTTGATGTGAACAGGCACATTCTCCAGTCCCTTCTCCGCAGCGGCGGTTATAACCTGCTCGAGCGAGGCGAACGAATAGACGTTCGGTTCAAGATTGTTCTCAAGGATAAGGTTCATAGCCGCCACCTCAGGGTCCATAATGATAATAGGCAGGGTTATGCCTGCACGGCGCAGTTCCACACCTTCGTCCGCCACTGCGACAGCCAGGTAGTCCGCCACCTTTGCCGCCTGCAGCGCCTTGCTGACCTCCAGACTGCCTGCGCCATACGCAAACGCCTTGACCATACAGGTCAGTTTGGTATCCGGGCGGAGCAGACTGCGGAACGTACGGACATTATCCGTCAAGGCGGTCAGGTTGACGCGCATAACCGTTTCGTGTGTCTGCTGGAGGATGCGTCGGGAAATGGTGTCCTCGTCATAGCCCAAGGCACGCATGACCTTGGCACATGTGCGGACATTCTGATGCGTAGGATCCTCGATTACAGTGGGGCAGTGGGCGAAGAGTTTCATCTTCTCTGCACGCTTGGCTTCCAGATTGGCAAAGTTCTCGCCGTGTTCCTCACCGATATATGTTACCACGCCCAAGGTCGGGCGGATAATGGGTTCCAGGCGCTCCATCTCTCCGGGCAGTGAGATACCTGCCTCAAATATGGCTATTGGCTGTTGGCCATTGTCTTTTGACTCTTCACCACCAACGGGCAACGGCCAATGGCTAATGGCTGTCAGCTGCCACACGGACAAAGGCACACCTATCTGCGAGTTGTAGGACTTCGGCGAACGGATTACCCGGTAATCATCTTTCAGCAGTTCATACAGCCACTCCTTGACCACTGTCTTGCCGTTGGAACCTGTGATACCAATGACAGGTATATCGAACTGCGAGCGCACATACGCTGCAAGACACTGGAGGGCCGCAAGGCTGTCATCCACGTGGAGGACAGTTGCATCCGGGCAGTCTGTAGCCTCACTGAGGTCGGATTTTGGGGAAACAACAAACATGCGCACTCCTTTCCGATAGAGTTCGGGGATATACCGTGCGCCGTCATTCTTCGCCGTACGCAAGGCGAAAAACAATGTTTCTGCAGGAATGAGGGCTTGCGACGAGCCTAATTGACGGCTGTCAGTAAGCAAGTATGTCACCTCTTGTGCGGTTGCTGTACCGAACACAGACAGAGGCTTGATGGCGGATATTAATTCTGATAATTTCATATATTTATTGCTTCATCGCGTGAAACATCTTTCGGATCAACAGTGGAAGGGATATACATCATTTCCGCGGCAGCTTTCTCCTGCGGGAAGGTGAAGTAGGTGCACACGCACTCGCAGAGCACCTCGCCCGGGGTGAACAGTCCGTCGGCATTCTTCGTTCCGGGAGCACGTATCTCGCCGTGCACGTATGCTACGTTGCGGCGCATCTCCTGCAGGTACGCCCGCAGTTCGATGTACGGGTAGAGCGTGCTGACGGGCTTGTGGTAACGGGTCTCCATCTTGGCTGTTACACCGGCTGTCTGGAGTTTGTGAAACACCACCCAACCGCAGACCTCGTCCAAAAGGGTGGCTTGTATGCCACCATGCAAGGTGTTGAGCCAGGACTGATGGTCTGGCGTCGGATGCCAGAAGCTGACGATAG
>CAMIZG010000074.1 GCA_946403215.1 uncultured Bacteroidales bacterium | reverse complement strand
TGATGTCCACCTCCGAGCTCTCGATCATGCAGGCTTGGCACGAGATACATGTGTTCGGCGTGCGTACACGCAGGATGATCGACATGGTGAGCGACCTGTTCCATACCACAGAGGAGGCAGAGTTCGTGAAGATCTATACGCGTATCGAGAAGTACGAAGGTATATGCGACCGAATGGAGGTAGAGATAGCCGCTTACCTGAACCAGGTAGCCGACGGTCGTCTGTCCGAGCAGTCCAAACGCGAGATACACAAGATGCTGCGTATCGTAAGCGAGTTGGAGTCGGTAGGTGACGCTAACTTCAACCTGTCGCGATACATGTCGTACCGCCATCGTGACAAGCTGCCGTACACTGAAGAGCAGAACCGCAACATCGAGATGATGGAGAGCTTGCTGGCACAGGCTGCCAACAAGATGGTCGAGGCGCTGGATAAGGTACATATCTCCGACAATGAGTTCCACGAGATGATGAACATCGAGAGTGAGATCAATAACTTCCGCGACGACCTGAAGGCTGAGAACACGCTGAACGTGACGGAGCATGTATATGACTACCTAACCGGCGTCAACTACATGGATACAATCTCCGAGTTTGAGAAGATGGGTGACTACATCATCAATGTGGAGGAGGCGATCTACGAACACAAACACGATAAGTAAATATGAATAACCTGAAGAATAGACATATCGGCTTGAGTGAGGCCGACAAAGAGCAGATGCTGAAAGTTCTTAACCTTCATTCGGTTGACGAACTCATTGAGCGGGTCATCCCGGCGGATATATTACTGCCGGAGGATAAGCGGCCGAAGATAGATGCACTGACCGAACAGGAGCATCTGAACCGGATGCACGTGCTGCAGACCGGGAACGAAATGCGCCGCACCTATATCGGTCGCGGCTGGTACGGAACACTGACGCCATCTGTGATTGTGCGCAATGTACTGGAGAATCCCGTGTGGTACACCAGTTACACGCCGTATCAGGCAGAGATATCTCAGGGTAGGCTGGAAGCTTTGTTTGCCTTCCAGACGGTGATAAGCGACCTGACCGGTCTGCCACTCGCCAACTGCTCGCTGCTGGACGAAGCCACTGCCGCTGCCGAGGCGGTGACGATGATGCGTAACTTGCGCTCGCGTCAACAGGTGAAGGATGAAGTGACGAAAGTGTTTGTCGACAGGAAGATCTTCGAGAGCACCTTATCCGTGATGCGCACACGCGCATGCGGGCAAAACATTGAGCTCGTAGTAGGGGACTATGCGGCCTTCACGCCTTCGGCGGAGTTCTTCGGCGCAATCATCCAGTTGCCCAACGCTGACGGCGCGATAGAGGACTACACGCTGTTTGTGGATGACTGCCACAAGGCCGGACTCAAGGTGGCTGTGATCGCCGATCTGATGGCGCTCTGTCTCTTGAAACCGCTGGATGCCGACATATGCTGCGGTACGGCACAACGCTTTGGCCTGCCGATGGGCTTTGGTGGCCCTACAGCGGGATATATGGCTACACGCGAGGAGTACAAACGTGAACTGCCCGGACGAATCATCGGTCTCTCGAAAGACCAGTACGAACGTCCTGCCTATCGTCTCGCCCTACAGACGCGTGAGCAACATATCAAACGCGAAAAAGCCACCTCGAACATCTGCACGGCAGAAGCCCTGTCGGCGATGATGGTGGCGTTCTACGCCGAGTATCATGGTGCGGAAGGACTGCGCAAGATTGCTGAGCAGATCCACGGCAAGGCAGTCTATCTGAGCGAGATGCTGCAGGCATATGGCTATACGCAGGAGAACAGTGAGTTCTTCGATACGCTTAGGATATACTTGCCTGAAGAAATTAGTATGGAGGCACTTAAGCAAGCTGCCGACGAGGCGGAAATCAACCTCTACTACGCACCCGAAGGTTGGGTGGGCTTGTCATTGGACGAGACGGTCAGTCTGAATGATATGAACGACTTGTGCGACCTGTTTGCCGGCTTGGCGGACGGAATGTCAATGCCGGTGGATGATGCATCGGCGTTTGACGGATTATGGGCAATTGACGAGAGCCGTGTGCGCGAAGCAGATTATCTGCAAGCCGATGTGTTCCAAAAATACCACACCGAAACAGAGATGATGCGCTACATGCATCGTCTGGCACGCAAGGATATCAGTCTGACGCACTCGATGATTCCGCTGGGTTCATGCACCATGAAGCTTAATCCTGCTTCGGCCATGCTACCCATCACCTTCCCGGGATTCCTGAATGTTCATCCGTTGGCACCGCAGGAGCAGGTGCAAGGCTACATACAGATTGAGGAGGAACTCAAACAATTGCTCTGCCAAATAACCGGCTTTGAGGCTTGCACCCTGCAACCGACATCCGGTGCGGCAGGTGAATATACAGGATTGGTTGTTATCCGCGGATATATGCAGAAGCATGCGCCGGAGCGCAAAGTGCTGCTCATTCCTGCATCTGCCCACGGCACGAATCCTGCCAGTTGTGTACAAGCAGGCTTTGAACCGGTAGTTGTGAAGTGCGACGAGCAGGGCAACACTGACATGACTGACTGGCGCACCAAAGCCGAGGACAACAAAGACCGTCTGGCTGGATGTATGATTACCTATCCGTCCACTCACGGTATCTTTGAAACCGCTATCCGTGAGATGTGTCAGATTATCCACGACAACGGCGGACTGGTATATATGGATGGAGCGAACATGAACGCGCAGATCGGTTACACCTGCCCGGCGTTCATCGGCGCTGATGTCTGCCACCTGAATCTGCATAAGTCATTTGCCTCGCCTCACGGCGGTGGAGGTCCGGGTGCTGGTGCTGTGTGCTGCAGTCAGAAGATGGCTGCATATCTTCCGTCAGAGGACCGCAACCGCGTATCATCAGCCGCATACGGCAATGCGAATATGTCACTCATAGCCTATGGTTACATTCTGATGATGGGCGGCGAAGGGCTACGCGAGGCGACAGCCGCCGCCATTCTGTCGGCAAACTACATGGCGGCCAAGCTGCGCGATGCGTATGGAGTAGTCTATACGGGTGCTAACGGCAGGGTAGGTCATGAGTTGATTCTTGACTGCCGTCAGTTCCATGCCTTAGGTGTCACTGAGGCGGATATTGCCAAGCGTCTGATGGATTATGGCTACCACGCACCTACACTCTCCTTCCCTGTGCATGGAACGTTGATGGTTGAGCCTACGGAGAGCGAGTCGCTGGCTGAACTGGATCGGTTCATTGATGCACTACTCAGTATCCGTAAGGAGATTGATGAGGTGGAGCGTGGTGAAGCTGATCCGAAGGACAATGTGCTTGTCAACGCTCCGCACCCCGAATATGAGGCGGTAGCCGATGAGTGGAACCATAGTTATCCTCGCTCCAAAGCTATCTACCCGACGCCCGACGTGGCTGCCAACAAGTTCTTCGTTCCTGTTGCCAAGGTCGATAACGGCTATGGTGACCGCAACCTCATTGCACGGTTTTAACTGACTTTCACCTTCACTCTTTACATATCACCTCTCATGCCATCCAAGTTAGAGCAAATATACAAGGCCAAGCCGTTCCTGCTGATGAAGGAGTATTTTATGATTACCCTTTGCGCCATTCCGTATGCCATTGTGGTCAATCATATATTGGTACCCCATGCCATTGTAGGCGGTGGACTGACGGGTTTCTGCGAGATTATCTATTTTGCCTCGCATCGCGTTATTCCTATCTGGGCATCGTCAGCAACGATAAACTTCCTGCTGCTTGTGGCTGCATACTTTGCCGTCGGCAAGCAGTATGTGCTGCGAACTTTGTACGGCGTGTTCTGGCTAACTGTATGGCTGAAAGTTATTCCTGTGTTGGATGTACCGGTTATCAGCGATCCGTTCATGGCGGTGGTGCTCGGTGGTATATTCAATGGTACGGCTTTGGGTATCGTGTTCCTCAACAACGGCTCTACCGGCGGTACGGACATCGTGGCGATGATTGTCAACAAGTACCAGCACCTGCCTATGGGACGCGTGCTGCTGATTTGTGATATCGTTGCTATTTCCTGCGGTTACTTCCTGCCGGAGGTACGCAGTCTGGAGAAAGTGCTGTTCGGCTTGTGCTACACGTTCATCAGTTCAACGGCTGTCGATTGGATTATGAATCGGATGCGCCAGTCGGTGCAGTTCTTTATCTTCTCCAAGAAGTACCAGCAAATTGCCAACGCGCTTATTCATGAGCTCCATCGTGGCGTGACCTATCTGAGTGCCGAAGGTGGCTATTCAGGCGAGCAGTACAAGGTTATCACCACCATTGCCCGTCAGCACGATAGTGCCAAAATTTTCCGTATCGTTCGCGAAATTGATCCGAATGCCTTTGTCAGTCAGTCGCAGGTACGCGGCGTATTCGGCGAAGGATTTGACCGATTAAGAGATACACGTTAACAATTTGATAATAGACAACAGTACATTTAACCAAAATTATTTAACAATGAAAACAACATGTAAACAACTGCGCGAACGCGCATGGGAGTCCCTGCGCGGGATGTATTGGGCATTATTCCTGATGTTCCTTGTGTTCATCATCATCTCTGCAGCAGGTAGTAGTCTGACCGGTGGTATACTGGCGCTGCTGGCTTTGCCTATGGGTTTTGCCTGCGATGTAGCAGTGCTTAATGTGGTTCGTCAGAAGCAAAGACCGCAGGTGGAGGACCTGTTCACCATCTACCGTAACAACTTCGAGAAGGCGTTCCTCGTTCCTTTCCTCGTACAATTGTTCATTGGCTTGTGGTGCTTGTTGCTGATTGTTCCGGGAATCATCATGGCGTACGCTTACTCGATGGCTGTCTATGTTTCGAACGATCATCCCGAGCTCTCGTCGATGGATGCTATCCGTAAGAGTAAGGAGTTGATGCGTGGTCACAAATGGGATCTGTTTGTGCTCGACCTCTCGTTCATTGGGTGGATTCTTCTGTGTCTGTTAACCTGCGGTATCGGATTCTTCTTTCTCCTTCCGTACATTGAGGCCGCTCACGCTGAGTTCTATCGCGAACTGACCGATAAGGCAGTGGACGTAGAAGTTGTTGAAACTGTTGAAGTATAAGTTATAGCTATTTCATGACTAAACCATCCCTACACGAGCAACTCTACGGAGGCCACTACGGACAGACCCCGCTCAAGACGGCGGTGGAGTACATTGCTATCTCTTTGGCTATGTTCCCTATGGCGCTGATAGTCAACTGGATTATCTTGCCGCAGAACATTGTGTCCGGTGGTTTGACGGGCATCTGTGCCATTATCTATTACGGCACAAGCGGTCTGTTCCCCGAGACGTTCGCCATGTATGGAGGATCGATACCTGTGTGGTTAACCACATTGGTGTTCAACCTTATCCTGCTGCTTATAGCGTACTTCACCGTTGATTGGCGGTTCTGTGTGCGCACATTGTTCGGCACACTGACACTGGCTTTGTGGTACAGAGTGATTCCTATTCGCGCCACGCCGCTGATTGATGACCCCGTGTCGGCATGTATTGTGGGCGGTATTGCGTTTGGTGTCGCCTTGGGCGTTGTGATGTCTAATAACGGATCATCCGGAGGCACGGATATCGTGGCCAAGGTCGTTCATCATTACCGCGATATATCGCTGGGCAGAGTGATGATTATCTGCGATCTGGTTATCATCGCATCGTCGTATATGTTGCCTTTGCCCGAGCAGTTCATGCACGATGGTATCACGGCGCAGGAGATTGCCGATTTCAAGACGCGTCGCATCCTGTATGGCTTGTGCATGACTGTATCCTACACGCTTTCGGTAGATACTATGATGAACCACCTCCGCCGTTCGGTGCAGTTCTTTATCTACTCGCAAAATCACTACGCTGAGATAGCCACTGCCATCAATCAGACCGTTAACCGAGGCGTGACTATACTGGATGGACAAGGCTGGTACTCCAAGCAGCCGATGCACGTGGTTTCTGTGCTGGCACGACGCCACGAAGCGCAGCAGATCATGCGCATCGTCCGCGACATCGACCCGAATGCCTTTGTCAGTCAAGCGAATGTGTCCGGAGTGTTCGGCAAAGGATTTGAAACAATAACATAGAGTAGGGAGGAACATGGACGCTCATCGGACCTTTATCGTATCCCACTACACCCTATAATATACTATGTATATTATTCCGTGATTTTGAAAAATGGACAAAATAGATTATAATGATAAACTTATGAAACGACTTTACACAACCTTAATTGTTTTAGTCATCAGTTGCTTTGTGCTGATGGCGGAGAATGTGCAGTACGGCGACCTGTGGTTCAGCCTGAGCGGCACGAGTGCCACTGTGATCAAAGACCAGAGCGGCGCAAGTACGAACTACGCAGGTTTGAAGACGATCAATATCCCTGCCCAGGTGCCCTACAGCGGTCATAACTACGATGTGACGGCCATCAGTTCCACGGCGTTCAACAACTGCCCCGATCTGGAGGAAGTGACTGTCCCGACCAGTATCACAAGCATCGGCAATAAGGCGTTCAACAGCTGTATCTGGCTGGAGCGCATCAATTGGAACGCGAAGAACTGCGGCGCTTTCTCAAGCAGCTACAGCGACCATCCGTTCTATAACTGTAACAAGATAAACACCGTTGTTTTCGGCAATGGGGTGCAGACTATACCGGCGTATGCATGCTACAGCCTGAGCAACCTGACAACGGTAACTATCCCCTCATCGGTAACCAAGATCGGTTCCAACGCGTTTGCCTATTGTTCGGCATTGACGTCAATCGTGCTTCCGAACGGTATAACGAGCATCGGCAGTTCGGCGTTCTATTACTGCACGAATCTCGAGTCGCTGAATATCCCTGCGTCGCTGACGATCATCAATGACTATCTGTGCGGCTACTGCAAGAAACTGACGGCGGTTAATCTGCACGAAGGCATCACCAGTCTCGGCAAAAATGCGTTCCAGGAAACAGCCATCACAGAGATCACTATCCCGAGCACAGTGACGAGTTATGGCGATGCACCGTTCAAGAACTGCGCAAGCCTGAAGACGATCGTCTGGAAACCCGTGAAGGTTTGGGGCAATAA
>CAMIZG010000073.1 GCA_946403215.1 uncultured Bacteroidales bacterium | reverse complement strand
GTCAAACGCGAGATCTGCAAGTTCCTTGGCAACCGCATGCATTAACCAAATCATAAATTTGAAATTTGAAATCATAAATCAGATATGATATACCACTTCTATCCTATAGACCGACCTATGATTTGGGGAGCTGAACAATGGATTCTCTCTGCTTACCCCGGTCGTGACAGTATCTGCGTGGAAACCGGACAAAACATCTGGCGCATGCTATGTGAGCAGAAAGAGCAACTGGTCGGCAAGCACGTTTTTGCCCGTTACGGTGACACGTTCCCGCTGCTTATCAAGTTCATTGATGCCCGTGACGATTTGAGCGTGCAGGAGCGACAAATGTTGTTCACCTGCATGGCGAGATCCGCAAGCTCCGTGCGGAAAACGACGAGATAGCCACTGTTCCTATCGAAGGATGGGAGCAGCATTACGGCGACCGCCATCCTAACGGCAGTCTTCTTCGTCCGTATATCGTCTTCTTTGGCGAAGGTGTACCGTACTTTACCGAGGCTTGTAATATAGCCGCCACAGCCGATATCCTTGTTGTAGTAGGAACCTCGCTCAACGTTTATCCCGCTGCGTCACTGTTGCACTACGCACCTGAAAACGCCCGAATCATTATGGTTGACCCGGGCGATCCTCAGTTAGGCATCTATGCCTCACGTGTTCAGCTGGTACGCGAACCGGCTACTGTAGGCGTACCGCGCGTTGTGGAGCAGTTGCTTCATTTGTCTTGACGCGCATCGGCGCATTGGCTTTACCTTTGATGGTGATCGGCTTCGTGCCTACCAAATGGATGTCTGACCCGTTGCGTGCGTGACCTATAATCTCCCAGCCATCTTCCTTTACGGTAAACGTGCCGTCAACGATGAGCCATTGTGCCTCGGGAACGAGATAGCCCTGCTGGAAGTAACTCTTCGACGTATAGTAGAAACTTGAACCACCTACCTGCTTCTGCTCTTCGTCGCGGAAACCGGCGTACGCTGTTCCGGGCTGTTCAGAGGTATTCAATTCGTACGTACCAACAGGAATAGTTTTCACATTAATATCAGTGAACAGATATAAGTCTCCGAACGGAACACAGGTTGTCTTGTTCACATTGACTGTTCTGTTGACGCTATACGCCTGAATCTGCCAATAGTTGAAACCATAGCTCGGATACGAAGAGTAATATGCATTAGCCGTAACCAGTGTGTCTGCATCTTTACCGGAATAGGTACTCGGCGATATATCCTCTCCGGGTTCCGGGTAGTAATCGGCTACCGGAACAGCAGTAATTCCTCCGTGCAAGATATCCAAACCGCCCTTCGTTCCTTCTACTACAGGACGTTGTTCAGCTTGCACAGCAGGCTTGAAGTTCTCGGTAATAAATGCTACTACAGCACAGTTCTCGGCAATCCATTTGCTGTCAAGAGTCAGTTCGTAATCCGCCGACCACGAGTAGTTACTCTTCACACGCAGGCTGTCGCCTAACGGCGCGGTGAGATAGGCGCGTACGGCATTGGCGTGACGAAACTCCTGCCAACCTTCGAATGTGTTGTAATAATCCTGCTGGTAGTCAATCATTCCTGATTCTTTCACGAGCACTGTTAGCATCAGGTTTGGATAATTTTCCTTCACTACCAAACCGCTCAAATGCACGTTCAATTTCCTATCCGCCTCGTTGTACGTGTTCTCAATCTCTATCGACGCATATGTGGTTGTTTCGAATTGCGATGTTACTGTTGGCAAATAACCTGGGTGAAAACAGATTACATTTCCTGCGTCACTTTTTGTTGCTTTTCTGTCAATGGCAATACTCGGCGCACCATCGACATTTAACTTGTTCATAATCTTCTGACTGCCGGTTACTGAGAAATTGTCTTTCTGGTAACCATAGTGATGCAGTACAAGTATCCAGTTCTCGTTATCACCGATGAAGTCGTGCACACAATCCATTCCGTAAGGGCAATAGCCGCAGTCCTGACCCGTAAACTCCTCTATCAGATGTTTCTTCGGGAAAGCGTCAGGCAGTTGTTCGGTAATCTCCACAAACGTTATGCTGTCAACCTGTGTAATATCCTTCTGACAAGCGATTTCGTCACCTACCCAAACACGCATCTCTGTGCGGGTAACTTCGAAGCCCATGCACATTACTGCTACTGCAGTAAGAACTAATGTAAATAATTTTTTCATATTACTCGATTTTTCATTATTCCTTAATAAACTTCACCATCTCTGCACCGATCTGCAACAGGTACGTGCCGTTTTGCAAACTGATGACATTAATCAGTGTACTTTCCGCTTGCGTCTGCGTAGCGGATAGCAGTCGTCCCTGCAAGTCATATACGCGCACCGTCTGACCTGCCGCCAAACCCTTGACCACCAAAGCGTCATGCGTCGGATTCGGATAGACAGCCACACGAACTTCGATATCATTCACCGAAGAGGGCACATATTCACCAAACACAATCTTGTCAATATCTGCTACGGCTGTATGTCCCAACTCGGTTTTCGATTTGTCGTACAAATACATCACATTGTCGGCAAACGTTATTTGCCCTATGAGCGAAACAGCATATTGCTTGTCACTGCCTGTCAGACAGTGAACTTGCAGTCCTGCTTCCGCCCGCGCCATCACAGCCAACAGCAGCAATGGCAAAATCAAAATAGTCCTTTTCATACGTTCATCGTTTATGCCGTTGTATTATTACTTTTCCATTGTTCCTGTTACCGTGAACTGCTGTCCGTTACGCTGGATATACACTTGTCCGTCACGTAGCACTTTGTGTGTTGCCGATACGTCTCCTTTCACCTCGCTTACGGCATCAGTCTGATATACGTATTGTACGCGTACCTCAAGACTTTCTTCGCCGTCGCGGAAGATATACCGGATAGTCTCGTCCGATCCCATAACCGGCACGTAATGTGTGTACCAGTGCGCCAGACCGTTGAAGTTGAATGTCTTTGTCTCTTGAGTCTCGCCATTGCCTGCTGTGCAGTTGTTTCCGCAGCAGAATTCGTCTTCTAATCCAGAGGCTGAACGGATAATTTGCACCTCAAGTTCGCCGGACTCAATCAGCACATCGCCTTCCAATTCCATTGTGTACTTGCCTGTCAGAATGTCTTCCTCGCCCTCATTAATGATCAGGCTTAAGCCCTCTTCCGGCACTTCGCCTGCACCCTTGACGCTTACGATCAGTGCTTGTGCACTCTGCATAAGCAACAGGGCTGTCAGTGTAAAAATCAGTTTCTTCATTGTATGGTTGTTTGTCTTGCGTTAATAATTCTGTATTTGTCGTCCAATGCTGCAACAACAATGCTGCAATGCTTCGGATCATAGTTATCGGATAGTGTCATGGTTGTGGTGATGGTAACAGGTGTGAACGGAATCGTGTAAGTTTCTCCCCATGCGTCGTCCACTGCCATACGCAGCACATGGCGATGATAATATTCTCTGTTCACACTCCCGTCAGGCATTGCTTGCGCACCTTGTATGCTATCTTCCACTAACCACGTTACCAACCTGCAGTCCTGTTTCCTGTCAGCGGATGCAGTGGTTGTAATGGTGATACTATTCGTATTGTCATCTCGCTCTGTTTGTACGCTCAGATGTATCTCTGTTGGCTGACTCATCTGTTGCGCAAGCAGAGTTGCCCACTCAGGGTAATCACTCAAATACCCCTCTTCATCGCTCGTAAAATTAATGTTTCCCGTAGGAAAAGGTGTAGTGGCATTGCCACCCATATATCGGTAATATACATCTGCCGCCTCGCAGGTATAATCATACAACGCTGCTCCCTGCGTGAACGGATTTGATGCCGGATGCATAGCCACAACAATCAGTCGCTCGCCGTAGGTTTGTTTAAGAGCCTCAGCCGCAGCAGACGCTTTCGGACAGTTCACACAACGGAATCCCGTAAACTCAATAAGCACATGAACCCGTTCAGTCGTATCAGCCGGCACAGGTACTGGCACGAGCCGTTCACTCTCGCCTATCACCTCGCATCCTGCCAGCACTATTACCGACATCATGATAGCGATATATTTTTCTATTCTAATCATTTAACCACTAACCGCTAATCCACTAATCCGTTAACCTTACCACGTAAAACTATAACTCATCCTCACTCCTTCCTGTTCCGGCTCATAGCGGCACACACCGCCTGAACAGTTGAATCCGCTACTGGTCTTGACGTACCCAGCTGACACACGGTGCGCATCACGGGAGTAGGTCAGCATAGCAGTATAGTTATGCTCCTTCGTCGCATCCGGTGCGTAGCCTATATTATATTCCCAACTACCGGACACTGTCCAGTGCTGCCAAAGATCCAGTTCCGCCAACAGATATATCCACTGCCCTTTGTGCTGCCTTGTATATAAGTATTGCAACTCATTGCGCAAAGTGACATTATCGGTAATGTGTATCTTGTTATCCAACACAACTACTCCCGCACGCACCAGATCGCCCTCACCTTCTATCACCTTGCGGTTGTATGTCTGGTACATCAGCATCGCGTTTAGCGTCCAACAGGAAAAGATCTTCTTGTGCAACGTTGCATGAATATCCGTGTAGTACGTACCGTCCGCCGTGGTGTTCACAGCCCAACTGCCTTCTTCCCGCAGTCCGCGCACATGTGCCGCACTCAACTTCAACGTTGTTCCATATTTCCCGCCCAGTTTGCTCTTTCTCGGCGCAGTATAACAAACTTCTGCCTGAAACGCCCACTCACCTATCGTGTATTGTGTGGCGAAGGGAAAACGTGCTGCCAGAGCGTAGGTGTGCTGCGGAGTAAACACTGGCAACAGATTCAGTCTGCCTGCTAATCCGTGCTGGCTGCGCGACGAGCGAAAAGACATATTATCCGAACGCTTGGCTTGCGCCAACACCGATAATCCTTTCCGTGAGTATCCTAACGACATCAGTAAGGTCTGCCCCGATCGGTAACTATAGCCGTTTTCCAATGTAGGATCATTGGCTTTGTAGGCGTATTCGATGAGTGCATCCCAACCGTGACCTTGCAGATTAGCGCGTACGTCGCCTGCGCCTACCAAGCGCGGCAGATTGTATCGGTATAGTCCGTCACTCAACGCAACAAGCACAGTGTCATCCTGCTCGTATTTGCTCACGTAACTCCCACCTATAGTCAGTTCCAGATCATTCTGCTGCAAAGCTTGCGACCACTCATGCAAACCTAATTCCATATCTGCACCCAATGTAGCATCTTTCCGATAGTTCCATCCCCACGCGCCATCCTCATAGCAGTTCCAGTAACGCCGTTGCTTGCCACCGATCAGCGTCAGTTGAATCCCTTTATACGGCTCGACACTGATCTTTGCACCGCGCAACGAATTGTCAATACCAAGGTCTCTGTTCTCATACAAGTCAAGTATTAACCCCGAACCGAACTGACCATACACATCACCTACGCTGATATGTCCCCACGCAAAGTCCGTTGTCAGACTCAGCCTGCCTATACCATGACCGGCAAACCCCTGTTCGTAACCGAGTAGTGGCCATTGATTCATTTCTATGCGTACATCCGCACGTATGCCGTGAAACTGTGCCGCATTGCTATCCGTACGCAGGTAATTCACTGACAAGTCGAGATAGTTGTTGCTCAGGTGGTCTATCTTTGCCCACTGGGCACGCGGCGCTGTTCGCACAGCCGATACATCTCGCGTGGGAAAAAGGCCGTCATGCTGAATGCCGCCACTCACATATATTGTATCATTGGCAGTTGACAATTGGCAATTGATAATTGACATTACGCCAACTATCAACATAAAAAGATATCTATTGCACCCTTTCATTTATCAACTGTCAATTGTCAACTATTTCAAGTATTGCTTTATTTCCTTCTCGCTGCCATCGGTATAACCTGTATGATTGTACACCGTTTGCCCTTTACTGTCAATCACAAACAGGTGAGGAACATTCTGAACATTCATCGCCCGCTTGAACTCGCCGTTCGGGTCAAGCAACACATGATACTCCCAGCCGTTGCCATCTACCAGCGGCTTGACTTTCTTCACATCTTGCCCCTGGTCAATCGACACAATGTACATTTCTACGCCGGTCTGTTCTTGCCAGTCGGCATATAACTCATTAATGGCTTCTAATTCGCGCATGCACGGCTTGCACCATGTTGCAAAGAATGCAATAATCACCGGCTTCCCTGTTTCCGTCAAGCTCTCCGTCTTGACGGTTTTGCCTTCCACATCCTTGAGTGTCACACTCGGCAACGCTGCCCATAACGTGACAGTACACAATAGGACTATACTAACACTGATTAATCGCTTCATAACCATTCACTATAAACTGTTAATTATTAACTATTCACTATTCAACGTACAACACCAAGCCCTTGAGGTACTCGCCTTCCGGGTGATAGATATTGATCGGATGATCCTGCGGCTGGTGTAGTTGGTGCAATATCCGCACCTTTCTGCCCGTTTGCGCTGCAGCACTGAACACTGCCAGTCGGAAAGCCTCTTTATCTACCGCTTGCGAACAACTGAACGTAAACAATATACCTCCCGGACGAATCATCTCTATTGCCTTCGCGTTGATCCGCTGGTATCCGCGTAGTGCATTCTTTACCGCGTCACGGTGTTTGGCAAACGCCGGCGGATCTAATATGATTAGGTCATACTGATGCCCTTGTGCCCGTTGCTCGCTCAGGTAGTCGAACGCATCGGCTGTCACGGCTTTGTGGTTCGTGCACTTGGGGAAATTCCTCTCCACATTCGCATTCACCAAGTCTATTGCTTTCTGGCTCACATCCACCGAGTGTACACTCTTTGCTCCGCCACGCAGTGCATACAGCGAGAATCCTCCCGTATAGCAGAACATATTCAGTACATCTTTCCCAGCCGCATAGCGTTCTACCAACGCCCTGTTTTCCCGCTGGTCGATAAAGAACCCCGTCTTCTGTCCCCGTAACCAGTCAATCCGCACATCTATCCCATTCTCTTTCGCCCCATACTCCTCGGGAGCCGGATTATCCGGACTTTCTGGAATTTCCAGATTAATCGGCTGAGCGATGAGCCAGCCTGTTTTATCGCCCTCAATAGGCGCTTTGAATGGCAATGTATCATCCGACTTATAATAGACAGCTGTTATCTCCTTCACTTCCTCAGTGATAGCCTCAGCTATCTCCTTTCGGCATAGGTGCATTCCCACCGAGTGTGCCTGCACTACGGCAGTGCTCCCATACACATCCACCACCAGCCCGGGCAACATATCTCCCTCACCATGAATGAGCCTGTATGTGTTGTTATCCTCACGCAGCAGCCCGAGGCGTTGACGCATCCGGTACGCTGCGGCTATGCGCTTGAGCAGCAAGCCCCTAATCCACTCATCCTCTGTCCCGCTAATCCGTTCATCCCCAAATGCCAACAACCGCACAGCGATAGATCCCACTTGCCAATGACCTGCACCGAGCACTTTCTCGTCTGCGCTTTGTACGCACACCAACTCGCCTTCCTCCGGCGCTGCGGCTCGATGAGTGGCATCTAATACAATACGGGCTATCGCTCCCGAGAAAACCCATGGATGAAATCGCAAGACGGATTCCTCTTTATGAGGTTTGAGAATTATGGTTGTCATTGCCGGTTGTTGTTTTGTAATATTTCGGGCAAAGCTACTAAAATTTATTGAATATTGCAAAAAAATTTGCATATTTGCAAAAAAAATTGTATCTTTGTACGCAAATTGTCAATTGAATGTTCTTTCGATCGGCAAAACGTGGTAATTGATAATTATCTTTTATTGCTTACATAATGAAAAAAGTTTTTTCTCTTGGCGTA
>CAMIZG010000072.1 GCA_946403215.1 uncultured Bacteroidales bacterium | reverse complement strand
CATAATCTTCAGCTGATTTTTTACCGTGCACTTTTTGCACTTTTGTGCCGAACCAATCACAAAATCAGTCATTTGCAAGTTTGTGGCATAATGCCTTATGCATAGAAAGTGCACAAAGTGCAGAAAGTGCAATGCATTTTTTCATCATTGTCAGTTATATTATTCATATTGTATCAGCCATGGTTGGCTGATCGTAAACGTTAGTTGTTCTTAGTCATTCTTAGTGATTCTTAATGATTGCCGGTACTAACAGCAACCCAATAGCGCCCCTCAAGCAGGTTCCCCACTGCAAAATGCTTGATATTTTTGGTATTTGTTGACTTCTTTTGTTCTTTTGCAAATATTTTCACCGAAAATTGTTGCAAATGTCAAATCTTTTTTGTATCTTTGTAGCCGAATAACGCCAAGCACTATGCAATACACTTTTCAAGCCAGCCGTATCTCCGGCAACGGGAACGCTGTTTTTCCCGACAAACTGATTATTGATGACGACAAGGTCACCTATTACAAAGGCAAACTGATCGGTTACGACCAGTCAGTCATTATGCGCGAGCGCATCGGCAGCGTCAGCATCAGCCAGCACTTGCTCTTCGGCGACGTGGTCATCGAGAGCAAGGGCAGCCAGACTATCCACGCCGAGGGGTTCAGCCGCAGCGATGCCAAACAGATACTCAAGCTGCTGTCGTGACACCTGAACAGATGCCAAGCGGCAGCCTGATCAAGGCTTCAACAACAAACGGACAAAACGCACATGCGACAAACGATAACGTGTATAATCCTGCTGCTGGGCTCATGGCTGATGGCGCAAGAGCAGTCGGGCGGGGAGCTGTGGATGGAACCTGACAGGCCGGGCGTGGCTACCAGCACATGTGTCATGCCCTTCAAAAAAGTAATGTGGGAAACGGGCTTTGAAGCCACTCTTGGATGCGAATACTCCGTTCTGCTACCTACCACCATGTTCCGCTTCGGCATCACCCGCTTTGCCGAGTTGCGCGTGCAGTACGACGGCTCGCTCGTTCGCGACGGGCAGAAGCACTGGTCCTATAATGTGGCTCCGTTCGTGCTGGGCACGAAGGTGCGCATCTTCGACGGCTCGGAGCAGCACGACTGGATACCCAAGATGGCGCTGATGCTCAACCTGGCTATCCCCTCCACACCTCAGCTGGCGCAGACCATGCACCTCGCACCATCGGCCTATCTGCTCTTTGCCAACGATGTAACGCCCTGGCTGAACATCAGTTACAACGTGGGCGTGGAATGGGACGGCGTGCAAGCCAAACCCGCTACGTTCCTTGCCTTGTGCCTGGGATTCAGCGTGACGGACAATGTAGGTGCATACATTGAGAGCTACAACTACATAACCGATTACGGCAGGAACACAGCCGCCAGGTGTAATCTGGGAGCCGGATTCAACTTCATGGTGCACGAGCGTGTGCAACTGGACGTATATGCCGCCATCAACGCCAAGGAGCCCGCTGCCAAGAGCCATGCCGGACTGGGGGTGGCGTGGCTGATCAACTGACATAATTCATGCTAAAGTGAACATCAACAGATACATACTGACGCTGCTTCTGCTCATAGGACTGCTTGTGCCTCTCGCGGCTTATGCCGAGGGGGTGGAGTACCCCTGCCGCGAGCTGATGGACAACGGCAAACTAGGCAGCTCGTACAACGAACTCAAGTCGATGGAAACGCACACGCCGAACGACCCGACGGTGGCCTTCGCGTTCTACAAGTGGTTCGCCCTGCGCGATAACCCCAACCGCAACGTACGCAAATCATACGCCTGGCTCTGCCTGTCGCAAGACCGCCTGAACGCCCTGCCCGCCAAGGACAGGACCAAAGCAGAGAAGAACGGCTATACGCAGCAGATGTACGCATCGGAGTTTGCGAATATATGCCTGTCAGCCCAGCTCGAAGCGCAGCGCAAGAACAGCATAGAAGGCTGGAACGAGTTCCTGCGCACCTACAAGCGTGCACCGCAGAAGCAGCTGATTCAGATCACCAAGACCCGCAACGCCATGGCCTTCAAGCAGGCGGAAAAGGCAAACACGCTGGATGCCTACCGCCAGTTCGTAAGTGCGTACCCCAACGCGCTGGAGCGACAGGAAGCCACGAGCCGCATCTACACCCTGGCCTATCAGGCCGTAGCCAACGGAGGCACAGAGCATGAGTGCCGGCAGTACATCACCCAGTACCCCGAGAGCCCCTACATCCCCAAGGTGCGCGACCAGATTGAAGGAATGGAGATGCATCGGCTGGTGCGTGCATACGATTGGCAGACCCAGAAGAACTACCTGCTCTCGCACACCGCCCCGAGCCGATGGCGCGACACCACAGTGTGCTACTTCATCAATTATGTCGGCCGTACACATGCCATCGACGCCGCCAAGTGGGGTATAGCCAACCTGCCTCGTCCGCAGCGCGACAGCTGCCTGGCTGCACTGCGGTCGGTGTGCATGGAGGATACAACATTGCAGCCGTTGGTTAAGTTCTACCGCACCTATCGCGAGCAGGTGGATGACGCAGTATATAAGCAGGACAGCCGTATGCTGGAGGCCGAGGAGCTGTTCCGCAGCAATTTATTGTCCGCTAATCAGTATATATCGCGCGTAGCGCCCGCGTACCCTGCGTACTACCAGTTGCAGAAGCTCATCAAGCCCGACGTGAAAGCCAAGCGCTGGGATGAAGCCCTCACCTTGGTGCGCTCCTATCAGCATGTGTTCCGCAACGACCACCGCTACGCCGATCTGCTGCGTGTGCTGGAGGAGAAGGATGACCCGAAGCTGGTGGCCACATCCATCGGCGCAACGGTCAACACGCCCGATGGCAACGAGTTCCTGCCCGTAGTGTCGGCCGATGGCAAGCAGCTGCTCTTCTGCGGCACCAAGCGGCAGGGGAACGTAGGCAAAGAGGATATATTCTTCAGCCAGAAGACCCTCCGCGGCTGGAGCAAAGCCGAGCCCGTAGCTGAGCTGAACACCGCCGATGCCAACGAGGCACCGCTGTCGCTCACTGCCGACGGCTCAACGATGATTGTGTTCCGCAACGGCAAACTCATGCTTAGCCATCGCACCAAAGACGGGTGGGGAGAGCTCCAGCCCTTCCTGCAAGACATAGCCGTCAGCGATTGGCAAGCCGACGCAATGATCACCAGCGATGGCAAAGCACTGCTGTTCGCCGCGTTCTGCAGATCGGAGCATGAGGAGCAGATGTCCGTGAACATATTCGTATCGCAGCTGCAGGACAACGGCGAATGGGGACAGCCCGTCGGACTGGGGCCCATGATCAATACGCCGCGGATTGACCGCTCGCCGTTCCTGCACCCGGATATGCGGACATTGTACTTCTGCTCCGAAGGTCACGGCAGCCTGGGAGGGATGGACGTGTTTGTGTCAACACGCCTGAACGAACGCAGCTGGCAGGAGTGGAGCGCACCGGTTAACCTGGGCAAGGTAATCAACACGGCAGGCAACGAGTGCTGGTACAAGATATCCACCGACGGTTCGTTCGCATACTTCTCCAAGCGCGAGAACAAGCAGAACGACCTGTGCCAGCTCACTATCCCCGACAATTTCCGTCCGCAGCCCGTAGCCACCATCGCCGGTAAGATAACCGACCCTCAGGGCGCACCTGTAGTGACCATGATCCGCTGGGAAGATCTGGAGTCGCAGCGCCTGATCGGACAGACGCGCACCGACCCCGAGGACGGATCGTTCTTCATCGTACTGCCCCAGGGCAAGAACTATGGTTACTACGTCTCCAACGACAAGCTCTTCCCCCTGGCCGACAATATTGACCTGCGCCACACCCACGAGTTCATCAATGTGGAGAACAACATGACCGTGGCCTCGCTGCAGGAGATGATTGATAAAGAGATCCCGATGCCGATGAACAACCTGTTCTTCAACACCGGCGAGTATGTGCTGCTGCCCCCGTCCATAGCCGAGCTGAACCGTATAGCTGCCATCATCCGCCAGCAGGGAAGGCGCGTGGAGATAAGCGGCCACACCGACAATGTGGGCGATGATGAGTACAACCGCGCCCTGTCGGAGAACAGAGCCAACGCCGTGCGCAACTACCTGGTCAAACTCGGAGTGAACAAGAACCTGCTTACCACCAAGGGCTACGGCAAGACCAGACCAGTCGAATCCAACGACACGCCCGAGGGACGACAAAAGAACCGCCGAGTGGAGTTGCAGTTCATCAAATAAGCCTATTCATACAAAAAATGAAAAAAATCGACGTTTTTCTTGCAAATGTCGATTTTTTTTTGTACCTTTGTGGCGTTATTTGTGCCTATGACGCAAATAACACTTTCAAAAGCTGTAAACTATGGTAGAAGTCCTCAAGTATTGTCTCCCGGCGCTAATCGTATTGTTAGCCACGTGGATAGTGATGTACAAGTTGTTCAAGAGCGAGCAGCAGAAGCGTGAGTGGGAGCTGAAGAAAGCCGCTCAGAAGGAGATCTCGCCCATCCGCCTGCGTGCGTACGAACGGCTGGCACTGGTGCTCGAGCGCACCCAGCCAGAGCATCTGCTGATGGATCTTGACGTGGCATCGATGACCGTTCCGCAACTGCAGCAACGCCTGCTACAGACCATCCGGCTGGAGTTTGACCATAACCTGAGTCAGCAGATATACGTATCCGAGCAGGTGTGGGACAAGATCGTCCAGGCGCGCGGACAGATGCTGGCGTTCGTGAGTGCCATGGCCATGCAGTTACCGCCCAACAGCACCTCGCTCGATTATGCCAAGTTCATGCTAACCGCCTATAACACCAATGGCGAGACAGCCAACCAGATAGCCCTGCACGCACTCAAGGAAGAGGCGGCGATGTTAGTGTAGGGGGGAAGCTGCAGAGTGTAGAGCGTATAGGAAAGAGCCGTTGAGAACTGAGAGTTTACATAGCAGGTGGTGGGGATGGATAATCCTTTCGGTTGCGGGTTTGCAGTTGGCCATCGCACAGGACTCAGCGGCAGTTGCGCCGGTTGATACATTGGCGCCCAAGGCGGTGCAGGACGTCAAGCCCCGGCAGCACGGGTACGCGGACACAGCAATCTTTCAGGGGGTGAACATCCGGGTGGATATACTCAATCCTGTGCTGGAACTTGCACGCAGCGGCTGGCACACCTACGACATAGAGGCTGCGGTCAACGTGCGGCTCAAGAACCGTTTCTTCCCCACGCTGGAGTTCGGTTACGCCGCCGCATTCCAACAGGAGAAGGATGCCGCTGTGGTGAAATATAACGGTAACGGAGAGTTCGTCAGAGTAGGTCTGGACATCAATCCGCTCAAGAAGCACCCGGAGCGCCGCTCCGTACTGCTCGTTGGCGTGCGTGCCGGTACAGGCTGGCAGAAGCTGCAGCCTACCGTGGCCAACACCGGACTGCGCAATAAGTGGATAGCCGATGCCTGGGGGGAGATTGTGGCCGGCGTGCAGGTGGATATAGCCAGAGGATTCAATATGGGCTGGGCCGTAAGGATGAAGTTCCTGTTCACCGAGAAAACACACTCCGACCTGACAACCCCGTACTACATCCCCGGCTACGGCTACCGCGATACGATGAAGTGGGGTTTTGACTACTATCTGGGCTACTGCTTCTAGATAGTCCGGGAATCCCGGACGGCCCGGGAGCCCAAAGTAGCCTAATAAAACTGATTATCCTGAAAAACAACAAAATAATACTATCATGAACACAACTGAACTACTGAACAAAGCTGCTAACAATATCCGCATCCTTGCGGCAGCAGCAGTCGAAAAAGCCAAAAGCGGTCACCCGGGCGGTGCCATGGGTGGCGCGGATTTCATCAACGTGCTCTTCTCCGAATTCCTGGAGTACGACCCCGAGAACCCCGGCTGGGAGGCTCGCGACCGTTTCTTCCTTGACCCGGGACACATGGCTCCTATGCTTTATGCACAGCTATGCCTGGCCGGCAAGTTCAGCCTGGAAGACCTGCAGAACTTGCGTCAGTGGGGTAGTGTAACGCCCGGTCACCCCGAGCGCGACATTGAGCGTGGCATTGAGAACACCTCCGGTCCGCTCGGTCAGGGACACACCTTTGCCGTTGGTGCCGCTATCGCTGCCAAGTTCTTCAACGCCCGCTTCGGCGAGATACATAACCCGACAATCTACGCCTTTATCTCCGACGGCGGCGTGCAGGAGGAGATCTCGCAGGGCGCTGGACGTATGGCAGGTACTTTAGGCCTGGACAACCTGATCATGTTCTACGACTCCAACGAGGTACAGCTCTCCACCATGTGCCGCGAGGTGACCACCGAGGATGTAGCAATGAAGTACAAGGCTTGGGGTTGGTTCGTGCAGGAGATCAACGGCAATAACCCTGTCGCTATCCGCGAGGCACTGAAGGCCGCAAAGGCCGAGAAGGAGCGTCCGTCGCTTATCATCGGTCACACCATCATGGGTAAGGGCTGCGTAACAGCCGAAGGTGAGTCGTTCGAGAGCAAGTGCTCCACCCACGGCAACCCGCTCTCCAAGTCCGGCGCATCGTACGAGAAGACTATCGAGAACCTCGGTGGTAACGCTGCCGAGCCGTTCAAGATCTTCCCGGAGGTTGAAAAACTGTACGAGGCACGCGCAGCCGAACTCCGTGAGCTGGCAAACAAGCGCTACGCTGCGTACTTCGAGTGGAAGCAGAAGAACCCCGTATCGGCTGCACAGTACGAGGCCTATATGTCCGGCGAGGTGCCCTGCATCGACTGGAGTCTGGTGCAGCAGAAAGCAGGTGCGGCTACCCGTTCGGCTTCCGCTACAGCCCTGTCGTTCTTAGGCGAGAATGTTGGTAACATGATCGTGGCCTCGGCTGACCTGAGCAACTCCGACAAGACCGACGGCTTCCTGAAGAAGACCAAAGCCTTCCGGAAGGGCGACTTCAGCGGCCAGTTCCTGCAGGCCGGCGTGAGCGAACTGACCATGGCGTGCGTGTGCATCGGTATGCGTCTGCACGGCGGCGTGATCCCCGCTTGCGGCACGTTCTTCGTATTCAGCGACTATATGAAACCCGCTGTTCGTCTGGCTGCGCTGATGGAGGTGCCCGTGATCTTCGTATGGAGTCACGACGCGTTCCGCGTAGGCGAGGACGGCCCGACGCACGAGCCTGTTGAGCAGGAGGCACAGATCCGCCTGATGGAGAAACTCCATAACCACCACGGCAAGCCGTCGATGCTCGTACTCCGTCCGGCCGATGCCGAGGAGACGACACTCGCATGGCGCATGGCTGTTGAGAACACCGATACGCCTACAGCACTCATCCTCAGCCGTCAGGACATCGCTCCTGTACCTAACGTGAACAAGGCAGGCTTTGAGCGTGGTGCATATATCGTCAGCAAGGACGAGAACCCGCAGGTGGTACTGCTGGCTTCGGGTAGCGAGGTTTCGACGCTACTTGCCGGTGCTGAGCTGCTGCGCAAGGAAGGCGTACGTCTGCAGATCGTGAGCGTACCGAGTGAGGGCGTGTTCCGTGAGCAGCCGAAGGAATACCAGGACGAAGTGCTGCCTAAGGGCATTAAGCGTTTCGGTATGACAGCCGGTCTGCCCTGCACGCTCGAAGGACTGGTGGGCGAAAATGGTGCTGTATGGGGACTCAGCAGCTTCGGCTTCAGTGCTCCGTACAAGGTACTGGACGAAAAACTCGGATTCACGGCGCAGAACGTGTACGACCAAGTGAAGAAATTACTGTAATTACCGCCCGGGTTTCTACGGGTGAATCAAATTCAGATGAAGAAAAAGTGCAGTCACCTGCACTTTTTCTTTGTTTGTACTGCTGAGGCTTTCCCGTGAAGCGAGTGTACCTATGTTGGTCGCTTTGCTAACCGCAAATAGCAAAGGCCGGATAAAATTGCGTGTTTTTGGGGCTCAGAGAGGCGAATATTTGCTTATTTGAAAAAAATGTTGTACTTTTGCATCCGCTTTTGGGCTTACGGCGAAGGTGGTCCGAGCAAAGGTCTAAGAAATGTTTATTAGAATGCGGCAATAGCTCAGTTGGTAGAGCACGACCTTGCCAAGGTCGGGGTCGCGA
>CAMIZG010000071.1 GCA_946403215.1 uncultured Bacteroidales bacterium | reverse complement strand
ACCTCATAGTCGGCTATCGTGCCGCCGTTGCCGGTCACGAAGTAGTACAGCCACTCATGGTCCATCGCCTCAAACTCCGGCATGCTGAACATCGTGTCCAGAACGGCATAGAAGTCTTCGGTCATATATTCCTTGGAGCCTTCGGCAAGTTGATGGTCGGGAATATACCGGCACAACTCTCCGGCACGCTGCTTGAGCTGCTCTTCACTGGTAGTACACGCCGCCAGCATCAGCGCAGCGCATAAGAGGGGAAATAAATTTTTCATAATCTGTCAGATAATTACTTTGGTTTTTGCATATTTCTCTCGGAACTCGGTGGGCGATGCACCTTTGCGGCAGCGGAAGACTCCATGGTTATATTCTCCATGTAGTGGGTGGCCACATACATATAATCATGTTCACCCAACGGTGTTATCTCTTGGAGGCTTTTATGCGAATATGCAGATACGTTAAATCCGCTCGAGGGTGTTGAGAGGAATCCAGCCGTTGTAGTTGCCGACCTCGATGTTGGCATAGCCGGCAAGGGTCTCGTGGATGGTGACCTTCGTTCCCTCGTGCAGGGTGAAGAGTTCTGTGCCTGAACGGTCGGGCGAGGCTTTGGCGTTGACAATGCCGCGGGTGATGACCGCCTCGGCGCGGACGGTGTCGCGGTGGTGCAGCGAGGCAGCGTTGGCGAAAGCTACAACCGAGAAGATGAGGCTTATAATACTGATATAGAAACCTGCCTTACGCACACCTATTGACCGCGAGAAGGCGAACAGCAGCAAGCAGACAAGCATCAGCGAGAACAGACAGATGCTCGCCCACATCCATGTGCTCAGAGGCAGCAGGTTACGCAACGTAGTGAGCCATGTGCGGAGGAAGAACACCTGCGTGTCGGCAATGTTGTCAATGATCTGCGACTGGGCAAAGCGGAGGTTATATTTGGCGTTCTTGTCCGTAGGGTCAAGACGCAGGCAGCGTTCGTACGCAAGAATAGCCTGAGCGAGTTCGCCTTGCTTGAAACGGGCGTTGCCGAGGTTGTAATAGACGGGCGCGTAGTCGCGAGTGAGGGTGGGCGCCTCATCGATGAGTGCCTGATAGAGGGGGGCGGCATCGGCGTAGCGGCCCTCGGAGTAGGCTTGGTTGGCGTCATCCCAAAGCTCGGCAGGAGCCTGGGCGAAAGCGGCTGCAGCAACAATTAGTGCAAAATATATACTAACGAGTCTTTTCATAAGAACTATTTTTGTTGATTGTTAAAATGGTCGCCTACGCGACGTTGAAGTGTTAAGATGGTCACTTCGTGACGTTAATGTGATTAATAAAGTCATTTTTTAACGTTTCGATGCAATCGAAACCATTTTAACTCTTTAACTCTTTAACAATTTAACAATTTAACGCTTTAACTATTTATCTAAACTCATAACTTGCAATCTTCTAAATCGTTAATCAGTTGCTCCGTCTGGCTGTAGAGGTCGGCGGGGGTGATACCCATCGACGGAGCGTACCGGGCAAAGGCGGCATCGGAGAGGACGCGGTTGGTGCGGTCGATGAGGTCGTCAGGCACGGATTTGTTGCGCAAGGTAGCTGTGATGGTGTCCTTGTTCAGATCGGCAGTGGGAATAGCCAGACGGTCACTCAGGTACTGCAGCGAGGCGCGTTCTATCTCTTCGAAGAACGGCTCGTTCTTATGCTCGGCCAGCAGGCTCTTGGCTTTCTTCAGGCGCTTGCGGGCTACGGAGTTGGCTTGACGCTTGCGGACACCGATGATGTCGGCGTTCTCGCGGATGCGTTTGCGGAAGATACCGAACAGCAGCAGGGCAAGGGTGAGCGGTGCACCGTAGGTTGTCCACATCTGCCAGGAGCCAAAGCGGACGGTGGTGAGCGGTGAGCGGTGAGCGGATGAGGGGGTGAAGCGGGCGGCAGAGATATAACGTATATCCGAACCAAGCTCGCGAATGTCCTCTTTGGTGGTGGAGTAGTTGGCTATAGGTTGTTGGCCATTGGCCGTTGGATCGCCGGCACCGCGGGCGATGTGCAGCGTGTACTCGGGTGAGGAGAGGACCTGATACTGACCTTTCTCCGTGTCGAAATAGCCGAACTTAACGGCCGGCAGGGTGTATTCGCCTGCGGCACGGGGAATAGCCAGGTACTCGATGGTGCGGGTGCCGGACATGCCGCCGGTGGAGGTCTTGAAGTTGTTCGTTACCTTGGGATCGTACTGCTCAAAGCCCTCGGGCCAATCGACGGCAGGCGTCTTGAGGAGCTTCATGTTACCTGCGCCACGGATAGTAAGGGTGAGGGTGATGGCTTCGTTGGCCTTGACATCGGTGGCTGATATCTTGCTGTCCATGGTGAACTTACCCACACCGCCGGCGTAGGATGCAGGTTTGCCTGCGGGCAGCGGCGTGACGTGGATAGTGACTCCCGGAGCACGGAGGGTGCGTGTGGCGGTGGTGTAGGAGTTGAAGAAATCGTCGAAAATCGAGCGTGAGCGCGCCTGGTTAGGCACGAGCAGCACCGCCTCGAAGGAGGCGGGATCAATCTGGATGTCGCCGGACTTCTGGGGATAGAGCAGCGTGGAGTAGATAGTGGCGGTCTGGTAGTTGCGGCCGTTGTAGTTCTCGAGCTCGAGCTGGACATCGTTGAGGTCGATCTTCTGCTGGAGGAACGAGGTGAAGTCGGGCAGGATGGTGTTGTTGGTGAACTGCTTTAGGTCCACGCCTGCGACATACACCTTGTAGGAGAGCAGAATAGCTTCCTGCTCATATACTTTGGTTTTGCTGACCAGGGTGCGGACGAAGATGTTTCCCTGCTCTGGACCGGATGAAGACCGCTGCGCGGTCTGACCGCCTTGCTGTTGGACCGCTCCGCTGTTAGAGGTTTGACCGCTGCCGCTGTTGGATTGCGGCTGGTCGGCAGGCAGGACGGTGATCTTTACGCCGTTGGATGTATAGTGCTCGCCGCCGACGTTGATAGTGGCAGGCGGGATACTGAACGAACCTTCCTTCTGCGCCATAAGGGTGTAGGTGAAGGTCATGGTGAACGACGAGGAGCGTCGGCCGTTGACGAACGAGGTCGAGGAGGATTGCGAGGTGTACGGGCCGGCTATGTAGTCGAAGTCCGTGAACTCGGGTGCACGCAGATCCTTGCCGCGCTGGTTGACCGTGTACGTGAGTTGGAACGGGCGGCCGAGGATGACTTGGGCGGGTGCCTGGGCGCGGAACTCGACGGGCTCGGCTGACGCGGTCAGCGCTGTGGTCAAAAAGACAACTATTGTTAAAAGCTTTCTCATATTTCTATTGTTAAAATGGTCGCCTACGCGACGTTATAGAGTTAAGATGGTCGCCTACGCGACGTTAATGTGATTAATAAAGTCATTTTTTAACGTTTCGATGTAATCGAAACCATTTTAACGATTTAACTCTTTAACAACATTACCAATCATTCTCTAAGCGGCGTTTCTTACCTTGGGGTTGTTGGGCTTTCTCTTGGGTCTGCTGCTCGTCTTGCTCCAGAGCTTGCAGGATCTGCTCGGCTGTCTCCTTATCCATCTCCTGCTCCTGCTGCTCTTGTTGTTGCTGTTGCTGCTGTTCTTGATCTTGCTGCTGTTGCTCTTGCTGCTGTTGCTCTTGTTGTTGCTGTTCTTGCTGCTGCTCCTGTTGCTGTTGTTGGTTCTGCTGTTGTTGTTCTTGTTGCTGCTTCATCTGCATGGCTTTGACGAGGTTGTAGCGGGTGTCATGATCCTTGGGGCGGATACGGAGCGACTGCTTGTAGGCCTCGATGGCTTTGTCGAACTGCTGCATGCAGTAGTAGGAGTTGCCGAGGTTATGGTAGGTGTCGGCCGCCAGATCGGGGTGCTCGGTGGGATCGATGAGCTTGCACGTCTGCTCGAAAGCTTCTGCCGCCTCGGGGAACTTCTGCTCCCGGACGAGCGCGTTGCCTAAGTTGAACTTGGCGGGTACGGACTGGTCGTTCTTCTCCAATGCGCGGCGGAAGTGGAGCTCGGCATCGACGTAGTTGGAGTCGTTGTACTGGCGGTTGCCCTTGCGGATATCAGGTGCTTCTTTCTGGGCGAAGGTCGGCAGGCTGAGAATGAGCAGCATAGCCACCGTAGCCGGGGTGCGGAAGATGTTCCAGCGGGTAACCACCTTGTTCTTACGCGGGAAGATGAAGAACTCAACCATCAGCAGTAACAGCGCCAGGATAGCGAAGGACTGGTACTGCTCGTTGTAGTCGGTGAAGGTGGTGGTTTCTATCTCCTGCTTGGCAAGTTTGTCAAGCTCCTGCTCGAGGGCGCGGTAGGCGGTGTTTGTATTGTCGCAGCGGACATAGAAACCCCTGCCGGCCTTGGCTATCTCGCGGCACATCTCCTCGTTCAGGTGGGTGATGACCACGTTGCCCTGACGATCCTTGCGGAACTCGCCCGTGCCCGGGATAGGAATCGGACTGCCTTCAGGTTTGCCTATACCTATTACGTGCACGTGCATGCCGAGCTCAGCGGCTTTCTGTGCTGCCTCTACGGCACCTTTCTCGTGGTTCTCACCATCGGTGATGAGGATGATGGCGCGTGAGGCTTTGCCCTCGTCGCCACCAAAACCTCGGATGGAGGTGCTGATAGCAGCGCCGATAGCTGTTCCCTGAGTCTGGATAAGAGCCGGGGTGATGTGTTGCAGGAACATCTTCGCGGACACATAATCAGCTGTGATGGGCAACTGCGTGAACGCCTCACCGGCAAAGACAACGAGACCAACCTTGTCGTCCTGCATGTTGTCGATGAGCTTGCTGAGCATCTGCTTGGCGCGGTCCAGACGCGAGGGCGCTACATCCTCGGCGAGCATGGAGTTGGAGATATCCAACGCAATCATCACCTCTATCCCCTGACGTTTCTCCACACGCTCGGACTGTCCGTACTGCGGACGGGCTGCGGCGATGATGAGGCAGGTGAGGGCGAGCATTAGGATGCTGAACTTGATATGTATGCGTGCCGGCTCGGCGTTGGGCATAAGGCTGGCGACGAGTGCTGGGGCGCCGAACTCGCGCGCCTGGCGGCGCTTGCGGCGGCTGATGAGGATGTGGGCTGTCGTCATCGCGGGGATGAGGAGCAGGAGCCACAGTAGTTCTATGTTAGCGAATCTAAACATGATTGACGATTGATTGACGATTAGTTGCTGATGGTTCTTAAGCCGAAGTATCTAACCAGTATCTCTGCGATGAGCAGGAGCAGGGCGGCGAGGAGGTAGGGTGCGAAGTTCTCGATGCGCTTGCTGTACTCGCGGACGCGGAGCTTGGTCTTCTCGAGCTGGTCGATCTGTTCGTAGATGAGCTTGAGCGAGTTGTTGTCCGTGGCGCGGAAGTACGCACCTCCGGTGGTGGACGCGATGTTCTTGAGCGTCGTTTCGTCAAACTGCGAGTCCATCATCATATATTGCACTCCCATAGGCGTATGCACGGGTACGCGTGCCTGTCCGTAGGAGCCTACGCCCACGGCATATACGCGGATACCGAAAGTCTTGGCTATCTCGGCAGCGGTCTGCGGGTCGATGTCGCCGGCGTTGTTCGAACCGTCGGTGAGCAGGATGATCACCTTGGATTTCGTTTTGGAGTCCTTCATTCGGTTGACGCAGTTGGCCAGACCCAGACCGATAGCCGTGCCGTCATCAATCATTCCGAACTCCACCTTCTGGAACAGGTTTACCAGCGCGGTGTGATCGACCGTGAGCGGGCACTGGGTAAAACTCTCGCCGGCAAAGACAACGAGACCGATCTGGTCGTTCGGTCGGGCAAGGATAAAGTCCGAGCCCACGTTCTTCGCGGCCTCCAGACGGTTGGGCTTGAGGTCCTCGGCAAGCATGGTGCCGGAGATGTCGAGCGCCATCATGATATCTATACCCTCGGTGGATTCCGACTGCCAGCGGTTGGTGAGTTGCGGACGCGCCAGGGCGATGCAGAGCAGGGCTATGGCGAGCACACGCAATGCGAACGGAACGTGACGTACCCAGGTAGGCAGCGCATACTTACGCAGCGTGCCGGCGCCGGACAGGCGAAGCGATGCCTCGGCGTTATGCATCCGCCAGATGTACCAGCCGATGATGGGGATCAGCAGCAGGAGCAGAAAGAGATATGCGGGTTGTGAGAAACTCATATATGTTTTTTGTTAAAATGGTCACTTCATGACGTTAAAGAGTTAAGATGGTCGCTGCGTAACGTTAATGTGATTAATAAAGTCATTTTTTAACGTTTCGATGCAATCGAAACCATTTTAACGATTTAACGATTTAACAATTTAACGCTTTAACGGTATTTATTCATTTTCTATTTTATCATCGGGCATGGGAGCGGGCTTGGTCTCGTTGACGAAATCGTATGCGATGTGCAGGGCTTGTTCGTTCTCGTCGGGTGTGGCTTGCCACTTGGCGAACTTGACGAGATCGGCGAGGCGTAGTACCTTGCTTAACGAGGCGTGCAGTTCGCGCTGCTCGCTCAAGATGGGCTTCATCGCCTGAAGCGTCTCATCGGAGGTCTTCTCGGTGGAGGCTACGCCGAAGCGGCGGGCAATGTAGGTACGCAGTACATCGGTGAGCTCGGTGTGGTACTGCTTGGCGAGACCTTGCGTCCAGATCTTCTGTTCACGGATGCGGTCGAGCTCCTCAAGGGCAACCTCTTCAGCCGGACGCTCGGGCTCCTTCTTGGCAGCAGGCGTATACTTGCCCTCGTAGTTGCCGATTTTGCCGAGCAGCCACCATACAAGTACGCCCAATCCGATGAGCAGAAGCGCGCCAAGTATCCAGCGGATGTATCCCCACCACCAGATGGGTGCCTTCTGGATGTCCTTGATATCGGTGATGGCGTTCGTCGAGTCAAGCACGAACGGCTGCACGAAGTTCAGGGTGATCGTCTCGCTGTAGACGGTGTCTGCGCCGGCGGCAAAGGGTAGGGGCTCAATGAAGAACAGCGAGTCCTCAAACGAGGTGAGCACCAGCTCTTGCGAGTAGTGCTTGCCCTGTTTGTCGGTGGTCGAATCGATGCCGGACTGACGGACGATCTCCACGCCGTCGATGAGCTCCTTGCCAAAACGAGGGAAGGTGACGTACTCGTCGGGCGAACAGGTCGCCTCGAAGCGGAGTGCGGTCTGATCACCCAGGCATACGACCGTGGAGTCGAGCGAGGTGTTGATTACTATGGATAATAAGATACTTAAAAACATTATCTTCTTTTTCTTTGAGTGTTAGCGGCTGTCAGTTCTGGGGTCCCCGATGCAACGTTGTTGCGGTGGAGAGAGCGGAGGCAACTGTGCGCTTTATGGCGCCTAGCGCCATCTGTTAGCACTGTTTGCCGAACGCGAGTTTACATCTTGAACAAGCGCATCAGTGCGCGCACGTAGTCATCATCGGTCTGCATGGCCACGGCGTTGACGCCTGTGCGGACGAACACGTCGGATAGAGCGGCTTGCTGTGCGCGCCAAGCATCGTTGTATGCCTTGCGCACCTCGGAGCGCGAGGTGTTCACCCATAGGCGCTCGCCGGTCTCGGCGTCGTTGATCTTCAGCAGACCTACGTCAGGTAGCTCGGCGTCACGGCAGTCATAGACCTGGATGACGTTCATGTCGTGCTTCGACGAGGCGATCATCAGCGGCTGCTCGAGCGTCAGGCGACCTTTCTTCTTGCCCTCGGTAACCAGCTGCTCGCCTACACCTACCATGTCGGAGATGAGGAAGCAGGTGGCGTGGCGCTTCTGTGCATTGGCGAAGTACTGCACGGCGGAGGCCACATCGGTGCCCTTGGATTCCGGCTCGAAGTCCAGCAGCTCGCGGATGATGTGCAGCACGTGCGATTTGCCTTTCTTGACGGGGATGACCTTCTCTATCTTGTCGGAGAAGAAGATGCAGCCGACCTTGTCGTTGTTCTCGATGGTGGAGAAAGCGAGGGTCGCGGCCACCTCGGCTATGGTGTCGCGTTTGTACTGCGACTCGGTGCCGAAGTTACGGCTGCCCGACACATCCACGAGCAACATAACGGTCAGTTCGCGCTCCTCCTCAAACACCTTGATATAGGGCTTGCCCATGCGCGCGGTGACGTTCCAGTCGATCGAGCGGACGTCATCGCCGGGCTGGTACTCGCGCACCTCGCTGAACGCCATACCACGGCCCTTGAACTGGCTGTGGTACTCGCCGGCGAAGATGTTGTGCGACAGAGAGCGCGTCTTGATCTCTATCTTGCGGACTTTCTTTATTAATTCTTCACTAGTCATAACAATCCTAGTCGTCTAGTTGTCTAGTCGTCTAGTCGACTAGATTAGGGAACCTGAACGGCATTGAGTACTTCAGTTATCACATCCTCCGTGGTGAGGTTGTTTGCCTCGGCCTCGTAGGTCAGACCGATACGGTGACGGAGTACGTCGTAGCATACGGCACGTACATCCTCGGGGATGAC
>CAMIZG010000070.1 GCA_946403215.1 uncultured Bacteroidales bacterium | reverse complement strand
TAAGGTGATCAAGCGCCTCAAAGAGCAAGGTATCAATAAGTCTGACCTCACGCGCGAGCAGTTCCTCAAGCACGCCTGGGATTGGACGGACGAGCACGGCGGCATCATCCTCAAGCAACTGCGAAAGCTCGGCTGCTCATGCGACTGGGAGCGTACTGCCTTCACCATGGATGAGACGCGTTCACGCGCCGTGATCTCGGTGTTCTGCGATCTGTATCGCAAGGGCCTCATCTACCGCGGCCTGCGCATGGTCAACTGGGATCCGGAACGTCAGACTGCCCTTAGCGACGAAGAGGTAATCTACCACGACGAGCACTCGAAGTTCTACTACCTGAAGTACGAGGTAGTGGAGGAGCCGGGCAAGTACGCCATCGTGGCTACCACGCGTCCGGAGACGATCTTCGGCGACGTAGCCGTATGCATCAACCCCAAAGAGGAGAAGAACCAGTGGTTGCGCGGCAAGCATGTGCGCATACCTATCGTAGGTCGCGAGATTCCTATCATCGAGGATCGATACGTCGAGATCGGCTTCGGAACAGGTTGCCTCAAAGTAACCCCTGCCCACGACGTCAACGACTACATGCTCGGCCAACAGCATAACCTCATAGCATACGACATCTTCACGCCGGACGCACATATCAACCTCGACACCATCGAACCGGAGATACGCAAGAACTGCGCGAAGTTCCACGGCATGGACCGCTTCGACTGCCGCCGTGCAATGGCCGATGATCTGCAAGCCGCAGGACTGATGGATCATGTGGAGGATTACGACAACAAGGTCGGCTATTCCGAGCGCACCAATGTGCCTATCGAACCGCGGCTCTCGCTGCAGTGGTTCATCCGCATGAAGCACTTTGCCGACATTGCACTGCCGCCCGTCATGAACGACGATATCGTGTTCTACCCCACCAAGTACAAGAACACCTACCGCAACTGGCTGGAGAACATCAAAGACTGGTGCATCTCGCGCCAGCTATGGTGGGGACACCGCATACCCGCATACTACGACGCCGATCTGCTCGCCCAGACAGGCCTTGAGAACTACCCCGATGACAAGATCATCGTCAGCGATACCAAACCCGAAGGCAACTACGTGCAGGACGAAGGAGCGCTGGATACGTGGTTCAGCTCATGGCTGTGGCCTATCTCCCTCTTCATCGAGAAGGACCAGCAGATGGAGAACGGCACATGGAAGAACAAAGAATTGGAGTACTACTACCCCACAGCCGACCTGGTTACGGGTCCGGACATCATCTTCTTCTGGGTGGCTCGTATGATCATGGCGGGCTACGAGTATCAGGGCAAGATGCCGTTCAAACACGTGTATTTCACGGGTATCGTACGCGACAAACTGGGACGCAAGATGTCGAAGTCGTTAGGCAACAGTCCTGACCCGCTTGACCTCATTGCCCGTTACGGCGCAGACGGTGTTCGTATGGGTATTCTGCTCTGCGCACCTGCCGGCAACGACATCCTGTACGATGACAGTCTCTGCGAGCAGGGACGCAACTTCTGCAACAAGATCTGGAACTGCTTCCGGATGGTGAAAGGGCTTGAAGTAGCCGACATCCCGCAGCCCGAGACCAGTAAATATGCGATTGAGTGGTTCTGGGCGAAACTGGATTCGACGGAAACGACCGTTAGCAAGCTGTTCAGCAAATACCGTTTGAGTGAGGCATTGATGGAGATATACAAACTCTACTGCGATGAATTCTCGGGTTGGTATCTGGAGATGATCAAACCCGCCTACCAGCAGCCCATCGACCGCGCTACGTATGAAAACACGCTTATTTTCTTCAATCGTCTGCTGCGTCTGCTCCACCCCTTCATGCCATTCATCACAGAAGAACTTTGGCAAAACCTCTACGAGCGTAAGCCGGGTGAGTCGATCATGACCGGTCAACTAGGAAGCCTCGGTAACCAGGGCAACATGGAGATCTTAGGTGAAGTCGAGCAACTCAAGCAGATCATCGCCGGTGTGCGTAATATCCGCGCATCGAAGAACATCCCACCGAAAGAGCAACTGACACTCATCGCACCGGTTGAGCTCAACCCGCTGGTTAGCAAGCTCGCCAACTGCGACATCCAGGTCGGCGTGCAAGCACCTGACAACTGTGCCAAATTCATCGTGGGCACCACCGAGTTCGCTATCCCCATGGATGCCTTCATCAATGTGGACGAAGAAATCAAGAAACTTGAGGCTGACCTGCAGCACCAGCAAGGATTCCTCAATGGTGTTCGTGCCAAACTCTCCAACGAGCGCTTCGTGCAGAACGCCAAGCTTGAGATTGTTGAACTCGAACGCAAGAAAGAGCATGACGCATTGGCACGTATTGAAGCAATAGAGAACCAACTCAAACAACTACGCAAATGAAAAAGCACATCCCCAATATAATTACGTGTTGTAATCTTTTGTGCGGCGCGTTGGCCGTCATGCTGGCTGCAGAAGGATTGTTCCACTGTGCGTTCGGCATGATCTTAATAGGTGCCTTGTTCGACTTCTTCGACGGCATGAGTGCTCGCGCGCTGAAGGTCATCAACCCCATCGGCAAGGAGATCGACTCGCTGGCGGATGTTATCACGTTCGGTCTCGCGCCATCAGTGATGCTCATGCAAGCCATCCGCCTCGCCACCGACAACAGCAACTACGCTTGGGGATGGTGCGCAGCCGTGGCACTGATCATGGCGGCTTTCTCTGCCCTGCGGCTGGCTAAGTTCAACATCGACGAGCGTCAGACCAGCTCGTTCATCGGTCTGGCTACTCCTGCTAACGCCATCTTCTGGGGCTCGCTCATCGCTGCCTTCCCCGCTATGGCTTCGTGGGCTGAGTGGATGCCGTGGGCAATGCTCGCCATAGCAGCAATCAGTTGCTGGATGCTCGTATGCGAACTGCCGATGTTCTCGCTTAAGTTCAAGAACATGAGCTGGCATGACAACAAGGTGCGTTACATCTTCCTCATCGGCTGCGTGCTGATTGTGGCACTTTGCTGTGCATATGCTGTCGCCAAAGGCAACTACCGCTACGCCCTCTTCTCCGGCGCAGGTATCATCCTCTGGTACATCATTGCCAACCTCTTTCCCGGCAACTAACAGCTTAACATCTTAACAACTTAACGTTTTAACAATTTAACAATATAACAATTTAACCATATACTTCCATGAGAAAACATCTACTTATCCTCGCTGCAATATGCCTGTTGCCGGTGTATATGCTGGCTGAGGCTATACCCGAAGGGTACTACACCGATGCCGACGGCAAGAAAGATGCCGAACTCAAAACCGCTCTGAGCCTGATCTGCCGCGGTGGCGAACGTTATGACTATGGCACAAACTCTTACCATACTTCCACCAAGGAAGGACAATGGCAAGCCGGAGACCTCAAGGCCTACGGCACCTGGCAAGCTCTGCCGCTGACCGACATGCACCCTGATGGCATCGTTTGGGACATGTACTCCAACAGCGTTCGTTACTACCCCAACAAACAGGGTGACTCAGGCTGCTCACTCAACATAGAGCACTGCTTCCCAAAGAGCTGGTGGGGAGGTGAAGTCAATGACGCATACAAAGACCTGTATCACCTCAATCCGTCCGACCAACGTGCCAACGGACAGAAGAGTAACTATCCTCCCGGACACGTTGTGAAAGGCGATAAGTTTGACAATGGCACCTTCCGTATGGATAGCAAAGATAAATCGCAGTACGGCTGGATTTGCTTCGAACCGGAGAAACAGTATCGAGGCGATTTCGCACGTGCGTATTTCTACATTGCTACGGCATACGAAGACTACACATGGGTCGAGAGTACGAGCGGATTCGATGTTTCCGTTGCATTGGACAACGACTCCTACCTCGAGTTCAAGCCTTGGCTGATTCAGGTGCTGCTCGATTGGCACCGTGAAGATCCCGTGAGCGACAAGGAGATCTGCCGTGCTGACCGCATCTCGGATATCCAGCACAACCGCAACCCCTTCATTGACTACCCCGATCTTGTGGAATATATCTGGGGCGAGAAGAAAGGTCAACCCATCAACCTGGCCTCTCTCTCCTGCACCTACAAGGCTGACGCCTGCCCCGACCCTGTCATCCCCACTCCCGATCCGCAGAAATACGACACGCTGATTAACCTGCCTGCTATCGTCAAGAACACCGTTGCCGGCTACACCAACGGCTCCATCATTGGCACAGAGAGTTACATCCAGAGTAACGGCAATAGTTCTATCACCATGGGCACCAGTTCCAATGGCGGTGTGATCTCGTTTAGCGGTCTGAACCTGACTCGGGATGCCATCCTGGCTTTCCGCGCTTCGCCATACAACAGCGCTACGAGCATGCAGTTGGATGTGTATGCCGACGAGACGCTGATACAGTCCATTCAGGTAACCGTTGAGCAAGAGACGCGCAACGAGGTGCGCTATCGCTTGGATATCCCCGCAAGCGCCCAATCCATCAAACTGGAGTCTGTCGGCACCAGTACCAGCAAACGTGCGTGCATGCAGGAGCTTTATCTGTTAAGCCCCAAAGACCCGGACGTTGAGACATCCCTGCCCGCCACCAGCAACCAGCAAGCCGTAGCACGAAAGATCCTGCGTGACGGAAACCTGTACATCGCTGTAGGTGAGCGCATCTACTCTATCCTTGGTAAGTGAAAGGCATTCGAGATAATAGTATCTTCCTCAGTCTATGGTTAGCGTCCGTTGTGGCGCTAACCATTGCGCTATGCACGGTTGACAAAGGCATGCTGCACCTCATGCTGTGTGACCATCACTCGGCATGGGCGGACATCGTTATGCCTATCCTGTCCGACACCTGCAACTGGTTGCCGTACGTTGTAGCAGCCGTACTGCTGCTCTGGCGCTGGCGGGCAGGCGTGTTCGTCGCAGGTTCGCTCATCCTATCCACACTGATCACCCAGGCGCTCAAGCACACCGTGTGCGCACCACGACCACTCACATGGTTCGCTGAGAATATGCCCGACGTCACCCTACCCCTTACCGAAGGGGTACGGATGAACTACCATCTGAGTTTCCCATCCGGGCACACCACCACGTTCTTCTGCCTGTACTTCGCACTGTGCGTGCTGTACACGTACTACAACCAATCGTCTGCCCCCGCCCGCAAGGCTGTGGTGCAGATCGCACTGTTCGCGTTGGCTGCGGTCAGCGCCTACTCGCGCCTGTACCTAAGCCAACATTTCGCGTTGGATGTATTAGCAGGAATGCTCATCGGCGTCGTGAGCGTGGGGATTGTCAGTTCTGTTTTCGCCTGTTTATCCAGATCGAGCCGAGCACAGTGATCCCGAGTAGCATCGGGTAGAACAAGTACGGCATGATACGTAGTGCACTGATGCCTGCCAGTCCGCTTGCCATCAGCAGTTGTGCGCCATATGGCAGTATGCCTTGCACGCAGCAGCTGGTCGTATCCAGTAGGCTGGCGCTGCGGCGTGGGTCGATATCGAACCGCTCGGCTATAGTACGTGATATACTGCCCACCGACAGGATAGCTACCGTGTTGTTAGCCGTGCACAGATTGGCGAAAGCCACCAAGCCGCAGATGCTCAGTTCAGCACCGGCACGGCTTTTCACACGGCGAGTCAGGCTACCAATCACATAGTTCATGCCACCATTGTGGCTGATCACGGCAAAGATACCGCCGGCCATCATCGAGATCAGGATCAGTTCGCTCATCCCCATCACACCTTGCAGGGTGCTCTGTATCCACCCCATCAGACTGAAACTGCTGTCAAGGATGCCCGTCACGCAGGTCAGCAGATTTCCTATGGCGAGCACGAGCAGCACGTTCATGCCCAGGGCGGCACTGATAAGCACAGCCAGATAAGGCAGCACTTTCCACCACTCGATAGCACCGGCTGCGGCGTGCGATGAGGCTGTACTGCCAATCACCAGGTACAGCACGCAGGCAACGATCGCCACAGGCAGCACCATCTTCAGATTCACGCGGAACTTGTCACTCAGCCGGCAGCCTTGCGACTGCGTGGCTACGATAGTCGTATCACTGATGAACGACAGGTTGTCGCCGAAGAACGCCCCGCCTACCACAGCGGCCGCCACCATCGGTACGCTCATCTCAGCTCGCTCGGCCAAACCCGTGGCAATGGGCATCAGAGCTACGATCGTGCCCACACTCGTACCCATGCATAGCGAGGTCAGACACGCCGCGATGAACAGCCCTGCCAATGCAAAGCGAGCCGGCAACAGCAGCAGAGTCAGATCAACCATCGCGCCTGCAGCACCCATCTGTTTGGCACTGGCTGCAAACGCACCCGCGAACATAAAGATCCACACCATCAGCAGCAGGTCAGTGCTGCCTGCACCTGAGGAGAAAATCGCCACGCGCTCGCTCAGAGGCACTCCGCGCACCGATGCAACAGCCACAATAGCCGTCAGAACAAAAATCAGCAACAGCGGCGCATCACTCACGCCGCCTGAGTATATCGACAGCACCACCAGCAGCACGATCATCGCCACGATGGGACTCAATGCAATAAATCCATCCTTCATTCGCTCAATCCTTCAACCGTTAATGCGTTCACTTGTTCAACGAAACGATGCAAAGGTACAAAAAAAATCCCACATTTGCAAATTTTGTGGGATTTTTTAGTATGGGGTGCCCGAAAAAAACGCTAAACGCTATTTAACGATCGTTCCAAGAACGTTGTAAATCACGTCGTTCTTCTTGATGAGGAGTTGACCGTTTACAATGCACTTGGTAGCCTTCTCGCTGACTACGGTGTTACTGACAGCCGTATCGCCGCCCTGTCCGGGTTCGAGTGCCTTGTAGGCAGCCTCGGCATCGGTCAGTGTTGCGTAGTTGTCAATCAGTGCTTTCTGCTCATCGGTCAGGTCGTCGTACGCTGCGCGGGCTGCATCAATGAGTGCCTTGCACTCGCTCGTGAGCGCCACTTTGCCAATCGCGTTGATAGCCTCCACGGCTTCGCCGGGAGCAGCCAGTGCTTTCAGTTCAAGTTGGTTAATTTGTTAACTGCTAGTTTATGTCTTAGTTTGGATGTTTTGACTTTGAACAGATGATTGCACATACCGGTTTAACGTCATGGAGGGTACGTGCCCGCTCAAAATACTTCTGTAGGGAAACGCTATCCCTGATAGGAGTAGTTAACCAACTCGCCGTTGTTGTACTGGTCATAGGCAGACATGTCAATCAGGCCGTGGCCGCTGAGGTTGAACAGGATGGTCTTCTGCTCGCCGCTCTCCTTGCAGCGCTTGGCTTCGCGGATAGCGGCTGCGATAGCGTGGGCACTCTCAGGTGCAGGGATGATACCCTCGGTGCGGGCAAACAGCGTAGCCGCCTCGAAGGTCTCGAGTTGCGGAATGTCCACACCTTGCATATAACCGTCCTTGAGCAGCTGGCTGACGATGACGCCTGCACCGTGGTAGCGCAGACCGCCTGCGTGGATATTGGCCGGCTTGAACTCATGCCCGAGAGTGAACATCGGCAGCAGAGGTGTATAGCCTGCACTGTCACCGAAATCGTATCGGAACTCGCCACGGGTGAGTTTGGGACAGCTGTCCGGCTCGGCTGCGATGAACTGCGTCTTCCTGCCTTCAAGTATCGTATGTCTCATGAACGGGAAAGCCAGTCCGCCGAAGTTACTGCCACCGCCGAAGCAGGCGATGACGATGTCGGGGTACTCGCCCGCCAGCTCCATCTGCTTCTCCGCCTCGAGTCCGATGATGGACTGATGGAGTGCCACATGATTGAGCACCGAGCCAAGGGCGTACTTGCAATGCGGCGTGGTGGTTGCCAGCTCGATTGCCTCGGAGATAGCCGTGCCTAATGACCCCGGATGATTGGGCTCACGGGTGATGATGTCCTTTCCAGCGCGTGTGGACATCGACGGCGAGCCGATGACCGTGGCGCCAAACGTGCGCATGATACTGGAGCGGTAGGGCTTCTGTTGCATGGATATCTTCACCTGATAGACCGCACACTCCAGACCGTAGATCTTGGCTGCATAACTGAGTGCCGCGCCCCACTGGCCGGCACCGGTCTCCGTGGTGACATTGGTCACCCCCTCCTGCTTGCAATAGTAGCACTGCGGCAGCGCGGAGTTGACCTTGTGCGAACCAAGCGGGTTGACGCTCTCGTTCTTGAAGTATATATGCGCGGGCGTATCTAATAATTGTTCGAGCGCGTATGCGCGCACGAGAGGCGTGGAGCGGTAGTACTTGTACATCTCATACACCGGCTCGGGAATATCGATCCAGGCATGCTCCTGGTCGAGCTCTTGCTTGGCGCACTCGCGCGCAAAGATCTGCGACAGGTCGTCCACCGTGACCGGCTCACGCGTGGCGGGATTGAGCGGCGGTAGAGGCTTGGTGAGCATATCCGCCTGGATATTGTACCATTGCCGGGGCAGCTCGCTCTCCGGCAGGAAGAATCGTTTAGTCATTTACAATTAGGCCTTTTATTTGCGGCTAAGCCAGCCGTAGTTCTCGGGTTTGGTCATCTTGATCCATGCGATACCTGCCGAAC
>CAMIZG010000069.1 GCA_946403215.1 uncultured Bacteroidales bacterium | reverse complement strand
CTGCAATCAAGGCAGACGCTACACTTACAATCGAGGTGGAGCAGATCATGGTTAACCTGACCGTTGCCGCCTTCGAACACGCTACGCTAACTGTAGAAGGTGTTGGAGTAACGGTAGCCGGCACATACCCCGTGCCCTACGGCTATACCACAACCGCGACCCTCGTGGCTGACGAAGGCTACACCATCAAGAGCGTGAAGCTCGGTGAAGACGAACTCGTGCCGGTGGAAGGTGTTTATACTATTCCTGCGCTGAAAGCTGATGTCACAATTACCATTACTGTTGAGAAAAACGAGGTAACCGCTATCATCAACGGCCAACAGCAAGCCGTGAGCCGTAAGGTGCTGCGTGACGGGCAACTGCTCATCATCCGCAACGAGGCAACCTTCAATGCTCAAGGACAAGTCGTTAAGTAAACCGCAAACACGCTCGTTATGCAAAAGCAACTATATATACTTCTCTTGTTGGTGCCGGTGCTGTTTTGCGCCTGCACCGACAAGAAGGGCGTGACCTTGCCCACGTTCAGTGACATTCATGTGAGTCCGGAGCAGGCGGTATACCATGTAGGCGACTCGGTTGTCTGCACCATTGACATGCTGACTCCGGGTGATGCATCACTGAAAGCAGCTACGTACTGGTTCTACACCTCATGGTGGGGCAGTAATCCGAATCTCACGGCGGACTTCCAGACGCCCGAGACGGTTGACGGGGCCACACGCTTCACCTCCTCTAAAATCGAACTTGCTCAGGCAGGAGAAGTGAGGATATACTTCTGGGGAAGGCTGGAATACCCCAACTGGGATTTCCAGCCCATACAGATTCCTGTAACATTGCATGTGGAGTAATTCAAATTCCGAACCATGAAACGCATTTTTGCTATATCATTTTTTACACTCGTGCTGTCGTTGCTGACTGCCCAAGCGCAGGTGCTGACGCTCAATGTGAACGACAAGCCGTTGCGTGATGTGCTGCCGATGGTAGAACAGCAGTCTGACTATCACTTCTTTTACAATAGCAGTCTCGCGGGGTTGGACAGTCGGGTGACTATCAGCCTGAACAGCACGCCTATTGAGCAAGCACTCAGGCAACTGTTCAGCGGTACCGGAATAACGTACCGGATAACTGACAACCACGTCATTGTGCTCACGGCAGAAGAAAAGAAAAGCACCACTCGGCAAATCAGTGGAACCGTGCTGGACAAGGCTACCAACGAACCGGTTATTGGCGCATCTGTCATCATACGAGGCACCACACAGGGAACAATCACCGACTACGACGGACAGTTCATCCTGGACAATGTTGCCAACGGCCAGTATATCGAATGCGCCTACCTCGGGTACGAGACACAGGACATACGTGTTACAGCCAATGCGGACTCGTATAAGGTTTTTATGGTCGAGTCGACCGCCCAGTTGGATGAGGTGGTGGTGGTCGGCTATGGCGCACAGAAAAAGGTGAACCTCACCGGTGCCGTCAGTGTTGTGGACCAGAAAGATATTGTCGGCCGCCCGACGCCAAACATGGTCACAGCCTTGCAGGGTGCTGACCCGGCACTGAACATCACCATGTCTGCAGGTGGGCCGGGTGCCTCATACAACTACAACATCCGTGGCCTCGCTTCCATCAACAACTCCTCAACCACCAAACCGCTTGTGCTTGTCGATGGCGTAGAGATGGACCTGTCGCGAATCAATAGTAATGACATCGAATCCGTCAGTATCCTCAAGGACGCTTCCGCATCCGCTATCTACGGCTCAAAGGCTGCGGCAGGCGTCATACTTGTCACGACCAAGTCTGGCAGTGAAGGCAAGGCTCCGCAAGTGACCGTGGATGCCAAAGCAGGATGGAAGTCGCCCACAACCGAGCACGACTTTATCACGCAAGGATTCTGGTCGGCATACATCAGCGACATCTTTATGATGCAGCATACAAAAACGGCTATGACCACCTATTCCGATGCTGACTATGCCGAACTCTGGATGCGGCTCAATGACGTTACCGAGAACCCCGAGAGACCGTGGACGGTGGTCCAGAACGACGGATCGTACAAGTATTATGCTAACTTCGACTGGTACAATCATTATTACAAGACTATCCGTCCGATGCAGGACTACAACGTCAGTCTCAAAGGCGGTAACGAGAAGGTGAACTACTTCGTCAGCGCGCGCTACTACACCGAGGATGGTATGATACGTATCGACAATGACAAATGGCATCAGATTTCCACACGTGCCAAGGTGAATGTCAACATCCAACCTTGGATGCATTATGGTGTGAACTTCTCGTTCTTCTCATCAAGATACACCTATCCGGGAACAACCTCCTCGCGTGAGATTTTCCGCGTAGGCTCATTACATGCCATGGCGTATATCCCCGCAACGAACCCCGACGGCTCGGCTGTGTACCTCAACCCATGGATATACAGCGGTCAGGGAACAGTGGGCGACGGAATGAACGCTTTGCTCCTATATGGCAAGCATAAGAACCTGAACATCAACCGCGAAATGGTGATGCAGCACATGCTGACGTTCGACCTTGCCAAGAACCTCACGCTCAATGCCGATTACTCACTCACATGGCGTATGAAGGAGATCAGCAACCGATCGGTCAAGGTGCCATACAGCGCCAAGGAAGGTACGACCGACCTGATTGAGAACTTCCGATCCGTCGACACCTATCATCAGCAACTGGCACGTTACATGACCCACAACTACAACGTCTATCTGCGCTGGTCACCCACATGGGATAAGCACCACCTCACACTCACAGCTGGTTATAACGGCGAGATGTACCGTTATCACTCGCTCGAAGCCGAACGAATGGATTTGATGACCGAAAACCTCTCGTCGTTCAATTTCGCCAAGGGAGAGGTGAACGACCTGAGCGAAAGCATCAAGACTGCTGCAACCAACGGTTTCTTTGCGCGAGTCAACTACGACTGGAACGGACGCTATCTCTTCGAGGTCAGCGTGAGGGCAGATGCATCGTCTCGATTCGCTCCGGGATATCGCTGGGCTGTAACGCCCGGAGGAAGTGTGGGATGGAGGATGTCCGAAGAACCGTTCTGGGAATCTATTCACGATTGGTGGGATAACGCCAAGATCCGTCTCTCTGCCGGACAGCTTGCTAACCAGATGACCGGTTACTACGATTATATCCAGTCTGTTGATGCCGATGGTATGTTCACACAGGCTATAACCCTCGATGGAGCCACCGTCCTCTCCTATGCAACCGAATCTGACCCCAATGCCGGAACACTGACTTGGGAAAAGATGACCACCTACGATGCAGGTCTGGACCTCGGTTTTCTAGGCAACCGCCTGTCGTTCACCGGTGACCTGTACATCCGAAACACCGAGGGAATGCTCAACACCGGTACCGCTCTGCCTTCTGTCTATGGAGCAACCGATCCCAAGCAGAACTCCGCCAATATGTCCACTAAGGGCTGGGAATTCGCTATCACATGGCGCGACAAACATCGTGTAGCCGGTAAAGATCTCAGTTACGAGATTAGCGGTGGCGTGGGTAACTACAAAACGTTCATCACCAAGTATAACAATCCAGAGAAACTCCTATCCACCTACTACGAGGGACAGGAACTCGGCGAACTTTGGGGATATGAGATCGATGGTTTGTTTGCCGACCAGAAAGAAGTGGACGAGTATCTGACTAAGGTTGATCCTGTCAATTCAATGGTTTATACCGATATTGTCGGTGTGCTCGACTCCAAAGCACCGGGATTGCACCCGGGTGATGTACGCTATGTCGATCTCAACGGCGATGGTGTAATCACATCAGGAAATAACACTGTTGATAATCCGGGCGACCGCAAGATTATTGGTAACACACTGCCTAAGTATAACTACAACTTCCACCTCAGTGCCGAGTGGTATGGCGTGGATTTGAGTATCTACTTCCAAGGCATCGGACGTCGTGACTGGTATCCAATGACCGAGGCGACAACCTTCTGGGGACCCTATTCCCGTCCGTATCAGGGATTCATGGAAAAGAATTTCATGAGCAATGTATGGAGTGAGGACAACCCCGATGCTTACTTCCCGCGTTATCGGGCATACGAGGCGCTCGGTTCGGCTAACTCGCTCGGACCGACCAACAATCGCTATACGCTCAACGTTGGATATCTGCGACTGAAGAACGTGACTATCGGATACACCCTGCCATGCTGGAAGAAAGTGTTCTCCGAGTTCCGTCTGTACTTCTCTGCCGAGAATCCGTGGTGCTGGAGTCCGCTGCAGAAGTACTGCCGCAGCATTGACCCCGAGCAGGCTGTTGTCAGTTCACAGGCCATCACCTATGGATTTGCACGCTCGTTTACGTTTGGTCTAACCGCAACCTTCTAAAGTATGATGAGTATGAGAACAAAAGAATACAGAACACAGAATACAGAATACAGACTGATTGGCAAAACCGGTCTGTCAGTGAAACGGTCTGTCAGCAAAGCGGTCTATACTCTGTCAGTTTTAACGGTCGTTGCGCTGTGCGCAACCTCCTGCAACATGGACTTGGCTCCGGAAGACCAGCTTTCCACGGCCACCTTCTTTACTTCGGGTACAGCTCTGCAGGAGTACAGCAATTACTTCTACCGCATGCTGCCTGATCCCGAGACGATGTACGCCGAAGAAGGCGAGCATTTCGTAGCTCCTGTCCCTAACGACGAGATGCGCGGCATACGTGATATTCATAGCGGTGAGGCGTATTGGAAGAAGGATGCATGGAAGAACCTGCGCAAGATCAACTATCTGCTCGAGAAAGCCGACGAGTGCGAAGACGCCGATGCCCGCAGCCATTATAAGGGTGTGGCGCATTTCTTCCGGGCATACTTCTACTTTGACATGCTCCGCCATTTCGGAGCCGTCCCTTGGTACGACCATGTTATCAATGCCGATGACACCGAGGCACTCAACCGCCCGCGAGACTCGCGCGATGTGGTAATTAACAACATCATCAGCGACCTGAATCAAGCCATTGACGAACTGCCGGCTACACGCACTCCCTATGAGGTCAACCGATGGACGGCTCTGGCGCTCAAGTCGCGCGTCTGCCTCTTCGAAGGTACGTTCCGTAAGTACCACGCCGGTACAACATTCAACGGTGGTAGCGCAATTTACAGCGAAACGCTCCCTTGGGAAGACCTACTCCGATTGAGTGCCGATGCATCGCTCAAGCTGATGCAGGAAGGCGGATATTCGCTCTACAACACAGGCAATGAACCCTATCGCACCCTCTTCGCCACACTCACTCCGCAAACAGAAGAGGTCATATGGGCACGAGCCTATAGCAAGGACCTTGATATCAAGCACAACGCACAAGCGTGGTCCGTGGCACGAGCTACAGGTTTCACCAAGCGTTTCGCCAATCTGTATCTGATGCAGGATGGTTCGCCTTTTACCGCACAGAGCGGTTATGATGTCTTGCCTTACATCGACGAGTTCAACGGCCGCGATCTGCGAATGGCACAGACCATCCATGCGCCAGGCTATATCCAGATGGGGGCGGAGAAAGCCTATGCCGTCAACCTGCAAATGAGTCTGACCGGCTACAAGTACATCAAGTACATCATGGAGTCCACCTACAACACCTGGGGGGGGAGCGTGTGCGCCATACCCGTCATGCGGCTGGCAGAGGTTTATCTGAATTATGCTGAAGCCAAAGCCGAACTTGGAACACTCACGCAAGCTGACCTTGACATGTCGGTCAACAGGTTGCGCGACCGTGCCGGAGTAGCACATCTCAGTCTCAGTGACGCCAACGCACATCCCGATGCAAGCATGACCTCCGAGAGCGGCTACGGATTTTCTTCGCCCGTACTATTGGCATCTGCCAACAAAGGTGTGTTGCTCGAGATCCGGCGTGAACGACTCGTCGAAACACCGCTCGAGGGATTACACTACTGGGATATCATGCGCTGGCGGGAGGGACACCTGTTCACCTTGCCGCGAATGGGATTGTATTTCCCCGGTGAAGGCAAGTATGACCTCACAGGCGACGGCAAGGCCAACATCCTCCTGTCACCCACCAAGAAAAGCGGAGGTATCGGAGTGACATGTCTTGTTTTTGACCAGGACATCTTCCTCTCCAACGGCACATCCGGCAATATGGTTGCTTACAAAGATATGATTATGCAGTGGAATGAGGACAAGGATTATCTCTATCCCGTTCCTATCACCGACCGCACCATGACCATGGGCGCACTCACACAGAACCCCGGATGGATTGATGGTTTGCAGTATTAATTAGAAATGCAAACACATAATGTTTAACCAATAAACAATTACTATTATGAAAAAAACTCTCTTTCTTGTGCTCAGCCTGGCATTGAGCACCTGTCTCTTCGCTGATGAAGAGGTGGTCCGTTACTTCTTCGCTCCCACCGGTCAAGGTGAGGAAGATGGTTCGTCTTGGGAAAACGCTGCGGCTGCAGAGTACCTCGGCGCAACACTCGCCGGAGCTGAACCCGGTATGGAATTCTACCTCATGGAAGGCAACTATGCTCCGGACATCAACACCAATAAGTGGGTTATCCCGCAAGGTGTGGTGCTCAAAGGCGGTTATCCTTCCACGATGAAAGGCACCAAGACATCGTACAATTACGCACTTGGCGGACAATCCGTCTTCTCTGCCGACCTCGATGGCGACGGCAAGGGCGATAACACCGACTATGCATTCGTATATATAGGCGAGGGACCCGCTACGGAAAAAAGCGAAGCCTACTACAAGGATTGGCAGAAAACCGAAATCTGGGGTATCACCTTCCGCGATGGCATGCGTCTGAACAGCAAGTATTGGGGCAATATGGTATTCGTGCAGGCTGCACAGGTGGATTTTCACTTCTGCCGTTTCCTGAACAATGATTCGCAAACCAATGATGATGCAAATGGTTCGAACGGTGCTATCGAAATCTGGGGTAGTGCTGTTCGATGCTTCGACTGCATCTTCCGCGACAATATTACCGCCAAGGGGTCAGGTGCCGCCTTTCAGGTACGTGCACGTCAGTCAAACTCTTCCGCTCACGGACCGGAAGATAATGCTGTAGCATATTTCGAGCGTTGCGAGTTCCGCAATAATATTGCCTATAGCACGCTTACTAGCGAACCCGGCAATGAAAAGTGGGGCACCTATGGTGGCAACTGCTCTGTTGCAGACAATGGTGGTACAGTGTACTTGGTCAACTGTCTTATTGCTGATGCCAAGTGCTGGTACCGCGGCGTAGGAATACGCGTAGGTAGCAACAATGCGGCGTACTTCATCAACAACACCTTCTACAACAACCCATGCCGCCAACGCAGCAGCCGGGGATCGAACAACGGATCGGCTGTCTCTGCCGGTACAGACTCAAAGAACTATTTCGCCGGCAACATCATGGTTGAATACGCTGCCAACGATGACTTTACTGCATCCGATGCTGTAGTCTTCATTCAAACTGCCGGTACGGCTGTTTATAGCGCAGGCTACAATGTATTAGGTACGGTAATGAACAATAGTACAGTAGCAAACAGCGGCTTCGCGGCTACCGATAAGGTTCCGACCTCGCTGGAAACTGTCAATACTATCGAGAAGGTATTTGGCACAAATGCTATCGCCAACCAAGGCGGTGTGAGCGACGTCATTGCTCCGTTGGCTGATGCTGCGCCTATCGACATCGCTGCTGTCAAAGCTACTGTTGCTACATGGCCGATTGATGAGATGGCTAAGGTGATGGATCTCGATAAGGACCAGCGCGGATACACGCGTGCTGCTACATCTGTCGCCGGCTCGTATGATCCCAATGGCGTCGCTCCTGAATGGAAAGATGATGAGGACCCAATTCAGAGTGCAGTAGAAAATGTTTACGGCAATGCTGCCCGTACGGGTGTGTACTCGCTGCTCGGCAACTATCTGGGCGAGGATGTTGCTTCGCTGCCTGCCGGCGTGTATATCATTGGGGGAAAGAAAGTAATCAAATAATATCGTATGGTTTTTGTCTTTGACTTCGGCGGGGTGCTTTCGGACATCGACGTGCAAGGGTTTATCTGCCGCTTGCAACGTCTGATGCCCGAGGGCAGTCGGGCGGAGTTTGATGCGGATGCACTGTTGGCTGGTGGCGGCGACTCGTTCCTGCATGAGTATGAGTTGGGTAATCTGTCTTCCAAGCAGGCCCTGCAACACTTCCACAAGTTCTGCCGCCCGGAGATAACCGATGAGCAGATACGACAAGTGTGGCTTTCAGAACTGGCTCCTATCCAGGAGAACAAAAAGACACTCCTGAGGCATCTGCGTCGACAGGGACATACCGTTTGCATGCTATCCAATACCAATGATATGCATTGGCAGTTTATCGAACCTATGTTCTGCTACGACGGCTATACCTTGGCTGATCATTTCGACCATGTATTCCTATCCTTCCGCTTGCATCTGCACAAACCCGAGAAACCAATCTTCGATGAGGTGTGCCGTACTGTGCCGCAAGGACAGGAGATCATTTATATCGACGATGCCGAACGTAACCGCAAGGCTGGTGAGGCCATGGGATGGCGAACGTTCGCTTCGATCGACGAATGTATATTCGAACTCTTAAGTAACAATAAGTGATGAAACGGATTCTATTTATTCTGCCGTTGCTGATGGCAATAACATTACACGCCGAAGAAGCCGGCGTGCACCGGTTTGCCAACTATAACATCCGTTATGTCAATGCATCTAACGGAGATACGGGTGAGAAACTCTGGGCGAATCGACGGACGTATGTGGTGAAGAACATTACAGGCTACGACTTCGACATCGTCGGCATGGAGGAGGTAACTGGTAACAACAAGGATGC
>CAMIZG010000068.1 GCA_946403215.1 uncultured Bacteroidales bacterium | reverse complement strand
GCTGTCCGCCACCGACACCGTCCGCTGCGACTCATGCACCAGTGAACCGCTACAACACGGAAAGACTAACAACATTAGGTTGCACAACAGAATAAATAATATGTGCTTAGTATAGATCGGCATTTATTATGCTTTACAAAGTATGTTGATAACTAAATAATTACAGAACTTATGAACATCGGAATGTTGATAACTATGCTAATTGTTAAAAAAGAATGTTAAAAAGTGAGATAAGGATGTTAATAACCTAAAATTATCAACTATTCTATTCAAATAACAAAAGAAAATATTAATTGTAAATAACTGAAAATACGTGAGTTATAGAAGTTATGAACATTTCAACAACGTATTATTATCATAGGGTATTATAAAAAAAGGAATATATATTTTTTATCTTCTAAACTCTGCAAGGATGATGGCAGTGGCAATAGCTACGTTCAGACTTTCGGAGGTAGATACATCCGGCGGGAAAGAAGGAATAAGCAAAGATTGTGTAACCAGTCGGCGCACCTCGGGTGACAGACCGTTTCCCTCATTGCCCATAACTATGATACCCGATCGTTTGTCAGGGATTGCGTCAGGGGAGTATATATTGCGTCCATCAAGCAATGTACCGTAAATTGTTAGTTGAGAGTTGAGAGTTCTTTGCCCGAGGGCACGATCTGAAGGTACGGAGAGTTGAGAGAGCCAGGCGGGTAAATTCGTATAATGGACATGTACTCGTGCGAGGGCACCCATGGTGGCCTGTACTACTTTGGGGCTAAAGCAGTCGGCTGTGTTCGTAGAGCAGATTATATCACGAATGCCAAACCAATCGGCGGTACGGATGATAGTACCCAGGTTGCCCGGATCCTGAATACCATCCAAAGCAAGATACAAGGTATCCGGTTCAACAGTAGGCAGCCTGTACTCGGGCTTGCGAAAGACTGCTATGCTGCCTTGCGGTGTTTGCAGCGACGAGAGTCGCTCGATGTCCCTAAGAGGTGTATTGTCCGGCGTAAGATGATGAACAAGCGTGAATGATTTGGCCAGTTCGGAGATACACTTATCGCCTTCGGCTACAAAGAGCTTGAGCTCGTCACGGAACTTCTTAATACGTAATGAACGTAACTGTTTTATATCGTTTTGAGTCATTTTTTAAGAAATTTGATGCAAAGGTACGGAAAAATTTGCATTTGTGCAAATAATTTTGTATCTTTGTGTGCCGAAATATGCAATTTATGCAATTATGCGTTCTAAAACATAGTATTTATTGCGTTGTGCTGATTATATCAGTACTGTTTTGCTCGTGTAATATGACTAAATTCATTCCTGAGGATCAACAATTGCTGTACAAGGTGAATATCAATGTGGATGGAACGAACGAGGTGTCGCCTACTATGTTACGCCAGTATGTTCGTCAGACGCAGAACACCGAGGTGTTGGGCTTTTGGAAGTTGCAGATGCATATTTATAACACAGCGCCCAAGGATACACTGACCAAGTCAAAGAAACAATTAGCCCGCAATGCGCATAAGTTAGGCGAGGCGCCGGTGATCTATGACACACTGAAAACAGCACAAAGCATGGTGCAGATCCAGAAAGCCATGCGCAACGAGGGATATTTTCAGGCCAGAGTGGACACAGTCACCGAGTCCAAAAATAGATTGGTACGCCTGACGTACAACGTAACAGCGGGGCCTGAATATAGAATACGTAACTACACGATTGATCTGTCTCATCCGGTGCTGTATGACCTGGCCGCCAACATGCGGCGGCACTATATCTACTCCGGTATGCGTTACTCGACGCAGGCGCTGGACGATGAACGTGAGCGTATAGCCAAACGAATGCGTAACAGGGGATATTACTTCTTTGACAAAGAGTATTTGCACTACGAGGCAGATAGTACTTATAATCATGAGATTGACCTACGGTTGCATTTGCATGACTATATATCTAACCAGCCGGATTCGTTGAATGCGTTTATATTCAGGCAATACACTATTTCGCGCGTGTGCTTCCATCAGGATATGAGTGCTTATGATGATGCATCGGACACTGTGATGCACGTACTGCACGGCGATGGTTATGATTTCTATCGCAAGGGACGTAAACTGCTGCGTGAGCGTGTTCTGATGCGTCAGTGCGAGATCCGTCCGGGCGAACTGTACAGCGAGAGTAAAGTGTCGAACACGTATAACAATCTGAATACCCTGGGTCCGATACGCTATTCGGATATACGGTTCGAAGTGGTGGCCGAGGATAGCCTGGAGTGTCATATCTACCTGTCGCGCAACAAGATCAATACGATCAGTGCCGAGTTGGAGGGAACCTATTCGGGTGATGCGTGGGGTATAAAAGGAATGTTGTCGTATGCCAACCGGAATATATTCCGCGGTGCGGAGGAGCTGAAGATAAGCGGCGGTTCGCAATACGAGTGGCACAACAACGGCAGTCGTACGATAGAGGCGCGTGGTGAGGCATCACTGAGTTTTCCCAACCATTGGCGCACAAGCCTGATGTACGCCTTCCAGAAGCGTCCGGAGGAGTTCAGGCGGCACATATTCAACGCCGGACTGTACTACTCGCTTCACCGACCTCGCAGCCGCTGGAGCCATAACTTCAACGTGCTGGATATAAGTTATATCTATGTGCCGTATATATCCGAGCGTTTTCAGAACGAGATATTGGCGCGTTCGTCTATACTGAAGTACAGTTATGATGATCACTTGATAGTGGGTTGGAGTTATTCGGGCAGCTACTCGAACAAACGTCAGAACTTCAGCGAGCAGAGTTACATCAACTTCGGTTATATGGTTGAAACAGCTGGAAACCTGATGTACGGCATATGCAAACTGGCGAACGCTCCGATGGATGATCAGGGTGTATACAGGGTGGTCAATGTGCCATGTTCGCAGTACGCCCGTGCGGATGTCAACCTGTCGTACAACCAGTTGTTGGCGCCCAGGCACAGGCTCGTTTTCCATGCGGGATTAGGTGTGGCTGTGCCGTACCTGAACTCGTACACCGTGCCGTTTGAGAAGCGATTCTTCTCGGGTGGTGCCAACAGCGTTCGCGGCTGGCAGGCACGTACCTTGGGTCCCGGAGGATATAGAGGCAACAACAGCCTGTCAAGCTATGACCTGCAGGTGGGCGATATACGTCTGGATCTGAACGTGGAGTATAGATGGCGCGTATGGTCGATCATTGAGTTGGCGGCTTTTGTGGATGCAGGCAATAACTGGACTATACATGACTATGTTGCCCAACCGAACGGCGTATTCAAGTGGAACAACTTCTACAAGCAGATAGCTATGGCTTATGGTGTAGGATTGCGTTTGGACTTCAATATATTGCTGTTCCGAGTGGATTTCGGCGTCAAGCTGTACGACCCGAGCCGTATATCCGGCAGCCTGGCAGGTACGCAATGGCGCACAGCCAAGAACGGCTTGTGCTGGCGCGATGATATGACGTTCCACTTCGCTATAGGATACCCGTTCTAAGAGTTTTGGTGCAATAGTTGAATGTTGAAGCCGTACATGATACAAGGGGTGGCGGAAGCCGGGTGCGACGAGGCAGGTCGCGGACCATTGGCAGGGAGCGTGTTTGCTGCGGCTGTGGTGCTGCCGCCGGACTTTAGTAACGAGGTGCTGAACGACTCCAAGCAACTGACGGACAAACAGCGGTACGCCTTGCGCGAGGTGATTGAACAGGAAGCAGTAGCCTGGGCTGTGGCGGAGGTGACAGCCCAGGAGATAGATAAGATAAATATCCTGCAGGCATCCATACTTGGCATGCATCGGGCGCTGAACGGATTAGCGGTTAGGGATGAGCGATTAGCAGCAAGTGGTGGAACGTATATTGTGCCGGAACACATACTGGTGGACGGTAACAAGTGGAAACCTTATATTCCTGAAGGCGGTTTGCTGGAGATACCTGCCCGGACGGTGGTGAAGGGCGATGCCACATACATGAGTATAGCCGCAGCCAGTGTGCTGGCTAAGACCTACAGGGATGATTACATGCTGCGGCTGCACGAGCAGTACCCGATGTACCGATGGGATGAGAACAAAGGTTATCCGACAGCCGCACACTACGAGGCTATACGGCAGTACGGGATAACTCCTTATCATAGAAAAAGTTTTAATCTTAAAATATAAACAACTATGCAAATCATTACAAATGTACAAGAACAGCCCCAGCGTCGTCGCGGCTGTCTGCGTGGCTGCCTGATTGGCCTGGCCATCTATTTCGGATTGAGTTTTCTGTGTGGTCTGCTGTTAGGTGACATGTTCACCTCATCAGAGGTCAAATTGAAGGACTACAGCGTGTATAAGCTGGAGCTATCGGGCGAATTGGTTGAGCAAGGTGCGGAGGATAATCCGTTTGCCGACCTGATGGGAAGTATGCCTTCTATTCCAGGTGGTTATGGACCAAAAAATACGGTTGGTCTGGATCAGATACTTGAGAACATCCGTCTTGCCGAAAATGATGACAAGATCAAGGGTATTTATCTGTATGACGGCAGTCTGTCGATGGCACCTGCTTCGGCTAAGGTCATTCGCGACCGTCTGCTATTGTTCAAGCAGCGTTCGGGCAAGTGGATCATCGCGTACTCGAATAGCTACGGCAGCACGAACTACTATCTGGCCAGCGTAGCTGACAAGATCTATTTCAATCCGGCAGGGCACCTTGACTGGCACGGATTGGCTGCACAGAAGATGTATTTCACCCGTCTGATGGAGAAAGTGGGCGTAGAGATGCAGATACTTAAGGTTGGTACGTACAAGAGTGCCGTTGAGCCGTATTTCCGCACCTCGATGTCCGAGGCTGACAAGCAGCAGACCATGCTTTACCTGCAAGGCATTTGGGATGAGTACCGCGCAGCTGTCAGCGCATCGCGTGGCATCAGCGAGGCAAATCTTGATCGCTATGCAGAGGAGTTCATCACTATTCAGAATGCGGATAAGTATGTTGCCTGCAACCTGGTGGATACCCTTGTTTACCGTGAAAATATGGATGAGATCTTGCGCATGATGAGCGGTTCGAAGGACTACAATCTGATCACTACCTCCAAGCTTGCTAAGGTAAAACGCCCCGAGTCCAAGTTGCCTAACCGCGTGGCTGTGCTGTATGCTGAAGGAACGATCCAGGGTGATAATGCCAGTGACGGAATTACGGCCAAACAGACCCTCAAGCAGATGAAGGCTATCATGAAGGACGACAAGGTCAAAGCTGTTGTCTTCCGCGTGAACAGCCCGGGCGGTAGTGCTGATGCCAGCGAGGAGATCTGGCACGGCGTGCAGAGCCTCAAAGCCAAAGGTCTGCCCGTAGTCGTTTCCATGGGTGACTATGCGGCATCCGGTGGCTATTATATCTCCTGCGGTGCGGATTATATCTTTGCCGAGCCGACAACACTGACCGGTTCGATAGGTATATTCGGTACGATTCCTAACGTAAAGAAACTGCGCGAAAAAATAGGCTTGGATGTTGATGCAGTAGGTACGCACAAGCACTCCGCCATGGAGGGTAACATGATCTACCAGGGCATGAACACCGAGGAGCAGGCCATGATGCAGGCGATGATTGAGCGTGGTTATGACCTGTTCACGCGCCGTTGTGCCGAAGGCCGCAAGATGACACAGGACGATATAAAGAAGATAGCCGAAGGCCGCGTATGGCTCGGCAAGGACGCCCTGGGTATAGGTCTGGTGGACAGCCTCGGAAATATAGACAATGCTATCGCCAAAGCTGCCGAACTGGCAAGCATCGAGAGTTACGACGTAACGTACTTCCCCGAATCCAAAGATCCTCTGGAGGAAATGCTGAAGATGCTTAGCGGTGAGCAGTCGGAGGAAGAGAAGATCATTGCCCGCATCAAGGCACTGGCCAAAGAGCCGAAAGTGCTGATGATGATGGAGCCTGTTGTGATTCGCTAACCAACAGCAAGGCTATACCCCACAGCTGATCGATAGGCATGAACTGGCGTAGTCTGACAGCCCCGTTGGCCGTGTTGTACGGCGGTGTGATATCATTCAGGCACTTGTTGTTTGACGAGCATCTGCTACCGCAGTACACGCCGCGTATCCCCACCATCTGTGTGGGGAACCTCGCTGTAGGCGGTACAGGCAAGACGCCGATGGTCGAGTACCTGATTCGTCTGCTGCAAAGCCACGGCTACAAGGTGGGGGTACTCTCACGCGGCTACCGCCGCAAGACACGCGGTTTTCTGTTCGCTACCGCTTTGGCTACTGCTGACACGATAGGCGACGAAGCCATGCAGATCCATCGTAAGTTCCCCGACGTGCTGGTAGCGGTGTGTGAGGAGCGTGTTACGGGCATCAAGCATATTCAGCGGATGCACAACCCACCTGATGTAGTGCTGTTGGATGATGCGTATCAGCACCGCTCTATCGTCTGTGGACTGAACATCCTGCTCACGGCTTACGACAGGCTGTACGTTTACGATCACCTGTTGCCCTGGGGTACGCTGCGCGATGTACCGTACCGCGCAACAAAAGCCGAGATACTTGTAGTGACCAAATGTCCGGATACAATGCGGCCTATCGACAAACGTGTGGTGGACAGTAGTCTGCGACCTGCCACCTTCCAGCACCTGTACTTCTCGCACATGCACTACGATGATGTACCTGTTCCGGGTGTGCCGCTGGTGTTGGCTTGTATAGCCCGACCGGAGTACATGATCAGTCATGTACGCGCTTTGCATCCGCAAGCCGAGGTGCTGACTTATCCTGACCACCATCGTTTTACGGCGGCCGATATCAGCACTATTCTGCAGCGTGCGGAGCGCTGCGACTGCATCCTCACCACCGAAAAGGACATGCAGCGCATCCGGCAGACTGATATCATCGAGCGCTACGGCAAACCCGTTATACCGCTGCCTGTACATATCACCGTTCAGGTAGAGGCACACTCGCTCGATGATGATGTATTGTCATATGTGCGCGAGAGCCTGCACAAGATAAATAAGCCGTCACAAACAACCAATCACAAATAGCCTCCTATGTCCTTCATCCGTCTTATACGCCGATTTGCTTCGCCCTACAAGTGGCTGGTGGTTCTGAATCTGCTGTTCAACCTGCTGTCCACTATCCTGTCGCTGTTCTCGTTTGCGGCTATTATCCCCGTGCTGCGTATCCTGTTCGGCATCAGCCGGGTGGATACGACGTATGTGGATCTGGGCAGTACAGTGGGTGTGGAGCAGTGGCTGGTGGCCGCTAAGGGCAACCTGTACTACCTGCTGGGCGAGATGATTGCCGAGCATGGTGGCGGAACAATGCTGGCGTGGCTGGGGCTGTTCCTGGGCGTTATGACCGGACTCAAGTGTCTCACCGCCTGGCTGGCTAACTATTACATGGTTCCAATCCGTACAGGCGTGTTGCGCGACCTCAGGAGGCAGTTGTACGACAAGATTGTCAGTCTGCCGTTGGGGTACTTCACCCAGGAGCGCAAGGGCGATATACTCTCACGCATGACCAACGATGTCAACGAGGTTGAGGCAAGCATCATGAGCTCGCTGGATATCTTGTTCAAGGATCCGATCATGATCACCGTGTATCTGCTCACGCTGTTTGTAATCAGCTGGCAGTTAACACTGTTCGTGCTCATCCTGCTGCCTGTAGCCGGACTGTTGATAGGTCGCATCGGCCGCAACCTCAAGCGTGCATCCAAACATGGTCAGGAGCAGAACGCCGATATCCTCAGCCAGATCGAAGAGACACTGTCCGGACTGCGGGTAGTCAAGGCTTTCAATGCCGAGGATAAGTTGCGCTACCGCTTCAATCAGCTCATCGATGCCACGCGGCAGACCTTCAACCGCATCAACCGCCGCTACTACCTCGCGCACCCCATGTCCGAGTTCCTGGGCACGGTGCTGATTGCCGTTATCCTGTGGTTTGGAGGTATATTGATTTTGAGCAACCGTAGTGCGATTGACGCCGCTACGTTCATCTATTATCTGGTCATCTTCTACTCCATCATCAACCCCGCCAAAGACCTGAGCAAGGCAGCCTACTCGGTGCGCAAGGGCCGTGCCTCGCTCGAGCGTATCGACAAGGTGCTGGATACCCGCTCTAACATCATTGAGGCCGCCGATGCTCAGTCCGTCAGCGGGTTCGATAGCGATATATGCTACGAGCATGTTACCTTCGCTTATGATGCCGAACGCCCCGTATTGCAGGAGATCAACCTCACTATCCGCAAGGGGCAGGTGGTAGCGTTAGTAGGGCAGTCGGGTAGTGGTAAGACCACTATGGCTGACCTCTTGCCGCGGTTCTACGACGTGCAGCAAGGCGCCATACGCATCGACGGACAGGATGTACGCCGGCTCAAGCTCCATGACTTGCGCGAACTGATGGGCTACGTTAATCAGGACGCTATCCTGTTCAACGACACCATCTACAACAACATTACCTTCGGTGTGGATACCACCCAACCTGCGCCGGACGGAATGAGTTGGCAACAGGCTGTGGAGCGTGCGGCAAAGATTGCCAATGCCCACGAGTTCATCACCGCCACCCCTGAAGGCTACCGGACTTGTATAGGCGACCGTGGTTCGCGTCTATCAGGCGGCCAGCGACAGCGCATCAGTATAGCGCGTGCTATCCTCAAGAACCCGCCTATTCTGCTGCTTGACGAGGCTACATCGGCATTAGACACCGAATCCGAGAAACTTGTTCAAGAAGCCCTGGAGCAACTCATGCAGGACAGGACAACCCTGGTCATTGCCCACCGCCTGAGCACCATCCGCAACGCCGATCTCATATGCGTGCTGCACGAAGGACGGATAGTCGAACAGGGAAACCACGAACAGCTCCTCGCCCTTAACGGCTACTACAAACGCCTCATCGAGATGCAGGAAGACAATAAAAGCGGCAACTAAGCCGCTTTT
>CAMIZG010000067.1 GCA_946403215.1 uncultured Bacteroidales bacterium | reverse complement strand
ATATCAATTATTTTTTGTACCTTTGCAACGAAACTATGAATCTATGCGTAAAAGCCTGCTTTTCATATTACTTGCCCTCTCCTGTCTGACGGCACATCTGCAAGCCGGGTTGCGGGAAGCGCACAACGAAAAGCTCCCGTTCGGCACAGCGAACAATTCCGTAACACGTACAATCCCCATTACAGAATAATCAGGAACAAATCATTCGAATAAGATAGAGGTACTGAGGTCACAAAAAAATAAACCTTCAAAAACAATTGAAAATCCGTTGACTCAAAATATGGGTGTAGCAAATTTTGAACAGCTATTTCAAAAGCCATAATAGATGGCAAAGGGACAATAATAAAGTAAAAACATTCAATAACTATGAAAAAGATGATTTTTGCAATTGCATTGGCAGTACTGCTGACCGGATGCATGAGCAAGTCGGAAAAAATGCTCCAAGCCCTGGATGAGCAGGGCGTAGGCATGCTGATCGACAACAACGGACAAGTGACGTCCTACAACGCCCCGGGCGTGGAGGACCTGCTGCAGCTGACCGCCAACGAACCCGAACGGCTGAAAGGCGCCGTAGTGGCAGACCGCAGGGTAGGCAAGGCTGCTGCGTCACTGCTGATAACAGGCGGAGTGAAATCCGTATGCACACCGCTGCTGAGCACACCAGCCCGGCAGATGCTGGAGGAAGCCGGCATACCGGTTCATGCACGCGAGGAGATACCGTTCATGGTCAACCGTGACGGCACGGACCTGTGCCCCAGGGAGAAGAAACTGCTGGAGGCCGCCACACCCGAAGAATGTGTGCTCATCCTTCGTGGCGGTTCACTCGTAGGCAAGCAGATGCTCGACATGCTCAACCAGCAGGGCCTGAGCCTGCTCGTATATAACGACACCACACTGACCACCCACACCGACCGCGGAGTGCGTGATCTGCTGAACCTGCTCGCCGAACAGCCCGAACGGCTCAAGGGAGCCATCGTAGCCGACAAGCTGATCGGCAAGGCTGCTGCAGCGATCATGGCTGCCGGAGGCGTCGTGGAGGTGCATACGAACCTCATCTGCACAGCAGGACGCGAACTGCTGGAGAAAGAAGGCATCAAGGTTTTCGCCAGGGAGGAGGTTCCGCAGATCCTTAACCGCGACCGTTCGGGACAATGCCCGTTTGATGCCCAACTGAACGAGATAGAGAGCATAGACGAGTGCGTGAAGGTATTACAGAACATGCCGGCAAGACTATGAAAACCAATCACCTTCTACGAACGGTACGCATCGTTCTCGCCACGTTCTTTTACCTGGCGGTGACGCTGCTGTTCCTCGGCATAGGCTGGCAGTTCAACCTGTGGATGGGCTGGGTGGCGAAGGTGCAGTTCCTGCCGGCGCTGATGGCTTTGGACTTTGCCGTGCTGGCCGGACTGATTGTCCTGACACTCATCTTCGGCAGGCTCTATTGCAGCGTGATCTGTCCGCTCGGGGTCATGCAGGATATATTCGGCTGGCTGGGCAAGAAACAGAAGAAGAACCGCTACAGCCACTCGGCGGAGAAACGCTGGTTGCGCTACAGCATGTTAGCGGTGTTCATCGTCTGCCTGATAATAGGCTTTGCACCGGTCACGACCCTGCTTGCCCCGTACTCCGCCTACGGCAGGATAGTCAACTCGCTGTTCCGGCCGTTGTACGACATGCTTAACAACGCACTTGTGGCATTGGATGCCCGCTATGAGTGGTTCGTGTTTACGGATGCGGAGATATGGATGCGCAGCGTGACGACGTTCGTCACGGCATTGCTGACACTCGTTGTGCTGGCTGTTCTCGCCTGGCGCAACGGCCGCACGTACTGCAACACCGTTTGTCCGGTAGGCACCATACTGTCGTTCTTCGCACGCTTCTCCCTGCTGCGCGTGCAGCTGGACAAGTCGAAGTGCAAGAACTGCTCGCTGTGCGAGAAGAACTGCAAGGCTGCCGCTATTGACTACAAGGCCGGAACGGTGGATTACTCGCGCTGCATTGCCTGCGGCGACTGCCTGCCGCAGTGCAGGCATGATGCGCTGCATTACAAGAACGCCTTAATGCACCCCACGCGAGCAAAGCTCTTTGGGGACCCCGCTGCAATGCACCCCACGCGAGCAAAGCTCTTTGGGGACCCCGCTGTGCCTAAAAGACCGCAGACTGCATCTGCTGAAAGAGAGGCGACTGACAGTCCTGACCTCAGCCGTCGTGCCATGCTGACCGGCGCAGCCGTTGTGGTCGGCACAGCAGCCATGGCACAAGCGAAGATAAAGGTGGACGGCGGTCTGGCGGACATAGAGGACAAGAAAGTTCCGCAGCGCAAAACGCCGCTTACTCCGCCGGGCTCACTTTCCGCGCGGAACATGCAGCGCCACTGTACGGCATGCCAGCTGTGTGTGAGTGCCTGTCCGAACAATGTGCTGCGTCCCTCATCCGACCCCTTGCGGTTCATGCAGCCGGAGATGTCCTTCGAGCGCGGCTACTGCCGGCCGGAGTGCACCCGCTGTTCCGAGGTTTGTCCTACGGCGGCCATCCAGCCTGTCAGCCCCGAGGACAAGACCGCCATACGGGTAGGTCACGCGGTGTGGATAGCCGACAACTGTATTCCTGTGGCCAACGGCGACCATTGCGGCGCCTGTGCGCGCAAGTGCCCGGCTGATGCCATCCAGATGGTGGATTACACGACAGCCGACGGACGAACCGTGCAGGTGCCGGCGGTGGATGCCGAACGCTGCACCGGCTGCGGCAAGTGCGAGAACCTGTGCCCGGCAAGGCCGTTCAGCGCCATCTATGTGGAGGGGTATGGGGTGCATGTCGTTTAGCGAATTAGCGAGTTAGCGAATGAGGGAATTAGCGAGTTAGCGTTTAGAGACTATGGATCGAAGAGATTTTATCAAACATACAACAGCTGCCATAGCCGGCACATCGGTCTTGCTGAGTGCGTGCAAGAAAGGCAGATCAACGGTCATCCCCGGGGATGCATCGGAATCCGAAGGGAAGATGACCATGCGCCGTAACCCGAACACGGGCGATGTGGTGTCGCTGCTGGGCTACGGGATGATGCGTCTGCCGGTAGTAGGGCAGGGTTCGGCGCGCGAGACACCCAATGCGCCGATAGACCAGGAACTGGTGAACGAGCAGGTTGATTACGCCCTGGCGCACGGTGTCAACTACTTCGACACGTCGCCCGTATATTGTCAGGGCCGGTCGGAAGAGGCTACAGGCATCGCACTCGCCCGGCATCCGCGCAACACGTATTTTATTGCCACCAAACTGAGCAACTTCTCGCCCGACGCCTGGCCGCGGCATGAGTCGATGGCGATGTTCGAGCGTTCGCTCAAGTACCTGCAGACCGACTATGTCGATTACCTGCTGCTGCACAGCATAGGCGGCAGTTCGCGCGGCAAGGATGCCATGGAGACGTTCAACGGCCGGTACATGGACAACGGCATACTGGACTGGCTCGTGGAGCAGAAGCAGAAAGGCCGCATCCGCAACCTGGGTTTCTCCTACCACGGCGATATAAGCATCTTTGACATGCTGCTGCGCTGGCACGACGAAGGCAAGTACCACTGGGATTTCGTGCAGATACAACTCAACTACCTCGACTGGCACTACGCCAAGCGCAACAACCCGCGCAACACCGATGCGTCCTACCTGTACGCCGAACTGCATAAACGCGGCATACCGGCCGTGATCATGGAGCCATTGCTGGGCGGACGTCTCGCTAAACAGCCGGCGCATATCCTGCGCGAGATGAAACGGATGGATATCGACGCCACGCCTGCCGAATGGGCGTTCCGGTATGCCGGCACGCCGGAAGGTGTGCTGACCGTGCTGTCCGGTATGACCTATACCGAGCATCTGGCGGAGAACTGCAGGACCTACTCGCCTCTGCGGCCCATAACGCCGGAGGAGGATGCGATGCTGATGCGTCTGGCGGATGCCATCTGCTCGCTGAACGCTGTGCCCTGCACCGCCTGCAACTACTGCATGCCCTGTCCGTACGGCATCAATATACCGGCAGTGTTCAGCTATTACAACACCTGCCTGGCAGAGGGAATAATCCCCTCGGGCAACACCTCCGACAGCGCGTTCCGCAAGGCACGCAAACGCTGGCTGATAGGCTATGACCGTCAGGTGGAACGCATGCGCCAGGCGGACCATTGCATAGGCTGTGACCATTGTCTGCCGCACTGTCCGCAACGCATCCACATCCCTGAGGAAATGCAGCGTATCGACGATTTCGTCGAGCAACTCAAGCAATCGTAAATTTGATTTTTGAAATTTTAAATCATATATATTATGTTAGGAACTTGGGAAATTATCTTAATCGCACTCGTTATTCTGCTCATCTTCGGCGGTCGGAAGATCCCTGAACTGATGCGAGGCCTGGGCAAAGGCATCAAATCGTTTAAGGACGGAATGAACGGCAAAGAAGAAGAGACGAAAGAGGAAGCCAAAGAGGAAATAAAAGAGAATCCGGACAAGCAGTGAAACCATCGAACAGCGAAAGTTCACGTTCTTCCGTCAGCGAAAGCGGTCTTAGTTTTTGGGACCACCTTGATGAACTGCGCAGTGCCTTGCTCAAGTCACTATGCGCATGGCTGGCGGCTACCGTTGCGGCGTTCTGCTGCAAGGAATGGCTGTTTGCCTTTTTGATGCGTCCGCTCAACGGGCAGCAACTGATCAACATAGATGTCACCGCACCGTTCGTCACCCATATTCAGGTCAGTCTGTGTATAGGTTTTGTGCTGGCACTGCCGCTGATTGTATGGTGGCTGTACGGTTTTGTAGCGCCGGCGCTGTACCGGAACGAGAAACGCTATTCGGTCATCTTTCTGCTGACATCTGTCCTGCTCTTTGCAGCAGGTGTGGCGCTTAACTATCTGCTGATCTTCCCGCTGTCGTTCCGTTTCCTGAGCATGTACGAGGTCAGTCCGTATGTGGTGAATCAGATCAGCCTGAGTTCGTATATATCCCTCCTGCTGGTGCTGTCCATTATGATGGGACTGCTGTTTGAGGTACCGGTGCTGACATGGCTGCTGTCCAGACTCGGTGTCCTCCGCAGTGAGCACCTCAAGCGCTATCGCGGCCATGTGTTGGTAGCTATACTGATTATTGCAGCCGTAATCACGCCCACAGGCGATCCGTTCACTCTGATGCTTGTCACTACGCCTGTCTATCTGCTATATGAGCTGAGTATTCTGATAATCTGTTAATCCGATACTTCAGGGTACGATACAATCAATCCCGCTAACGAGGCGGGATTGGTATGCAGTGCGCCGAAGCGATTGATGTTCAGCCTACATATAGTTGACGGGGTGGAGGGCGGCGTTGCGGATTTCGTAGTAGCCGGTGAGGAGGTGGCTGTAGTAATGGCGGTCGATCTTGCCGACGATGTTGATGCGCAGCTGTTCGGTTTCCAACCGGTAGGCTTCGAGGCGCAGTCCGGACGGGAGGAACGCTGTCATCAGGCTATCCAACCGTGTGAGCACTTCCTGTTCCGTTTCCCGGATGCCGTCAGCCAGCACCACGTGAGCCACCAGCGGGCTGTCTTCGGCTGCCAACCGGCATGCCAGCGCATCTTTGACGGCAGGGTCTTCCCGCAGCCGGTTGGCTATGTCGAACAGATAGACTTTCTCTCCGCCGCCCGTCTCTACGTACTGCGCCATACGGCCGTAGATATAGAGTTTGCCGTTCCGGTCCAGCAGTCCGAGGTCTCCGGTGTGCAGCCAGCCGCCTTGCAGTCGGGCTTTGTTCTGCTCGGGGTTATTGACATACCCGATGGTGAGGGAGTCTGTCTTGACGCGTATCTCTCCGCGTTGCTCGTAGCCGAGTTCCTTGCCCTGTTTGTCAAAAATGCCTACCGTGACGCCCGGGAATGGTGCGCCCACGCACACCACCGGACGGGAGTAGTCTTTGTCAAAGCCTGCCGGCTCATAATCCACTGTGCATACGGAGAAAGTCTCGCTGAGTCCGTAGCCCGATGTGAGTGCCACCGTGCTACCGCAGGTCTGCATGACCTCGTTGATATGCTGCAGGGCTTGCGGTGTGCAGCCTTCGCCACCCATTATGGGGAATCGGAAAAAACTCAGGTCAGGACGCTTGCCGCTTTGGATAAGCAGGTCGATTTGCCTGATCAGGTACACCCAGTTAGAGCCGGGGGACAGTGCAATCTGCGGTCGGAAAGTGAGGATGTTCCTGATGTATTGTTCGGCAGACAGCCTCGGGTCGAGATAGACGGTCATGCCGCGGTAGAGAGGTGCGATGACCAGCACAAAGAAGCCCGTACACACAAAGGGCGGCAGCTGGCAGTAGGATGTTGTTCCTTCGCTGAAAGGTGTACCTTTCATGTTGAATGCCAGTGCATTGCGGAACATGGATATCATCCCCTCATCGCTTATGGCAATCTGGTTGGCTATTCCCTTGCCGGACGTGCCTGACGAGCAGAAGATGAACGCGGGTTTGCCTTTCACAGGGGCAGCCTCCAGCGGACCGTCGTACTGTCCGAAGCGGAGAATGGCGGCATCGGCAGTAATGTATTTGGCTCTGTGCCGCGAGCCCCAATGCTTCAGGTTGTTCAGAGGCGATGCCACCAGTTTGAGCGGATAGCTCATGGAGCGTGTAGCCGACAGGATGACCACATGCTTGAACTGCTTGCGCTGAAGCGTTTTGCGTATCGTTGTTTCCATCCCGTCGAATACGAAGGCGACGCGGCTCTTGCCTACCATCGAGTCCAGCGCTTCTGGGGTAACCATCAGATTGGGCAGGTTGGCAGTCACACCCGTCATATCCGCAGCCAGCATGATATATATGAACTCCGGCAGGGACGGACCGAACAGCAGCAGTTCGTCACCCTGTTTGAGTCCCATGCCCTTGATGACGCGTCCCCATATGCGCACCTGCTCCACCAGCGTCTGCCGGCTGATGTGGCGTCCGAAGTACACAAGGGCATCGTGCCGGTTGCCGTCGGACAGGATGCCTTGCTCCAGGAATTTCCACAACGTCTGGTTCGGAAACTCCTGATTCAGGATGTCTTCGTATCCGTCGGCGTAGAACTGCTTCCAGCGCATTTCTTCGGAGGGGAGTGGGGTATGGGGCATTTTATCCATAGGAAGTCTGACGGATTATCTATTGAACGGATTTGTACGGCCGGCGCATGTCTTCGGGGTTCTCATACAGCGCCATGATGAGCAGTCCGACAAAGGCGATGATGAAGTGCGGCCTCATTCCGCCATGGGGCATGAAGCGCATGGACGGTGCCGCCAGCATGTGCACCAGGGGATTGCGTCCTTCGTTGCTGATGGTGCGGTACAGGTTGTATGCCCCCTCATAGGGAACCATATCGTCCGACGGGCAATGGGCCATATACACGGAGTGGGCGGGGGTCCAGCCTTCCATGTTGTTGTATGTTTGGAGGCAGGCCATCCATGCGCGCAGTTTGGGACTGTTCGTATCGACCTTGCCGTCCGCAGTGAGCATATCCGGAGCATAAACCTGGTCAAAAGACTTCATCTTCCGGAAATAGGGATCCGTCAGCTGCGGATAGTAGTGGCTGACGGCCTCCAAGAAAGTGAGCTCGTGTCCGTTCACTTGGAACTTCGTATCGTGATACCATTGTGGTACAAACTCTTCGGGCTGGTAGCCTCCCAGTTGCGCAGGAGTGAATGCTTTGAAATACGCTAACAGCAGAATGAAGTTGACATCGATGTCTTCCGGATGCCGGTATATAAAGTTCATTAGCTCAGGCATGTGAGCGGCTCCTTCAGCGGAGAAAGTGGCCCGCAGCCGTATGGCCTCCTTGAACCATTGCGGCGCCTCGGTGTCGTACCATTTGGCAAACATCAGGGTGGGTAAAGCGCCCTGCGAGCTGCCCCAGTTGGTGGTGTATCCTTCCGGAGCGAGGCTGACGCCGTGCTGCTGCATGATCTCAAGCGCCGCCACGATGCAGTCCGCCAGCTGGCGTGCCATGTGGAGAGCCGATCCGCCGCCGTCGGATTCAATGCCGTAGTTGATGCCCCACTTCTGCAGGTCGGGCTCAATGACAACCGAATCCCACAAGACTTTAAGCGGCATGAACATCAGGGTTTTGGACGGTGCCCATTCCTCGTGGAAGAACGCCTGATGCATATGGAGCGAGATGGTCTTAGCCTGATGGGGTGTGCCTTCCGCCCGGTTGGCAAGGAACGTGACGCGTCCCGAAAGGGGTATATCGCGGCCATCGACAGCCTGACTGCGGTAGGTGAAGGTAACGCTTCGTATCTCCCAGCAACGTTTGGCAAACCGTCCGCGTCCGCATTCCTTGGCAAAGCGCCGGTCCAGACGGGGCAGGTGAGAGCACACCTTGGCTTTGAGCGCGGCCTTCAGACCTATCAGGGCTAAGGGATTGAGGCTCTTCAGCAGGGCCATGAACGAAGGAGACCCCATGGCATTGACGAATTCACCGGGTGTGTAACCGCTATCTGAAAGGATGCTCTCCAGCGTTTGATTGGAGAGTTCCCATGGTTTGGTATCCATATATTTTTCTTTCAATTCCGCTTTATACGCTAACAGCCTACAAAGTTACTACTTTTTTTTGACATATGCAAATTTATGCAAACTAAGACTGCATTTTTTGTAAAAATTCTTGCAAATATGGAAAATTTGTTGTACCTTTGCATACAAATCGTGCTAACGATACTACTTTTTTTTGACATATGCAGATATAAGCAAACTTAGGCTGCATTTTTTTAGTAAAAGTTCTTGCAAATTAGGCAAATTATTTGTACCTCTCCACGCAAATCTTGTAAACAACTGGCAGGTGCAAAATATTGTGCTAAACTAGAAAAGATACCTATTATAACCATATAAATATAATCCAACATGAAAGCAGATAAAATAATCAAGAACGCAACGATTTTCACAGCGGACAAGGCCCAACCGCAGGCAAGTGCGCAGGTAGTGTAGGACGGCAAGTTCGTCTATGTAGGCGATGAAGCCGGTCTGTCGGACTATGAAGGCGAGGTGACTGACCTCGGCGGGAAGTTCGTCATGCAGGGCATTATCGATAGTCACGTTCATGTGAGTACCACTACCGCATTCGAGTATGTGGATTCAGGACGATGCCGATCTGGTGCGTTTTGCCGAGCTTGGCGTAACAGCCAATTTCACCACGTGGTGGTACAGCGGCAACGTAGGCGGCAACCCGTCCCTCACCGCCTGGCAGTCCCCCGACGGCAAGGCCAAAGAGTGGCCGCTGTATGACCTCAAGGACAAAC
>CAMIZG010000066.1 GCA_946403215.1 uncultured Bacteroidales bacterium | reverse complement strand
CGCGTTGCCGAACGCGAAAGGTCCCATAGTTCAATGGATAGAATACGGGTTTCCTAAACCTTAGATTCGGGTTCGATTCCCGGTGGGACTACTACAAACGAAGCGGGTGTACCAAACCGGTACACCCGCTTTTCTGCCTGCCATCGGCTGCAATCCCTTTATTCATCGGCCTTGCATCGGGATGTTATTAGGCTATTAACACGTGATTAACATGTGATTAACACGTGATTCGCGTTGACGCACGAATACTATGATCAGAGTCAAATGGCGCTGGAGTACCAGCAGATGGGATGTCTCTCTCGGTCATTTCAGCCTTAGGAATACCGTTAAGTGGTGATTTTTCCGTGTTTTCTTCATAATAGGTAGTTTTTATACCACCGAATTGTAAAATGTCCGTTTTTTCATTTGATATGTCCTGAAAAAGCTGTACCTTTGCAGCAAAATTTGAAGTCAAATCAACAACATGTAATACTATCATGGAACAAGAAATCAGATTTTGTCAGAGCTGCGGAATGCCGCTCACGAAGGATATTCTCGGCACAAACGCTGATGGAAGCAAAAGCGATGATTATTGCATCTACTGCTATCGTGACGGTGCGTTCACAGGCGATTTTACAATGAAACAGATGGCGGAGTTCTGCTCTCAGTTTGTAGCGGAATACAACAAAAACACCGGCGGGAACCTAAGCAGGGAGGAATATAAAAAGGTATTGCTGGAATTCTACCCGAACCTCAAACGCTGGCAACTGCCTGCTGACCAACTGCCTCACGCATCATCGCCGGTCAAGCAGCAACTGATTGACGAAATCAATGCGCTGGAAGTCACCGGTCTGCCCAAGATTGACAACCTGTTTGTGTTGCAAGGCTCATTCGTCAACGAGGAGTTCCGTATCAACGGCAATTCGGTCAGACTCTTGGACGACAAGGCGTTCTATTGGGGCACGCAGGTGCCGCACCCGACTGCCGCAGACCGCTGCTTCGGCATCGCCTGTGACGAACATTACATCCTCGTTTGCGAATACGGAATAAACGGCGCCGATGCTGAAATCGTACTATTAAAAAGGAGAAACTAATGGAAACAGAAAGGATATTATTGCGCCCATGACAAGACTACGACTAGGAGCGATTCTTCACTTTGTCATAGCCGTAGGTCATATCTGCTGTCTCTTTGCTTTGGATGAAGCCTTCGACGCTTGCGGCATCAAAGACGTGATGCATAATATGGTGTCCGGTCACGTCTGGATGCTTTATGCGCTGACTGTCGGCCTCGCCCTCGCCTTCACCTTGGCAGGACTCTATGCCCTCTCAGCCTCCGGTGACATCCGAAGGCTCCCGTTGACTCGGGCGGCTATTATTGCTATCATCGTTCTCTACAGCCTTCGGGCAATAGCAGGAGGCTGGACTTGTGTCGTGGATTTCAATTGGCTGCGATGCATTTCATCCGTCATTCCTGCTTTTTTAGCTTGGTGCTATTATCCCGGTTTAACTATTTCTCGTCATGGAAATATCAAATTGGTTTAAGGGTTTCGAGAAAGGTATAGCACGGCTCTCTCCAGAGGAGCGGTCTGCATTCTTCTCGGAATGTGGGAAAAACTGTGTAAATGGCGGCACACTTTCTGTTTACAAGAAACTCTATGAGGATGCCAAAGGGAACATGGATGTGTTCTTTCAGATGGCTAATGATTTGCCAGGAGTAAAAGGTGAGATCGTAGAGACAGGTCATGTTTATCGGCTTATCTTCTTAAAATGTACCTGTGAGTTGTGTAAAAAGGGATATGTCACTACGCCTTTGCTCTGTGAATGTTCACGCCAAAGTGTGATTTATTCGCTGCACTGCTTATGGAAAGACAAGAACTTCACCGTAACGCTTTGTCATTCCATCTTGGGTGGCGGGGCAGATTGCGAAATGAGAATAGAGGTCGATAGATAAATTAGGCATATCAGAACACTTAACAGACTTCAACAGTTATTTCGGGTTCGACCCCATGACAACTGTTGAAGTCTGTTGAGTTTTCTATCCCAATGTGACGCCTATAAATGGTTCAAAAAGGAGTGGTTAAGGAACGGTAATTGGGTAATATTGGTGTATCAGTGTATATCAATATCCCTGCCGCCAATCAGGCGTTCTCTTTACGCTTCTCCAGACGTCCTTCCAACGCGTCCAGAGCCTCAGAGATAGCCTGCTCAAAGGTGTCGCAGGTCTTCGATGCAAACAGGTCGCCGATGCGGACATCAGCCTGCTTGTTCTGGATAGTGGCAGGCTTAACCACCGACAGACGGATATTCAACTCGTCGTCCTCGCGAAGATGACGACCGAAACGAGCGGTTTTCTTGTTGATGTAGTCTTCGAGCTGCTTGGCAATCTCGAAGTTTAATGGTTGAACAGATAGTTTCATGTTTTATCAATTTTAAAATATTGTTGCTAATCGTGGCAGAACAGAGCGTCCTACACTATTTCTCACAACAAAAATTATGCCATAATGTCAGTCTGACAGCATTTGGAACGATTATTGCACTTGATTAATCGAACTGGTCGCCTACTCTGCTAGTCGTCTGGTCAACTATAACGAATTAATAAAATCAACAAGCTATATGAACAAAGGTAACATTGGGGTAACGTCAGACAACATTTTCCCCGTAATCAAGAAATTCCTGTATTCCGATCATGAGATCTTCCTCCGTGAGCTCATCAGCAATGCTGTGGATGCCACGCAGAAACTCAAAACCCTCTCTACCGCCGGCGCCTTCAAGGGCGAACTGGGCGACATACGCGTGCGCGTAAAAATAGATAAGGCAAAGAAGACCCTCACCATCAGCGACCACGGTATAGGCATGACCGCCGAGGAGGTGGACAAGTACATCAACCAGATTGCCTTCTCCGGTGCTGAGGAGTTTGTCAACCAGTACAAGGACAAAGCCGAGGCCATCATCGGTCACTTCGGCTTGGGCTTCTACAGTTCGTTCATGGTCAGCGACAAGGTAGAGATCTTCTCCCAGAGCTACAACGAGGACGCCAAGGCTGTGCACTGGTCGTGCGAGGGCAGTCCCGAGTACCAAATGGAAGAGACCATCAAGGCCGAACGCGGTACGGACATCGTGCTGCATATCAACGACGAGTTCAGCCAGTACCTGGAGGAGGCAACTATCGAAGGCCTGCTCAAGAAGTACTGCAAGTTCCTGCCGGTAGAGATCGCCTTTGGCATGAAGAAGGAGTGGAAGGACGGCAAACAAGTCGAGACCGGCGAAGAGAACATCGTCAACAACACCAACCCCGCATGGACGCGCAAACCTGCCGACCTCAAGGAAGAGGATTACAAGTCGTTCTACCGTGAACTCTATCCCACGCAGTTCGACGAGCCGCTGTTCCATATTCACCTGAATGTCGATTATCCGTTCCACCTGACGGGTATCCTGTACTTCCCGAAGATCAAGAACAACCTCGACGTTCACCGTAACAAGATCCAGCTCTACTGCAACCAGGTCTTCGTAACCGATGAGGTGTCGAATATCGTGCCGGAGTACCTGACGCTGCTGCACGGCGTGATTGACAGTCCGGATATACCGCTGAACGTCAGCCGTTCGTATCTGCAGAGTGACAACAACGTCAAGAAGATCTCTTCGCATATCACAAAGAAGGTGGCTGACAAATTGGCAAAGCTCTACAAGAATGACCGCGCCGACTTCGAGAAGAAGTGGGACGACATCAAGCTCTTCATCCAGTTCGGCATGCTCAGCGACGAGAAGTTCTACGACCGCGCTATCGGCTTCGCCCTGCTCAAGAACATCGACAAGCAGTACTTCACCCTGGACGAGTACAAGGCCAAGGTCAAGGACGCTCAGACTGACAAGAACGGCGACCTGATTCTGCTCTACACGCAGGACGCTGACGCCTCGTACACCTACATCCAGCGCGCCAAGGAGAAAGGCTACGACGTGCTGCTCATGGATGGCGAGATTGACGTACACGCCATGAGCCAGTTCGAGCAGAAAGCCATGGGCGACGGCGAGGAGGAGAAGCATGCGCTGCGTTTCGTGCGCGTGGACAGCGACGTGATTGAGAACCTCATCGTCAAGGAGGACAAGGCGGCTGTGAACCTCACCACCGAGGAAGAGGACGCGCTCCGCTACACTTTCGAAGGCTTGCTGCCGAAATCCGACAAGGCGAACTACGTGGTCAGCCTCGAGAACGTCAGTGCCGACGCACTGCCCGTCTTCCTCACGCAGAACGAATGGATGCGCCGTATGAAGGAGATGTCCGCCCACCAGCAGGGAATGTCGTTCTACGGCCAGATGCCCGACTCGTACAATCTCGTGGTGAACATCGCTCATCCGAAGGTACAAGCTTTGCTTGCCGAAATCAAGGAGGCCACCGGCAACAGCCTGGAAGACCTCAACCAGCAGGTAGAGGCACTCCGCAAGGAGCAGGATGCCGCCAAGGACGCGAAGAAAGATGAGTCCAAGGAGGGCGAGGAGAAACGCGACCTCACCAAGGAGATCGCTGCCCTGCGCGAGCAGATCAAGAAGCACTACACCGACCGTGCTGCCGACAACGACAAGGTCAGCCAGTTACTCGATATAGCCTTCCTGGCCTCTGGTCTGTTGAAGGGCGAGGCGCTCGCCAAGTTTGTCAACAGAAGCGTCGAACTCCTGTAACGCCCAACCGACACAGTCCCAACCCCTCATCGGATTGGGACTGTTTCTGACTTAAATGGAGTGAAATGCTAACACCGGCTAACAATTTGCAGAAAGTAAGGGACTTTTTGGACGGGGGATTTGCAAATACAAAAAATATTTTGTACCTTTGCGGTCGCTTTTTGCGGTCAAGTGCCCGGAATGCCACACAATGACACAATCGCATGCCAATATAATCCTGCAACTCAATGAGTTGGCGCAAGGCAAGTATCACTACTCTTTCCGCCTGAGTACTGCTTATTTTCAGCAGCAGGAGAAGAGTGAGATCATGGGGGGCGATGTGGCTGTTGAGGCTGATCTGACGCTGCGCGAAAGCGACTATTCTCTACACTTAACCGCCAGAGGCGAAGTGGTGCTTGTTTGTGACCGATGTCTCGGCGAAATGAAGTACACCGTTGATGTAGAGGATGATGTGCGCCCCGATGAGGCGGACGAGCAGACCGATGCGCTCGACCTCAGCTGGCTGGCTTATGAAATGATAACAATCAATCTTCCGCTGGTGCATAGTCACCCGGATGGTGAATGCACGCCTGATATGCAACAACTTCTCCAAGCATTCAGCGCCCCCGCCGGTAGCACGGCCGGGTGACATCCACCTCTGCAGCGCCTCGGAACCCGAATGATCTGATAGATTAAACGAACAAATTGTAAATGACTAAATTGTAAATAACTATGGCACATCCTAAGCGTAGACAATCGCACACCCGCCAAGCGAAACGTCGTACTCATGACGTGGCTAAGATGCCGGCACTGGCAATCTGCCCCAACTGCGGAGCTCACTACATCTACCACACTGTATGCCCCAGCTGCGGCTACTATCGTGGTAAGCTGGCTGTTGAGCAAGCTGCAGAGGCCTAAGGCGGCCGATGAATGGTGAGAGGGCGAATGGTCGTCCTCTTATCCATTCGACAAACAACATGACTGAAAGTCAAAACACAAGATACCATTTTACCTAAACCCTCATATTTTACATTAATATTACTACTATGTACGATAACAACAGGTCTAACGACAATCGAAGACCCGCGTTCCGTCCAGATGCGAATCCGGGCGACTACGCCAACCCTAATCAGCATGCTCCCCGTCAGCGCACACGTATTGTGCGCAACGGTAACTCCGTCTATGGCCGTCAGAGCGATGGCTATAACACCACGGGAGAACATCGTTACACACGTGTCTCGCCCGATGGCGCACGTGCCCAGCGTCCGGCTTACGGCAGCCAGCGTCAGCAACCGGCTGGTCAACCTAACGCTAACCGCCGGCCGCAACAATCCCGCAACAGCAATCATCCCGCTCCGCAGCGGCACAGCAGTGTGTACTCGCAGCGCAAGCAGATCGAGTACCGCGAACGCTACGAGGACCCGACAAAGCCCATCCGCCTGAACAAGTACCTCGCCAATGCAGGCTTCTGCAGCCGACGCGAGGCTGATGACTTTATCCAGGCCGGCGTGGTAACCGTCAACGGCGAAGTAGTGGATAGCCTCGGCGCTAAAGTGCTGCCTACCGATAAGGTTATGTTCCACCACCAGCCGGTGCGCCGCGAGCGGAAAGTATATATACTGCTCAACAAACCCAAGAACACCGTCACTACCACCGACGATCCCGAGGAGCGCCGCACTGTGATGGATATAGTCAAGAACGCCTGCTCCGAGCGCATCTACCCCGTAGGGCGCCTCGACCGTAACACTACCGGTGTGCTGCTGCTTACCAACGATGGCGATCTGGCTGCCAAACTGACGCATCCCAAGTTCGGTAAGAAAAAGATTTATGCCGTAACGCTCGACCGCGACCTCGATGAGGAAGATGAAGTCCTCATCCGTCATGGTATAACGCTCGATGACGAGGAGATCATTCCCGATGCACTGGAGTTCACGGACAAAGACCGCAAGCACATCGGTCTCGAGATCCACTCCGGGCAGAACCGTGTAGTGCGCCGTATATTTGAGAAAGTCGGTTACAAGGTAGTTGCTCTTGACCGCGTAAGCTTTGCCGGCCTCACCAAGCGCAACGTGCCGCGCGGGCGCTATCGTTTCCTCACTGAACGAGAGGTCGCTATGCTCCAAATGGGAGCCTTTGAATAGGTTTCTATTTCAGAAATCAAGGAAAATACACTTTTTGTAAAAAAAAGTCCCGAAATATTTGCATATTCGGGATTTTTTTTGTATCTTTGTGGCGGATTTTGTGCGCGTGGGAATATGCGCGCGCAGATGACGCACCGGAACTGATAGAATCCAAGCCTCTCAATGACTCGGTTGAGTGTCAACATAAACAAGATTGCTACTCTGCGCAACGCGCGCGGAGGGAATGTGCCCGATGTCGAGCAGTTCGCCAAGGATTGCGAACGAATGGGGGCGCAGGGCATAACCGTTCATCCGCGTCCCGACGAGCGCCACATCCGCCGCAGCGATGTCTATGCGCTCAAGCAGTGTGTGACCACCGAGCTGAATATTGAAGGCAATCCCGAACCGGCATTTATCCGGATGGTGTGCGAGGTGCGTCCTGCGCAGGTCACGCTTGTTCCGGATGGTCACGAGCAGCTTACATCCAACCATGGTTGGGATACTGTCAAGCATCGTGAGTTCCTGATTGATGTAACGAAGCGTTTTCATGAGGCAGGAATACGCGTGTCCATCTTTGTCAATGCCGATGCCGCGATGGTGGAGGGCGCCAAAGCTGTTGGGGCAGATAGGGTGGAGCTGTATACCGGCCCTTATGCCGAACTGTTTGACTCGAACCCCGAGGCCGCTATTGATATGTACCGCGCTGCGGCGCTGAAAGCACGCGAACTCGGGCTGGGACTCAATGCCGGTCATGACCTGAGCACTACCAATCTCCCCGCGCTGCTCAAGGCCTTCCCATGGATTGATGAAGTAAGCATAGGCCACCAGCTCATAGCCGATTCACTCTACTGGGGTATTGAACAGACAATCAGACGTTACTTGGATTGCTGCAAAACAAGATAATCATTTAACAAAACAACGAATATGCTTTTACAAATTGACACAACCACGGCTCTCGTAGAAGAGATGTATCAAGTCGAAGAGCCTGTACAAGAGTCTATTAACCTGTTGACCATGGCGCATTACGGAGGATGGATTATGGTAATCCTCGCCCTGTTGCTGGCGTGGGCTATCTACATCTTCATCGAGCGCCTGATTGTTCTTCACGGCGCAACCAAAGAGGACAGTTCGTTTATGGACCGCATCAAAGATTATATCCACGAGGGCAAGATTGACTCAGCCATCAACCTCTGCAAGCAGGCCGCTACGCCTGCTGCCAGAATGATTGAGAAAGGTATCAGCCGTATAGGTCGCCCTATGCAGGATGTGCAGGTGGCTGTTGAGAACGTGGGTAACCTCGAAGTCTCTATTCTCGAGAAAGGCCTCGTTATCATGGCTACTATCGCTGCTGGTGCACCTATGTTGGGTTTCCTGGGTACAGTGCTTGGTATGGTCCAGACCTTCTATAATATGGCGCAGAACGCCAGTGGCGTGATTGAGATGTCTGCCCTGAGCGAAGGTATGTATCAAGCCATGGTTACCACTATCGGCGGTCTGATCGTCGGTATCATTGCCATGTTCATGTACAACTTCCTCGTTTCGCGCATCGACCGCGTCGTTCGTCAGCTTGAGGGACGCACGCTCGCTTTCATGGACTTGCTTAACGAACCCGCTTAACCCATAACCGGTAACCCATAACCCGTAACCGTTATGTTAAAAAGACGAAATAAAGTTGAGGCCACGTTCTCGATGTCATCGATGACGGACTTGATCTTCCTGCTGCTGCTGTTCTTTGTGATGGCAAGCACTATGTCGTCACCCAACGATATTAAGATCAATCTGCCACAGGCTCGGGCGAAAACAAACACCAAACAGGTGGTGGCCAAGGTTAGCATCGATGAACTGGGACAGTACTTCGTGGCGCTGGGTAAGGAAAAACCCGTTGCCATTGATGCCGATGACCTGGAGCCTTATCTGGCTTCGGTGCAACAACAAGACTCGGCCATGTATATAGCCCTGCATGCTGATGAAGATATTGCGTACAAGGAGGTTGTGCGTGTACTCGATATCGCCAACCAGCATCACATGAAGCTGGTAGTAGCGACCAGAAACAAAAAATAATCGTTCAAGCAGAGCGATATTATACGTAATGGACAAAAACAAAAAAGCAAAAATAGAATCCGGACTGCTGACGACACTTGTCATGGCATTGCTTTTCCTGCTTCTGTGGTACGTCAGTATCGATGCACCGCGTGAGACGGAAGAGGAAGGCGTGGAGGTCGCGTTCGGCGATAGTCAGGATGGCGGAGGCAGCGAGCCCGAAGCTATCCCGATGCCTGCTGAACCCGTCACACAAGCTCCGCCTCCTACCACCCAGGCGCCATCCGACAACGACTTGATAGTCCAAGAGGATGAGCAGTCGCTGGCACTCGCCAAACAACGCGAGGAAGAGAGGAAGAAACGCGCCGAGCAGGAAGAACTCGTTCGCAAGCAACGCGAGGAGCAGGCACGACTGGAAGCCGAGCGCAGAGCTGAAGAGCAGAGGCTGGCTGAAGAACGTGCCCGTCAAGCCGCTATCGAGCAGGAGAAACGCGACAAGGCGAACAACATGATGAGCGGCATGTTCGGCAACAACCAGCAGGGCGCTCAAGGCAGCGGCACCACGCAAGGCGCATCGCAACAAGGCGGACAGAACCC
>CAMIZG010000065.1 GCA_946403215.1 uncultured Bacteroidales bacterium | reverse complement strand
ACTCCGCAGGTCTTGTGCGAATCGCTCGCTACTCACCGTCAGTTGCACGCGGCAGGCTGTGAACATAATCGGCAAAAATATCCAAACTAATCGTTTCATATCATCTTACGGATACCAAAAAATCTTTCATTATAATATATCGGGCTATCTCGGCAGCATAGTTTTCGGGGGAGAAACGACCGCTAGCAATCTGAGTAGAGCCTCTTCGATATTTGCACGCGAAGTGGCAATGTTAATACGAATATATCCTTTGCCTCCATACATCTCAGCGGGATTGAACAGTACCTTCTGTTTTTCGGCCAGCTGCTGACACAGTTCTTCGGACGAGATGCCCAAAGCAGAGACATCAACCCACGCAAGGAACGTACCTTCGGCACGTGTTACGGTCAGTTGCGGGATATGTCGTTTGACAAAATCAGAGAGATAGCAATAATTGTCATAAATGACTTGTTTCAGTTCGTCCAGCCACGCTTCACACTCGTTATATGCGGCTATCAGTGCCTCTACTCCGAAGGGATTGAGTTCGCATACCTCGTGAACATTTACCGCATGGTCGATGCGCTGGTAGATATCGGCGTCAGGAACAAAGATGTTTGCACAATGCAGTCCGGCAATATTAAACGCCTTGGACGGAGAGATGCAGGTACAGTAATTGTTGGTTTGCGCTACGGTGGCGTATGGTGTGTAACGGACCCCCGGGAACGTGAACTCGCAATGGATCTCATCGGCTATAACAAATACGTTGTGGCGTTCACAGACAGTAGCCATCCGCATCAGTTCATCGCGCGTCCATACGCGCCCGGTGGGGTTGTGTGGATTGCATAGCAGGAACACACGCGCTTGGCTGATCTGTTGTTCAAAGTTCTGCCAATCGACCTCGTAGTGCGCATCGTTAACCGCCAGCGGGCTATCCGTCAACCGGCATTCAAGATTAGCCACACAGGTGAAAAAACAGTTGTACGCCGGCGTTTGTACCATCACCCCGTCACCAGGTTGGGTCATAGCACGCAATATAGCCGAGATAGCAGCTACAACGCCGGTGGTGAAGATGATCTTATTGCGTGTAATGCCACGCCAGTTGTGCCGGCGAGCAAACCAATTGGCTATGGCATCGTAATATGCTTCAGGCACGTACTGATAGCCGAACACCCCGTGCTCCAACCGTCGTTGCATAGCGTCAATGACGGGTGCCGGCGACTTAAAATCCATATCGGCCACCCATAAGGGCAGCAAGCCTCGTGCGCAATCGCTGTCCCATTTGTAGCAATTCGTTCCCGAGCGATTAACGTACTCTACTAATACATCCTGTTTCACAAGCACATCTATTTTTAGAATTAGTCCTCGGAGTACTTCTTTTTGCAATTTTATATCGTAACTTTCTTACTGTCGTTCACATTCCCTGCTAATTGGCCACCACATCCGGCTACCGTTCTTTTCGCGTATAAAGCCGAGCGGCAATGGCACCGCTGATGTTATGCCACACGCTGAACACCGCCCCCGGTATGGTGGCTAAGGGGAACGCAGCGAAATGCATCACAGCCAGCGATGTGGCCAAACCGGAGTTCTGCATACCTACCTCAATGCTTAGCGCGATGCACTTGGGTCGCTGCAGGCGCAACAATCGTCCCACCAGATAACCCACACCTAGTCCGAGCATGTTATGCAGCATCACTACGATTATGACGATCAGCCCCGCGGTCAGCAGTCGGTCGGCATTGTGCGCCACAACGATGCCTACGGTGAATGTGATGGCGATAGACGAGAACGCCGGCAAGTAAGGCGTCACACGCTGTGTCATTTTGGGGATGAAGCGTTGGCAGAGCAGTCCGCAAACAACGGGCAGGATAACCACGCACAGTATACTCAGCAGCATCCCTACTGTATCCACATCCACCATCGTGCCGGCCAACCACCATACGAGCAGCGGCGTCAGCACCGGTGCCAGCAGGGTTGAGGCGGCAGTCATGCCTACCGACAGCGCCAAGTCACCTTTAGCCAGATAGGTGATGACGTTCGACGCCGTTCCGCCCGGGCAGCAACCAACCAGAATAACGCCGATCGCCAGTTCTTGCGGAAGCGAAAACGCCCACGTCAGCCCCCATGCCAACAGCGGCATGACCGTGAACTGCGTCATGCAGCCGATGAGGATGTCTGTCGGACGGCGGAGGATGATCCGGAAATCGTTACCCGTGAGCGTCAGTCCCATGCCGAACATGATGATGCCTAACATCGGATTGATCACCCATGTGCTCACCCATGTCAACGACTTAGGCACAACTATACTGACTATCGCGACAAGGAGCACCAACGCCCCCATCCATCTGGCTATGAAATCACATATCCGTTGCATAAGATTATTATTATTTTCATGCCTTTATTGTCCGCGCACATACAGACACCATACCCCTCCTGGAACAGTCTTGATCTTATTTGCACGTATTCCGTGCAAAGTTACAAAAAAAATATCAAAAAAGCAAATAATAGGAAAAGAAACGTGCGAAATGGGGTGAAGAAAGTGAGAAATTATGCAAATATTACGGTTGTACTGTCATATAGCTGTTGTCCTATCCCTCAATGATACAACTATATAGTTACTGTCAGTTTATAGTACCAGTTTGATGCGGAAGCCTCGGGTCGTCGTTTCTTCGATGAGCTCTTTGACCTGTCCGCGGAGTGATGCACGGGCGGCGTCGCTCAGCGGCGAGTGATTCAATCCCTCCACCATGAAATCCAGTGCCGTCACGCAACATCGGCTTTAATCCCTGCTCGCGGCATATATAGGCGTTCAGAGCCATCTCGTCGTTGAGCAGCACATCCGCATTGCCGTGGCGCAAAGCCTGTATGGCATCCGACAGCGTGTTGTAGCGCTGCAGCTCTATATCTTTGCGGGGAGATAACTCTACATCATAACAACTGCCTGACTGCGTGGCAACACGCAATCCGGACAGATCCGCCTCGCTGTTCAGCACCAGGGTCTGCTCTTCACTGCCGGCGCATGACCAAAGCACGCACGCGGTGAGCAGCAGATAAATCCACTTCTTTCTCATCTTATTCTATGGGTAGTCAATTTATGTATTCGGTCGGATGTACTGGATAGCCATCATGGTGAGGTCATCGCTCTGCTCGGCTTTGCCTACGAAGCGGTGCACCGCCTCCGTCATGATGGATATGAGTTGCTTGGGCTCCTGCTGATGCTTGGATAGCGCATATGCAGCTGTCTGCTGGGCACGCTGCAGGGAGAAGAGTTCATGCGCGGTGTTCTCCGCCTCCGTCAGTCCGTCGGTGTACAGGAATATGGTTGTGCCCGTATATACCAGAGTTTCCTGCTGCGTATAGTGGAAGTTCGCATCCACGCCGACAGGTATATTCGCATCGCAGGGAAGTGGGCCCACACCGTCCCCCACGAGCATAGGCGCATCATGACCGGCGTTGCAGTACCGCAGCATACCGGTCTTCAGGTCAAGCACGCCTACGAACATTGTGACGAACATGAGCGACTCGTTCATGTCTGCTATCGTGTTGTTCAGACTGGTCATGATTATGTCCGGTCGGCACTCTTTGGCTGACACCGTGCGGAAGACCGATCGGGTCACCGCCATGAACAGGGACGCAGGTATACCTTTGCCGGACACATCGCCTATGCAGAAGAACAGCTTGTTGTCACGGAAATAGAAGTCAAACAGGTCGCCGCCTACCTCTTTGGCGGAGGTCAGCGTGGCATATACCTGCACGTCATCACGCTCGTGGTTGGAGGGGAAATCCTTGGGCAACATACCCATCTGTATGCCGCTTGCCACTTGCAGGTCGCGCTCCATGGAGGCTTTCTGTGCGTTGATCTCCTGCAGACGGTGTGCCCCGCGTGCCGTACGCCATACGATGAACCCCAACAGACACATACCTATCAGCATCAGAATGAACACACTCAGTCTCGTCCCCCGCAAGCCGCGGTATACCTCTTTGTCGGCGCATACCACCGCCATCGACCAGCCTGTGACATCGTCCACCGGCCCGAAGAAGACGTAGTTCGTCTCGCCGCTGTTATCGGTAACCGTGGCTAGTCCGCTTTTTCCTGCCTTCATCTGGCGGTTGATGTAGTCGGCTGTGGTGTCCGTCATTCCCGCGGTGGCTTCTTCAATATTTGTGCGCATGGCAAGGCTGTCATTCGGACAGACCATGATCTGTCCCATACGCGACAGAAGCAGGTTGTATGACGAGGGGTATATATGCCGTGCATTTACAACTTCCGACAGCCAGTCGAGCGACACATCCGCCGTGAAGATAGCTATAATCTTTCCTCCTTTATCACGTATCGGCAGACTGTAGGTGGACATCATCATCTCACCGCCGCCTTCGTCAAAGTACGGTTCGCTCCAATGCCCGCGACCGGACGCCATCGGCGCCGTGTACCATTCCATCGAATGGTAGTCGTATTGGTCGGTTCCCAATTGGATGCTGGTCGTTGTGCCGTCATGTTTGTAGGTATATGGCGAGAACTGACGGCCTTTGCGGGGATAGTAATAGGGTTCAAAAGCCACGGCGCTACCTACGATGTTATCATTCTCCTCCAGCAACTTCCGGGTCACCACCCACATCGAGTCAGGCTGCCCAAGACGTTGCTCCACCGCCCAGGCCATGTTCTCCACAGCAACCTCCACCACATTCATCACATTGCGGATCTCCAGGCTCTTGGCACGCAGTTCGCTCTCGGCACGATGCTGAACCTCCTCGCGGATGCCCTCTTTGGCAAAGTAGTACTGTATGCCGCAGGTCAGCTCGACTAACACGGCAGCGGTCACGATGATCGCCAGGCTGCTCTTTGCCTGTAATGACTTGAAATTGCTCATTGCAGTTTTCCTTGTGTTTTTGACTTCACTTATTTGCACATTCCGCTTGCAAAGGTACGAATAATTTTCGATTTATGCAAGTTTTTTGCATTTTTTCTTCCATATATCCGTATTTTTCACCACTCTCCGTGGTTTCATCATCGCCTCCTTGTCCACCGACTCAAATTACAAGCCATAGGACTATAGCTATCTGCACAAACAGAATGAACGGTAAGCCGTATTTGAACTTCTTATGCAGCGTCTTGTGATGCCACACTTTCATGCCCAGCAATGCGCCTATACTTCCACCGATGACAGAGAACCAGATAAGCGTCGCTTCGGATATACGCCACATGGAGTGCTTTGCTTTGAATTTGTCAGCACCATACAAGAAGAATGTCACTACGTTAATAACAACTATATAGACAACAGCAATATATATCCGGCTTAATTGTGACATTGGTTCATCCGGTTACCATTCTTTGCGCTCTGATGAAGGCACTTTCCCCACCCCGTTCGTTTATTCATCGTGTCCGATACACACATCTTTGTATTCTTCTCTGCCGCTCATCATGTGCCTGGCGTAGGAACAAAGCGGATCGATTCTTTTCCATATCGCTTCTTGTTTCGGGTCAAATTTGGCGTAAAGGTACATAAAAGTAAGCCACTCAGACAAGCTTACATAGCACAAAAAGGAGAAGCCCAATTCTCCTTTTTGTTAGGTGTTTAAACGCCCGCGGGTCAATTACCAGAACTTGATTTTGTCGCCATCCGGCTTGAAGCAATAGCAATACGCCATGCGCAGCTTATCGGAAGAAGCAGCCGTCGCACGACGTGCCGGAGCCGAATCGATTTTTCTGTTGCCCTCGCCCGGCCTATAGGTCTTCTCGTTGTCATTGTCCAGGTTCACGCAGTAATATGCTGATCCGTTCTTCGTTTTGGTCAGATACCATCCGCTCAGGCCGGACGGCCAGTTTACCTGCTGCCCGATGACTTCAAATATGTCATGGTAGTTATTGCCGGTGTGCAGTTCCTTATAGACGCGATGTAGGGTCGATTTGCCGGAGCATTTTTTCTTGGGCATGTCGTCAAGGTAATATGCTTTCGGATCGAGTTGGATCATGAGTCCGCAGTTTTGGGGAGTCCATGGAGCAATGACTACGAACTTACCGCTGCCGAAGCCATCGTCTTGTGTTTTCTCTACGATAGCGCCGAGGTAGTATTGGTCCTTCAATATCTCCTCAGCCGCGCCTGAGTTCTCGGGCCAGGCTGTTTCGGAGATGAAGAGGCACTTGGGTGTTCTTTGAGCAGCCTTGGCTCTTGCGGGAGCCGGATCAATCTTCGGGCCACGCCCTTTCATGCGTATGTGGCCAATATGGCCGGAAAGCGTGTCCAAGACCAGCTCGCCTATTTCAGCGCCGAGCGAGTCGGTCATCGGCCAGGAGTACTGCATGCCTTCTTGTTTTACCGTTGCGTCTTGCGGAAGCAGGGAGCGGAAGATGGCTACGGCTTCCTCGTAGTTCTTGACCGGCACGGAAATCTCCAGAGGGTCCGCCTCGTTGAGGTTGTCTCCAATCATGTAGCCGGTGATGTTTCCTTCGTCGTCGAAACGCATCAGACTCTCCACCAGATACTCATAGTCGTCCATCTTGATGTTCTGCTCCGCAGGATTCTGCCCCGCGGAGTTCTGCTTGCAAGCTGTCAGCGCAAGGGTTGCACCGAATAGCCAGAAAAGACACTTTTTCATTGCTTTTACGTTTTATGAGTTAATATTGCAGGTTAAAATATTCTGTCATTGTATTGGTATATACGCTTCCATAGGAAGGATAATTGTACATCATGGCGTGGCTGGCTGTCGTGTGCCGCGCGAGGGAGGTATAGAGGTTATAGATGGTGATGTCTGGGTTGCGCTCCACCTCTTCGCGGAAGACACGCGTGAAGGCGTTGGACAGGTAAATATTCCCTTCTATCACGTCGGCGTGTGATTTCTCACCGGGAGCACATGCGGTAAGCATCAGCAGTCCGTCTATCTCCGGCAGGTTCTCGCCGATGGAACCGCTGTAGCAGGTCTCCATGACGAAGAAGAGCTTGCGGAAATTCGGTTGCGCATCAGTGAGAATCGTGTTGATTTCATCGGCGGTGATATACGTATCGCCCCAATTCAACTTCTTGTTATACGCCCCGTGTCCGCTCCAGAAGAGCAGTACGTTGGTACTCTTGCTTCCGTGCACCACTTCAGGCGTACGCTCCGTAACCGTGCCGGAGAGAATATGTCCCAAGTCCTCAGGCGTGAGTTGGCTGATGCGGTAGTCGTTGACGATGCTGGCATGCAGGTTCTCGCCGTCCGGCGTGACATGCACCACACCCGGATGGGGATTCAATGGATTATCCGCCAGGTCATCCTCAGTAATCAGGACGATATGTTCATCGTCGTACCCGGCATTGCGCAGCATGCGGTAGATGTCGAGTGCGTCCGCCTGGTGACGGTAGTTGTTCCATCCTGTGCTGGTAGCCATCACAACGGCGCAGCGGTCTTGCAGCGGCTCATATGGAATATACTTTGTCTCGTCACCAAAGGTCAATGCAATATCGGAACTCCACTCCCACATCTGATCCATGCCTGCCTGGCGTGCATGGTCGCTGCGGGTCATGTATTCCACCAGGTGGTATTGTCCGTCGTAATAGCGCCAATGGCCGTACCAACTGCCGAGTTGGCTGATATGCGTCTCACGGTCGAAGACCCAGCATCCGGAAGCACCGGACAATGCCGGGATATGTCCGTCGCGGATGGAGCGGAAGCCGTACCGCAGGCCGTCCTCCGTCCATGAGAACTCGTCGCCGCTGCCGTCGCACGCGTCCATGACTGCCACAATGGCTTCGCGCAGGGTGGACAGTTTGGCGGTCTCCTGATGGGCAAGGGCGAGACTGATGAGCGTGAAGCAATCGTACAGCTGCGCATAACCGCTCTGTATCTCTTTGCCTGTCTGTGCCTTGCGCGCGGCAGGGAATCCACTCTCCGGATTGCCGCATAGGGCGATGCCTTCGTACTCGTGCGTCAGGTTGTTTTCCAATAGCACGTTGCATGCCAAGTCGGGACAGAAGATACCGGGATATATGTTCGCATCCACGAACTGCGTTTCCCCGACTATATTTATTCCGGGCGTAATCCCTTCTTCGGTCAGCACTGCGTCTATCATCCGCATGTCCTCCACCGTAGAAGGAATATAAAAGATAGTGGAACTGAATTTGTCCCATGCATCCCGTTCGCGTATCTGCAGCAGGTTGGCCCGCAAGCTCTCTTTATCCGAGAAGGTCAACTCTTCCACTCCTTTGAATCGCAGTTCGGTTGCGAAATAAGGCATATAGGCAGTGAACGAGGATACATAATCATCCGCGTTCCCTCCGCGCGACAGGAGGATGATACGAGACGTGAGAAACTGCTTGCGCAGGATGTTGAGCATGGCTTGTGTCTGCGCCAAGTCACTCTCGCTCATGCAGAAGATATTCGGAGCGCTTTTATTGCTGCCGGCATAGATGCGCTGTACTTCCGCGGAGGTGACACTGGGCAGAAGAACCGGTATGCGACTGTCCAGACTTGCTGTCGCCACCATGCGCGCATGCCGGCTGTACTTGGGACCGACGATGGCCACATAATCCTCACTGTTGGCAACACGATAGACTTCATCGCTCATGTTCGGAGCCTCTTCGTCGATCCACTCGACATCCAGCGCCACGCGTCGGGGCAGTCCGCTCTGAGCTTTGTTGATAGAAGCTAAGGCACCGGAGACGATAGAGCGCTCACTCTCCCATAGCGGTTGCGGCATGATCAACGCCACTTTGTAGGTGGTCGTTACCCCTTCATCCGTCCCACGGTCCGGATGGCAGGCTGTCATGCCTATCGTCAGCAGCATACCGATGACCCATAAAATCTGAAATCTGAAATTGAAAATCTGACTTCTAATAATCATGGCTCACCTCCTTTTCCAATGCTATGGGTGTATACTGCTCCTCCATCGTACGCCATGCGTCCCGTCCTATCGACCACTCCGGTAAGCCTCCCACCGACAAGTAGAAACGCTCGTTGTAAGCAATTCGTACATGCCCTGTAGCCAGACCGAAGGTCTCATGCTCCGGCCAGGACTCATCCTGCCACCAACGGTTGATATACTCCGTCACGATCGCCCCTAAATCATAGAGAATCGAGAACGGTATATTGTCCGAATAAATCGCGCAGTCCTCTCCGACACCTATTGCTACGCGGTAGTAGTTTTGAGAGAAACTGAACGTACCCAACCGCGCCATGCCGCATACAGGTACGAAAACGCCATCTGTAAACCCTAATCCCATGACACTATCGTGTGTCATTAAACTGAACGCCTCATCAATCATGCTCAGCCCCTCGTATCCCTCCGCCAGCACAACGACCTGATATTCCGGACCGTCGTTCTCGCGGTAGCCGTCTTCTACACCCGAGGAGATAGCATCGATGATACGGTCGCCGTTCAGGCCTTTGATCAGCAGCATTCTCAACTCATGTATCATCGCGCCGGCCAGCCATCCTCCGCCATATCGTTTGAGCAGCGCCGTAGAGACACCTTTGCGGTGAGGTGAATGGCAATCCAGAAGAAGGATACGTCCTTCCGTGGAGCCCGTCTCCGCCACGACCGGTTCGAACTCCGGCCCGCAGAGGATGAGCGCTTGCGTCGGGTCCGCCTCCTTGAGCCATGTCTCTATTTGCTGACGGGCTTCGCCCAGGCTGTCGGGCTTGAGCAGATGAAGCGAGATGTCCGGATGCGCTTTGACGCTCGCCATTACACCTTGCAGAACAAGTTCGTTGTAGCCGTCACCGGTCATGCCGGATGTAGTAGCAAAAACCACCGTCAAGTCCTTGGTAGAGACTTGAGGAGCAGGTTGTTTGTTTTCACATGCCATGAAGAAAGCGGCCATGAGAAAAAGCACTACATATTTCCTATCACGCGACGCCATATGTCAGGCAAACA
>CAMIZG010000064.1 GCA_946403215.1 uncultured Bacteroidales bacterium | reverse complement strand
CAGCCTGAGACGCCTTACGGCGTGCCGGCGTTTGATCAGGTAAAGGTTGAACACTACCTGCCCGCCTTTGAAGAGGCTATCCGTCAGGAGAAAGCGGAGATTGACGCTATCGTGAACAATGCGGAGGAACCGACCTTTGAAAATACACTTGTGGCACTCGACCGCTCGGGCGCACTGCTGGAACGCGTAGAGGGTGTGTTCTTCAACGTATTGGAAGCCGACGGCAACGATGAGATGGATGCCATCGCCGAGAAGGTAAGTCCTATGCTGTCCGAACTATCGGCATATATCACCCTGAACGACGGACTCTTTGCCCGCGTGAAGGCTGTATATGACCAGCGCGAGAGTCTGGAACTGACACCCGAGCAGATGCGTCTGCTGACCGAGACCTATAAGGGATTTGCCGACAATGGTGCCAACCTGCCGGCCGAGCAGAAAGAGCGCCTGAAGGCTATCAACGAAGAACTGGGTCTGCTGTCGCTGAAGTTCGGCAAGAACGTAGTAGCCGAGACCAACAGCGACGCTGTGAAGCGCTTCATCACCGATGAGGCACAACTGGCAGGTCTGCCCGAGAGCGCCAAAGCTGCTGCCGCTGAGGAGGCTACCGCTGCCGGACATCCGGGTGAGTGGCTGTTCACACCCAAGCGTACCAGTTTCACACCGGTGCTGCAGTACTGCGAGAATAGAGAACTGCGCCGTCAGTTGCTGATGGATTACACCACACGCGCTAACCATGATAACGATAACGACAACAAGTCGGTCATCATCCGCGAGATGGAGTTACGTATTGAGCGCGCCAAACTGTTCGGCTATGATAATCCTGCCGATTATATCCTCAAAGACTGCATGGCTAAGGATCATCAGACCGTTGATGCTTTCCTGGCATCCGTATGGGCGCCCTCATTGGCTGCCGCCAAGCGCGAGGCTGCAGAATTGCAGAAACTGCTTGAGCAGGATCTGCCGGGCGAGAAACTGCAGCCCTGGGATTGGTGGTTCTACGCAGAGAAACTGCGCAAGGCCAAGTACGCACTGGACGAAGAGGAGATCAAGCCTTACTTTGAACTCAGCAACGTGCGCAAGGGTGCCTTTGGAGTAGCTAACAAACTCTACGGTCTGCAGTTCGAGAAACTGGAGAATATGCCGGTATATAACAACGAGGTTGAGGTATTCAAGGTAACAGAAGCAGACGGCAGCCTGGTAGGCATCCTATACACCGACTACTTCCCCCGCGCCGGCAAGCGTCCGGGCGCATGGATGAACCAGATCCTGCCGCAGTATATCGACGACAACGGTGTTGATCACCGTCCGGTTATCATCAACGTAGGTAACTTCAACAAACCCGCTGCCGGCAATCCGTCGCTGCTGTCGATGGATGATGTTGAGACGTTGTTCCACGAGTTCGGCCACGCATTGCATGGTCTGCTGAGCAAGGCGCACTACAAGAGCCTGAGCGGCACAAACACACCGCGCGACTTCGTGGAGTTGCCCAGTCAGTTCATGGAGAACTACGCTTATGAACCCGAAGTGCTCAAGACCTATGCGTTCCACTATCAGACCGGCGAGGTTATTCCTGACGAGCTGATTGCCAAGATCAACGCTGCCGGCAAGTTCAACCAGGGTTTTGTTACTACAGAGTTGCTGTCAGCCTCTATCCTCGACATGGATTTCCACGAGCTGACCACTGCCGAAGGATTGGATGTGAATGCCTTTGAGGCACAGAGCCTGAAGAAGATGGGAATGATTGACGAGATCATCGTTCGCTATCGTCCTACGTTCTACAATCACATCTTCACCACCGGCTACGAGGCAGGCTACTACAGCTACACCTGGTCGGCAGTGCTTGACGCCGATGCGTTTGCAGCGTTCAAGGAGACAGGCAACTTGTTTGAGCCTCAGACCGCAGCCCGCTTCCGTCACTTGCTGGAGCAAGGCGGTACGCGCGACTCGCACGAACTGTATCTGGAGTTCCGCGGCAAGGAGGCTGATCCGCAGCACCTGCTTCGTCGTAAAGGATTCATAGAGTAGTCGAAAGCAGACTTGAGATATTTCTTGAGACATATTACACAAATGCCGTTGCCGGTAGCCGTAACGCTGCTGGTAGCGGCATTGTGCATGTGGTTGCCTGACTATATGCGGATGCCGGAACTGTGGTCATCCACGCTGGGTGCACAGAGTCTGGTGGCACTGAACGGGATATTGCTATGCATGGTTCTTTACCGCGCCAAGGCGACGGGGCATTTCTCCTTGTTGCCGGCATTGCTGTACATAGCGGCTACCGGTATTATTCCATACTTGCGCGTGCACTGGCAGCCACAACTGATAGCAGGTATCCTGCTGTATTTCTTGTACGCCACGCGCGATATGACGGATAGTCACGAACCGAATGATCTGGTGTTCTTTGTTACAGTGCTGCTTAGTCTGGCGGCACTGCTCGTACCAGATGCGTTGTGGTGTATAGTGTTCCTGTGGATCGTTGTGTTGCTGCAGGGTTTGTTTACCATGCGCACTATATTGGCATCGGTACTTGGCGTAGCACTGGTGACTATCTATTACGTACTGGCGATGTACATGGGTTGGGCTGAACCGTTTGATTTCTCGCTACTGATTGAGCGCCACTGGTTTGCTCATGAACTGCCGGGAAGTATAACCACCGTTATGGCGGTGATGCTTGTGGCATTTATTGTAGTATCGGTTAGTGCGTTCCAGCGCAGTTCGTATGACTTGGTGAGCACGCGCATGCTGCTGTACCACGCCTTGCTGATAGGACTATTGTCCACGCCGCTGATTGTACTTACGCCGGCCCGGCCTGACGAACAAGTCCTGCTTCCCTTGGCGCTATCCGCCACTACAGGCATTTATTTGCTACAAAAAGAGAGTGAATCGCGTGGCGTCACTCTCCTGTTATACCTTGCGGTAGCATTAGCTGCCTATCTATGGCTATTGTTCACTCTGTAAGCCCTTCATTCGTTAAAGCGTTAATTCGTTAAATTGTTAATCCTCTTGCTTAATGAGCTTGTAGCCCTTGCCATGCACGCCAATTATCTGCCGGCGTGTACCAGCCAGGTGCTTGCGCAGGTGATTAACATAAACGCTCAGGCTACGGCTGGCGAAATAGGAATCCTGGCTCCAGATGGTTCGCAGGATAACGTTGCGCTCCACTGTCTCGTTGAGGTTGCGGCAGAGGATGAGTAGCAGGTCACTCTCGCGGGCGGACAGATGGGTTTCGCCCAGCACCTGACGAACGGAATCGAAATGAATGCCATTGCCCAAATCGAACTCCACTTCGCTGTTCTTCTTACCCAAACGGCAACGGCGCATGATAGCGCGGATCTTACAGAGCATAATATCCATCGGGCAAGGCTTGATCAGGTAATCGTCGCAGCCAAGATTATATGCGCGGATGACATCCTCGGTTGCCCGGCGTTCGGTCAGGAAGATGACGGGTACTTCACTACCCATATTACGAATATCTTCCAGGAGTTCGAAGCCATTTTTCTGGGGCATATTGATGTCGAGCAGACAAATATCGAAGTGCTGCTTTTCGAAGCAGGCTAATCCTTCGTCACCATTGGCGCAAAGCACTACGTCGAAGTTCAGCCGGGTCAAGTAGTCAGCGAGCAGACCGCCCAAGGCAGCGTCATCCTCGCAGAGCAGAATACTCAGTTTCTCTTCAATCAGTCGTGTCATACATATCGGGGTGTTGATTGTTTACATCTTTTTATATTTCACGCTACTATTATAGCATTTTTAACACTACAATAATTATGCCGAACTTTTTTTTACAAAAAAGTGCACGGAAGTATTGGATATATTAAAAAAAATTCGTAACTTTGCAGTGTTTTTCTGTTTTTGCGCTATGAAACGGATACTTGTTATACTCACCGGCGGCACCATTACGATGGTCAGGAACCACGAGACGGGTGCTTTGCATCCGGCGGATGTAGATACATTCAAGGCCTTTGTCCCGGAGATGTTTGCGGGTAATGTGGATGTAGAGATGCTACCATTCAATCCGCTGATCGACTCATCGGATATCAGTCCGGAGAACTGGGTTAGGATGGCTACTGCCGTGGCGGACAACTACCGGAAGTACGATGGTTTTGTTATCCTGCATGGTACTGACACTATGTCCTATTCGGCATCGGCGCTGTCGTTTATGTTGGAGAATCTGGCCAAGCCTGTGGTGTTCACGGGTTCGCAACTGCCTGTAGGTGTATTGCGCTCGGATGCCAAGGAGAACTTGCTGACGGCCATCGAGATGGCTGCAGCAGAGGATAACAGAGGCAAACCTATGGTGCCGGAAGTAACGATATACTTCGAGGACAGCCTGTTCCGTGCCAACCGTGCAACGAAGAAGAACGCGGAGCACTTTGAGGCGTTTGACTCGTACAACTATCCTTCACTTGCCAAGGCGGGCGTACATATTCAGTTCCGCGAGAATCTGATTCGTTACCCCGAGGATAATATGCCGCTGTTTACGCATCTGAAGATCTGTACTGACGTAGCTATCCTGAAGCTCTTTCCGGGAATAAACGAGCAGGTTGTTCGTGCTGTGCTGAATACGAAAGGTTTGAAGGGGGTGGTGCTTGAGACTTACGGTTCGGGTAATGCGCCATCGGCACAGTGGTTGTACAAGGCACTCAAGGAAGCCACGGAAAGGGGCATCATCATCGTCAACAAAACCCAGTGCTCCATGGGTTCAGTGGATATGGGACAATACGAGGTAGCGAGGAACCTGCTCAAGGCCGGTGTTATATCCGGCTACGACATCACTACCGAAGCACTCCTCACCAAGATGATGACCCTGTTCGGCGAGTTCCCCGGCCAGACGGACAAAATCAAACACCTGTTGAGTATCCCTATCTGCGGTGAGATGACCGTGGATGTCCTTCGCCAGTGATACCCACCGAATCCCTGTATTCATGCGGCTTGCAAGCGGCCGTTATTAGGCTATTAACACGTGATTAATATGTGATTAACACGTGATTCAATTGTTCGCCCCTCGAACCAACCGCATAAACCACTGATTTTCACCCATCAAAACAAAAGGTGATGCATTTGCACCACCTTTTGTTTTCGCTATGCTGTTCGGATTAGCGAACCTGAGCGCCCTGGAGGTTGAAGAGCTTGTTGTCGCGAACGATGTAAACGTTGCCGTCAACCATTACCTTCTGAGCCTTCTCGGTGAGAACGATGTCCTCTACGCCCGAACCCTCAGCGTCAATCCAGAATTTGTTGATGAACTTCTGAGCAGGAACGTTGTCAAACGCAAACTTCAGAGACTCCATCTGACCGGCAGGCAGAGAAATTGTAACAACAGAGGTAACACATTTTGCGCCCAGCGTGGTAACAGGAAAGTTAACAGCTGTGCCGTTAACCTCAACAACCATCGTTGACAGGTCGCCACCGTCAGTCTCGCTCGAGCAAATCTCGAAGTGCAGGAAAGCGCCACCGGCAGGAATCTCAGGCAGAGCTCCCTCGAAGGTAACATAGTTATCAGCCGCAGCCTTGTTTGCACCAAAGAACAAACCTACAGAATTGGTATCAGCACCATTGAGTTTCTTACCACGAATAGAAACGGTGTACGACTTAACTGCGTCATAGTCGTTGTCATACTGGTTGCCATCAACAGTGCCGCCCTCAACTGTGTAGCCGTCGAACCACTGGCTTGCATAAGGCCAATAGCCTTTGTCAGTCTTCTGGATGTAGGTGCTGCCGGGCTCACCGGTCTTGCTGTCAATACGACGGGCGCAGAAAGTCTCGGTGAACAGAGCGTCAGCTGCGATCATGCTGCCTGCAAACAGAACAGCTGCAAAAATTGCGAAAATCTTTTTCATGATTTTGATTTTTAGTTTTAGTTATACAATAGGGTTAATTAGTATATGCCTTATCAGCGCATATGCATGCAAACGGATGCATCGGTAGCTAATTTGATGCAAAGGTACAAAATTATTTTGAATAAAGCAAATTTATTTGCAAATATTTTTCAAATTCTTGCAATTTTGTTGCATATTCGCTGAAAATGGCAGTATAGTTTACAAGAAAATGGGGCACGGAGCCCCATCTTCGATTATAGGTCGTTGTTGGCAAGAGTTGTTTTGCCAACAACGACCTTTTTCTCTTCAGCTGTTAGCGGACGAGTTGTCCGTTGATGTTGAAGGTATTGGTGTCGTTCTGGATGAGGATGGTAGCATTCTGCATGAACTTGCGTGCCTTAGCGGCAGCGTTGATGCCCCAGATGCCGGTCGGGAATTCGCCGATGGTAACCTTAACATTTCTGCCAAGCGAGTTCTTTGCCTCAACGATGACGCGCTTCTCAGCGTCAACGGTTACCTTACCCGATACGATCCACCAAACTATCTCCGACTCTGTTTCTGCCAGGTAGGAGTAAACGATGCCGTTCTCCTCGTCATACTTACCGGCACTGACTGTACCGGCATCACCTGTCGCGTTGATAGCATACTCACCGGCTACGATGCCTTCAGCATCAGCTGCGAGGTTGAACTCCAGCACAAGTACATAGTCACCATGCTTGCTCTCAGCCTGTAACATCCACTTGTTGCCATCAGCAGGAACAAAATCATACTCCTTCATAGTGATGTCAATATCAACACCGGCCTCACCAGGATAGATGTCAGCAACAGGATTCGGCAGGATAGTTACCTTCACGTTGAACCCGAACGAGTTCTTAGCCGCAATCGTGATCTTGCCGTCCTCAGCTACGGTCATCGTACCGGATACCAGCCACCATGCGCCTGCCGGAGTAGCCTCTAAAGCTTCGGGATCAAAACCCGTCCAATCCTGTACTGATCCGAAATAAGTTCCTAGCCCAGCATTGTAAGCGCCGGCCATTACAGTCTGCTTGTCACCGGTGTTGTTGATCGGGTAAACGCCTGCAGTAAGCTCTGTCGCGTTCTCCGGAAGATTTACGAGCATAGCCACCTTATAGACGCCATTTTCAGCCTGAACGCTGATTAAGCCTGCGTCTACATCTTGCGTTTCATATCCGGCGAACGTCAGATCAGCGTCTTTATCCATCTCGTACGGATAAGCCGGGTTGTTGAAGCGTAGGAGAGCCTTGACGGACGCGCCCAGTGTGTTCTTGGCGTCAACGGTGATGTTGAGTTTCTCGTCCACGGTGATTGTACCGGATACGAGCCACCAGTACAGCGGCATACCTTTGCTTATGTCTGCAGCCAGCGACTCGGCCATATCGTATGTTTCAGGATCCATATATCCGGCCATAACGGTTCCGGGTTCGCCGGAAGCGTTGATCGGATAGGTGCCCGGAACGAGCTCTTCAGCACTCTCAGGCAGGATAACCTGCAAGTAGAGCATCAATGCGCCGTCATCCGAACCGGCATTAACGAGAATCGTGTCAGGCGCTGTGCCATCAGCCGATACGGTATACACACCGTAGCCCTTGAAGTTATGGATGAAGTCAGTTTCAGCCTCCCTCGGATGAACTGGATCATCAGGACGGTTGATGAGCACCTTGACATTCTTGCCCTTGGAGTTCTTGCCCTCCACGGTGATCTTCTGGTCAGCACCTACGGTTACCTTACCGGAAACAAGGTACCACATTTTCTCTTCATAATCCTCACCATCGATTATTATCTGGTAAACGAGTGACGGACGTTGCCAAATACCGGGTACTGCAGTCTGCTTGTCACCGGTGTTGTTGATTGGATATTCGCCTGCTACAAGTGTAGTAGCGTCTTCGGGGAGGATCAGTTGGAGAGCAACCTCGTACCCCTTGGTTGCGTCCAATGCATCAATCGATGCAACAACTCCGTAATTTTCAACGCTATAAACATTAACGCTGTATGCACCTACGGTGATATCCAGGTCAACCTCTTGGTCTTTATCATACGGATCATACTCCTTAGCCTCGACGAAGTAGAGCTGCAGTCCGTTGAAGGTGGTAACCAGAGCTGTCACATCGTACTTGAAGCCGGCCTTGAAAGAATAAGCGTTCTTGAAGTTATTACGCAGCGTATAGCTGTACTCACCATGCTTGATGGTGATGTTCGAAGCGGTACCCTCAGCAAAAGCTGCATCGGCGTCAACGGTAACATCGGTCAACTTAACATACTTGCTCAGCCAACCGGCTTCAGCCTTAATCTCCTCCGATACATATAGCGGCTGAGGAGCCTCGCACTCATCGCAAAGCGCTGCAACAGAAACAGCAGCTTGCTGTGCCGAGGTGAGTTTCACCTCATACAGGCCTTTGTAGATAGCCACCTTACCGGCTACATCGTTAAGGGTATCACCGGGTTGCCACGTTGTGGAAGCATCATTATAATCCAGATAGAGCAACATACCTGCAAAGCCGTCATTTACCCATACGTTCTTGCCGTCAACATAGGTAACGGTCAGGTTTTGCATGTTAACCTCGGCATCAGCCTCCAGGTAATAAATATCGAGGCAGGAGTACAGCGCGGGATACTCAACCAACAAGAGTCCGCTATCGAAGTTATAGTTGAATTTGTACTTGCCCGCAATGTCGGCTTCGATATGCATGTTTTCGCCATCATCGCCCGGTGCAATGAATGTGAAGTTGTTTTCGCGCTCAATCCAAGCGCTATTATCAGCCCATGCTCCGTCGAACCGCACACCAAATTCGTATGTACCCTTGGCGAGTGTGAGCGTCAAGCTGGCATTATCTTTCGAATCGTCCATTGCGAACTCATCGGTGTCACCCCAGCTTGATCCGTCGGCGAAGGTGCCGTGGAGCTTAATTGTCGGACGAATAACGAGCTCAGCAGTTTTGGTTGCAGAAGCGTTGACAGCATTGTCATTAGCGGGGTCGAAGGTGATGGTAATGGTATATACGCCGCTACCGTCGAGATTGAGTACGTAGTTATCAGCAGGCCAAGCGTTAGCACCCATATTCCAATCATGGTCCTTAACTACCTTGAAGGCAATCGAACCACCTGAAAGTTCCAGACCGGTCTTCTCCCATTTATAGGTGCCGTCGGTCTGCTTTTCCATTTCGTTGGCGGTGGATTTTTCGTTCCACAAATCGCCAAAGACTGTAGCAGGCTCGCCGGCTACGGTGTAAGTAACAACGTCGCCACCGCCTTCTTGCAACTTATAAAGTTGGATAGCCTTCTGATTTGAATAAGAAGAAGACTTGAAGTAACGGAAACGCATGTTGTTGTTTGCAGCGTTGAAGCGGAGCACCGATGTGTTGGAGGTAACCAACACATTGTCTGTGCTGAACTCAAGTGTGTTCAGAGCAGGGTCATCACCAAAGTTGAGAGCGTTGCTTCCGCTCGTTCCGGAGATGTACTTGTTGCCGACCTTTATGGAAAAGCCGCCTTCCATAGTAGCAACAGTCACCTCATAGCCGGAAAGATCGGCAGAAGTAATCTTGCCATCGGCAATGGTAGCCTCAGCGTAGCCATTCGCTTCATCTTTACCATTAAAGACAAGCGCTTTTGTAGCTGAAGACTCATAAACCACAAGATACTTTCCTGCCCAATTGGCGGGAGCAGCAGTAACTTTAACATAGTCAGCTGCCATCATACTGCCTGCGAAGAGCAGGGCAGCAAATAAAGAAAAGAATTTCTTCATGATTATAGATTTTAGTTATACAATAAGGTTAATTAATAATCTTTCCGTCGGAATGCAAAACGCATTCCCCATAAAATCGCCACAAAGTTACGATTATTTTTTGAAAAATGCAAATTTATTTGCAAGATTTTGGTGGAGAATTTACTTTTTTTCGAACATCAAGGGAAAGACCGGAGTGGAAACACACAAAACAGAGGTAACACAGGTAGCAGAGGGGAGTGAGAAAAGATCAGGCAGGGACATGGCATCTGGGAGGCAATTATACTTAACATATCGGAACAATCACCTACTAATCAC
>CAMIZG010000063.1 GCA_946403215.1 uncultured Bacteroidales bacterium | reverse complement strand
TCTTTGCCATAGTATTTTGTTGTTTTTAGTTTATTCCGTTATTCTAGTCGCCTAGTCGTCTAGTCGTCTAGCCGCCTAGTCGTCTAGCCACTTATATACAATCAAAATCCATGCCAAGTGACACGGATCTTGATTTTTTGTCAGCCGTACTGCCAAATTGGCAGATTTGGCCGCAGGGCAGGTAGTTAACGCAGGTGTTAGCGGACTACGCGTCCGTGGATGTCATAGGTCTTGCCGCCGCGGATGATGAGCAGTTGCCCGCCCTGTAGCACCTTCCGCGTGCTGACAGCTGATTGCTGATAACTGATGGCTGACAGCTGACTGGTGTCGCCGTAGGTGAACCGAATAGTTGATCCGAAGTACGTGGTGCAGTTGCCGCTCAGGATAGGTTCGTTGGTGTCATCGTAGCCGAGTTGGATAGTTCCGTCCACGATGTACCACACGGCATGTGCCCATCCGTCGGCATCCATGAGTGCCAAGTAGCAGGGGATCGGTATATTCCCGTACCGTCCGAGCGAGGCGCTGAACGTGCCGTCCGCCTCACTGCCGTTGACGGGGTAGAAGCCTGCGTCAGGATACTCGTTGTTGGTGTACATACCCAGATGCAGGTAGGCTTTCAGTCCGTTGACGTCGGCGTTACGTTGGGTGAGATAGATATCCAGTATGCCGTCCTTGCTCACGGACTTGGCGTCCCAGCGCAGTGAATCCAGCGTTGCGGTGATGGTGGCTATGGTCTTCTGCTCATCGGCGTAGGGTTTGTCCTGCTCGGCTGTCGGGTCAACGGGTAGGGGGTAGTGTACAATACGCGGGGCTTGGCTGAAACTAAAGCTGTACTCGCTACCTATCTCGTCGGTGATGAGCATCTCGTACTGCCATTGTCCGTTCTGTAGGTCAGTGAGCGTGAGTGCAGCACTGGCAAACACGTACGGCTCACCGCCGAAGAAATCGGTGTTGAAGTCCGTCTGGTTTTGGTACAACTTAAGCCCTTTGAGTTCATTGTCCGCCAGCGTGTACGTGCCTTCGGTCAGTGCCATAGGTTTATCCAGGATAAGATCCGTGAGCACATTCGGGTAGTCGCCGCTGCGGCTGAAGAAGTTGAACGTGTAGTAGAATGTGCCTGCCGTGCTGTCCGACAGATCGCTCTGGTAGGTGATCAGCACGGTGTCAATAGCCAGGTTGACGTATTCCGGTTCGCGTGGTTGCTCCTCGGGCACATATAGCATGTTATAGCTTTGTGCGCTGATGGAGATGGTCGATCCGTTGTATGATTGTGCTTCGCCTTTAACGGTAATACTGTCGCCCTTGGCGTTATAGCTCACCTGCATGCTGCCGCTGACAAGGTAGTACGGCGTATATTGTCCCCAGTTCTCCTTGTCGGCGCGGATAGCCAGATAACACGGGTCATCACCTTTGGTGCCGCCCAGATAGCCTTTGGAGGCTGTCAGCGTGCCGGCTTCGCCGCTATTGTTGATGGTGTACGTACCGGCAGGCCATCTCAGCTCGTCGGCGAGCAGACGCAGCTCGATCCAGTCGTAGGTCTCGTTGGCCATCTCGTTCAGGGTGATCTCGATGTAGCCCTCGCGCTGGCGGAAGTTCACTACATCGGCGCTGAACGAAACAGTTGTGGCCTCTTCCGGCTCAAAGCGGTAGGGATCAACCTGCGGATCGGGCAGCTCGTCTTCCTCGTATTCGAAGATGAACGGGGCAATGTCATAGGTGTATTGCACATCGTTGCGTGTAGCCTGAATAGAGCCGCTGAGCGTGCATGTGCCATCGCCGTTGGAGGTGATGCTCAGACTGATCTCGGCATCTGCCTCCGGGTAGTACCACATGTTCACTGCACTGCCGTTAGCGCGCGTCTTATGCACGTAGCTGCTATAGTAGCTGATCGTCTTGTCGGCGGCTGTGAACGACCCAATGGGTGATTGCTTGCTCGGCCATATGTCAAACGCCACCTCGTACTCGCCCGACGATGTTGAGGCATTCACGGTCACGAAGTAGTTGGCTTTATCGACTGTGAAGTCCTCGATGCTCACCTTTGTGGCGGTGAGGTTGTATGCGGCTAAGGCATGCGTCGCTGACAAAAGGCCGACAACTATTGTTACAATGAGTCGTTTCATCTGAGTTGTGCTCCTTGTGTGTTGAATATCTTCCCCTCGCGGATGATCAGCAACTGTCCGTCACGCAGCATCTTCGCGGGAGCCTCACCGGCATTGCGCGTGGGGGACTGCTGACTGCTGACTGCTGACTGCTGATCGCTGATGCCTGTGGTGATTGCATCGCCGTAACTGAAGTCGTATGCTTCAATCTGGTAGGTGTAGCCGTTTTCGCATAGCAGGTTGGCTGCCAGGGTGTGCGTGTTGCCCGTCTTGGGCGTGATGGTTACTACGGTGCCGCTGGTCACGTATGATTCGGATGAGCCGTGGCTAATCTTCGACCACAGCGTGATTGAGCCATCCCCGGTACTGAAGGTCCCGTCTATGGTAGCCGACTCAATATCCAGGAACACCTCGTATTGTATGCCGCTCTCAACATGTGCTTTTACCGTCACTTGATAGCCTACGGGTTCGTCGCCCTCGGTCAGAGGGGTAACGCTCACCTTGGTGGGGATGAGTGTTACGTCTGTGTTCGTCTCGTCCCACCCGAAGGGGATACCTTCGCCCTCGTTGTCGCTGAAGTGGTAGTAGTGCACCGCCTCCACGCGCTTCTTGCCGTACACGGCGCTGTAGTTCGCATCCAGATCAACGCAGGTGAGCGTGCCGCCGTAGAAGCTGTACTGGTTCTCGCCCTTGGAGGTGATCTGTATGCTGCTCAGCGAGTCGTTACACAGGTAACGTAGTTTGCCGGTGTTCATGTCCTTGACGTAACTGTAGGTAGCCATCAGAATATTGCTGCTGCCTTGGGTCGCAAACGAACCAACGATGGATTCATCCGTGGGGTAGATGGCCAGTTGCACCTCGTAGCTGTGTGACGCACCGGTCTCTTCGCAGGTGCCGGTGCAGTTCACAGTGAGGAAGTAGCGCTTGGCACCAAAGTCTGTGTCGGAGTGCTCAACGTCAATACCGCTGACGATCATGTTGTAGTTATACTCCTGCTGATTATATCCGCTCTCGTAGCCGAACACGTAGGGGGTGGGCTCTATGCCTTGTTCGAGTATCTCGGATGAGTCGTAGCAGTAGAAGTAGTTGTAGGTGTCAACACCACGGCTTGCCATTGCGGCTGCTGTGAAGCACAGACGACCTGCACTTATGCCGTAGTGCGTGTCATCGATCTTGATGATGGTGAAGGTCGAGACTGAGTCCGAACGCAACAGACGGCGTGTGTTGCCGTAGTACAGCTCGGAGGTCACCAGGTTGATCGTCTGGTCGTTGACGTTTGTACTTGCATGATCCGGATCAGCACCCTCGGTAGTGTACGTACCCTCCAGCGTACGGTCGTCGGAGTTGAGCACCAGCTTGACCGTGGTGGTGTACGTGGTGGTCGGTTTGTTGTACTCCGCTGTGTTCTTGCACGTCTGAGTCCACTGTAGCGTGTACTGGTTCTTCGAACTGTTCTTTAGTGTATCCACACTGAGCTCGGTGATGGCGCACAGGTAGTTGCGTGTGGTGGCGCTTCCTGATATTGTCAACATACAGAGGGCAAAGGATAAAATTATCTTTTTCATATCTCTGATTTTTACCAAATTTCCATACTGTTCGGGTCGCCCGATGTATTGTAGAACATGATCTCCCCGTTGTTACTACCGCAGGTGAAATGCATGCTTTGCAGCGTTTGCGTGGCTGTCTTGGGTTGAATATATTGCTTTTTCATAATGCAGTTCATTTTATGGGTGTACGTTTGGGTTAGCGCACGAGCAATCCCTGTGCGTTGTATGTCTTGCCGTCGCGGATGATCAGCAGTTGTCCGTCACGAAGCACTTTCTGTGTGCTGACCTCTGATTGCTGACCGCTGACATCCGTAGCCGTGTTCTTGCTCTCGCAGATGCGTATTGGTACACCGCGTCGTATGGGGGCCGACATTCCTTCGTCCACCTTGACGTAGGCGCGGAAACCGTTCATCGTGCCGTTAGCTGATGGGTAGTACAGCGTGTTGTTGGATGAGAGGAACAGTGTCGTTGCATCGTCTGCTACCAGCGGGTAGGGGTTGAATACGCCGTGCGGTGTGAAGCCGTCATCATCAATAGCTGCCGGTGTGCTGCATGCGATAGTAACGTTGCGGAATACCAGCGGTGTCAGACGGTCGTCCGACGGTTCGCCTGCGTAGCGCACGAAGTAGGGCTTGCCGGCTTCGATGGCGTTCACCTCATTCAGATAGACATTCACTACACCCTCTTCTTCTTCCGAACTCTCAAACTGCTTGATTACAAACCCGTTGAGCGGGCAGTCAACATTTGCCAGCTGAACGGTACTCAATGCAAACGGCAGCGTCAGCGTGCAGTAGTCGCCGTTGAGCAACAGCGGACGGTTGATCGTTACGTTCAGCGTCTGGCCGATCAGTGCTTCCAGGCGGGTCTCGTTGTTCGTAGCGGAAGCCACATCCTCAAACACCTCATCGCGCAACTCGGTCTTGAACTCAAGCCGCACAGGCGTGCTCTGGTGGCTGGCATCGCAGTACGAGCGCAGGTAGAACTCATAATCGGTGTTGGCTGTCAGACCGCTGCGGCTCACCTCGCGAACATCCTCGTCCAGCAAGGTGGCGGATGTCCAGTTGGGATCATCAGCACTCCAGGTGCGTAGTATGTATTGGTAGCGGGTCTCGGTGCCTAACTCCGATTCTTCCCAACTCAAGTATGCGCTGCTGGCGGTTACTGTGCCCAAGGTCAGCGATTCGGGCTGACCGCAAGTGGGGACATCCACGCGTACGTTATCCACCCAAGCCTGCGAACTGACACCTGTTGCACCGCGATAGCGGATAGCCAGCTTGTAGGCAGAGGCACTGAGGTTCTTCAGCACTTTCTCGTACGGGTACTCACCATAACTGGTCTGGCTGGGCAGGGTAACTATGGCTGTGAACGTCAGACCGTCGGACGCCACGTAACCTAACTCCATCGTGCAGTCGCGGTTGATGTAGTGCAGCGATATATACAGGTCTTGCAACTCCGTGTCAAACTCCGGTAGAACGAGTATCTGGTCGTTCACGCCGGTGAACTTGACGCTGTTGCCGCGGTCGCCCATGTGCGCTACGTACGCAAACATGTCATAACTTACCTGCGGGTACTCGGATGAGGATATCCTGCTCCAGTTGAACGGCACTTCGCCCACTGCCTCGCTCTCAAAGTCGTTGTAGTAGGGGACGCTCTCAATGGCGTTGCTCGTGAAGTACACAGGTGTGGTGTAGTTTGCCTCCTGATCCTCGGAGCAGGCTGGCAGCAGACGCACCTGATACGTGCGAGCCGGGGTCAGACCGCTGATGGCCTTCGGACCTGCATAGTCGCCCGGAGCAATAGTTACACTCGTCCAGTCAGCGCTGCCGGTCTTGTATTGCAGTTTCTTGACATTACCGCTCCAAGAGATCGTTGCGCCATCGTTGACAGGTGCTGCTTGGATGTTCAGGATCAGGTCGCACGGACGTGCAAGCACCTCTACGTCGTCCAGATAAGCATATTGGTTAGCAGTGCTGAACAGGCTCTTGAAGTAGATGAGCGCGGTCTCGCCGGTGTAGTCGCTCAGGTCAATGATCTTCGTTGTCCAGTCCGAGTGTACGCCCGACAAATCGTTGGCCAGCAGCGTCTTCGTTGTGCCGCCGTCGGTGGAGATATATACGTTCACATTCGCGCCATTGGCGTTCTTCCACTCAAAGCGCAGGATAGCATCCTCGCTCAGGCTGATTGGCGGCAGGCGCAGTTCGGCCTCGCCGCTGCTGCCCGTGCGTAGCTGGGCAGAGTAAGCGCCGCTGTTCTCGTAGGCCGACCATTTGTACGTATTAGCCACGGTGGAGGTCGCTACCCAGCAGTCGGGTAGGGCGGATGCGCTGCTGAAGCTCTCCTCGAACGGCATACTTGCTGCTGTACACAGCGTGGTGAATGAGCCGGTTTCGCTCCACTCGCTTTGGTCGTCGGCAGAGCAATAGGACTTAACGCGTACAATATACTCCGTGTCGGCGGTCAGACCGGACAGTGTATAAGGGTTACTGCTTACTACCACCTCATCGCTCCACGAACCATCCGTGGTTCGGTACTGCAGTCGCCAGGCGCTCTCTTCGCCGCCCTTCGTCCAGCTGATGCGGGCGCTGTTAGCCGTCAGATTGCCGAACGTCAGCGCAGTTGGCGCAAAGCAAGTCGGCACTTTGTGGACGCTCACGTTATCCACGAACATCACACCGTCGGCGGATGAGGTGCCGCTGTTAGGCGTGGCGTAGAACTGAATCTTGATAGTCATGTTGTTATAGTCAGCCAGGCTGATAGTTGCCGAGTGCATTTCGCCGGGGTAGCTGGAGGCTGTGCCGTTTGTGTTGGAGTACGAACCAACCTGCGTGAAGGCACCTCCGTTAGCGCTGACCTTCACGATCAGGTTGCCGCTGTTCAGCGCCATGTTCTTGTAGTCAAAGGTCAGCTCGTACTCACGCCCGTCATTCGGGATAGAGATGCTCGGCGTGTTGATCAAGGCTGTTCCGCCATCCAGTACGCTGTTATCCATGCGTAGCACATGGTTGTCGGAGTAGCTGTTCGCACCCCATATATAACCGTCACCCCACGATGAAGTGGTGGTCGAGGATGAGTTGTCCCAGCAGTCTGGGATTGTGTTGTCGCTCAACGCTTCAAAATCCTCGTTCCACGAACTCGATGCTGTCACGCTGATTGTACCGCACAGGGTGGTGAAGGACACGTTGTCGCTCCAGTCGCTCACGCTACCGCCACCGCAGTCCGCTTTTACGCGCACGTAATATAAGGTATTTGCCTTCAACCCGGTCAGAACTTTGGAGTTGGTAGCAGCGGAAATCTCATCGCCCCAACTTGCTGCATCGCCTTCCGATACCTGCAGTTTCCATGCGCTCATGTCGTTGGCGTTCCAAGTAATCGTTGCGCCTTCTGCGGTCTCGCTTCCGGCACTTACACCCGTCGGCTTGTTGCACGAAGGTTTCACGTCAATAGTGATGTCATCGAGATATACGTATCCGTTGTCCGAACCACCGGTGTATTGGATGGCTATGCGTGCACCGCTGGCCTCTGCGGGAAAGGTTACATTCTCAATGTGAACATAACTACCGTTCTGCGCAAGTGCACTACCTACGCCTTCGAAAGTTAGTGGATCGTCAATATCGCTGATGTAACCGATCTGTGGCTGACCATAAGTGTACCATTCATCATTTACGTTTGTCTTGTACCAGAAGGATAGCGACAGATTAGTGATGTCATCATCAAACTCAGGGAAGATAGCTGTGACTATGGTTTGGGAAGTCTTTCCGCCGGAGAGGCATAATGAGAAATTGCCTGCATGTGCATCACCTGCCAATTTCTTTGCGTAGATCTTTGACGTACCATTCACTAATTGCTCCCAGCAGACCGGCTTCACATTATTCGTGCAGCTCTCAAATCCCTCACTCCAAGGCAGCGAAGTGTGAGCAATAGCACCGCAATCGGTGGTGAATTCGTCCGACACGAGTACATCGCTTGTGCCCACAGCATCGCAGTCGGCAATGAGATAGAATTTGTAGGTCGTAGCTGGCGTAAGGCTTGTAATAACGACCGATTTGCTTGTAGTAGAAGCAGCACTGCTCCACATGCCTTCCGTCAATTCGGTGGCAGCAGGCAGGCACAGATATTTCCATGCACTTCCTCGGTCGTCTGTCCAACTGGCTGCCGCTGTGGTCGCACCTGTTTTGCTTGCGGTTAAGCCGGAGGGATCCGCGCAGTAGTCCGTTACAACTACATTCCAATGTGTTGCATCGTTCCAAGGGGCGCTACTCAAGCCTGCAGCTCCGTCTAACTCTGGCGGAATACGCAGAGTTAATTTATCTTTAGTATTAAACAGCGAAGCATAATTTGTTCCACCAATATACGTAGAGTTTACGGTAGGTAATGTCTGTTGATGTAGAATTACCTCTGAAAAACCATAATGGTAGCGCAAAGTGCTATTCAAAGCAGATATATCACCTTTCAAAACCACTTTGTAAACCAAACGGCGGAAATACCGCCAAGGTAAAGATGCGGCGGCAGAAAGAGTAATGTTTTTTGTCGCGGTATTTGATGCGTCTAATGTTAATACGCCATCTTCGCTTAACTTCCATGTGATATCTGTTCCGTAAGTTCCAAGTGTACTGCCGCTAACCGATATCTGAGTGAGAGAGAAGTTCCAATTGGCTCCGGATGTCCTATAGCCGGTTGCTCCGGAAGGTACATAAAGTTTTCTACTGGTTCCAATGCCGCGGAAAGCGTCAGTGCCCATCGTAGGAGATACCTTTCGATTAATGGCAAATTCACCTTCTATAACACATCCATAGAATGCGTAATTGCCTATTGTCGCAACCGTTCCGGGAATGCTTAATCCGTTTCCTGTTCCATTAAGATTTATGCGCTGAAATGTATATTGCTTGATTTGTGTTAATGGAGGGAAGAAAACAAGCGTGCTGGTTTTTGTGCTCGTATTGCCATAGAAATAATAGTCTTTTGATGTGCTCAATGCACCAAACGGATGGGCTGTTTGGTCAGCAAAGTCAATGACTGCCCACTGGTTAGGAGACCCCTCGTAGTAAATCTTCTCCATAGCTGTACACCCCTTGAATGCTTCACTATTAAAGGTAGTGAGTGATGTAGGAACCTTAATGTTTTTGATCGTAGTACAACTCTGGAAAGCGTGAGCACCAATGACCGTGACACCATCTTCGATTACTAAATCTGTAAAACTATAGCTCCAAGTTGCGGGGCGCCTAACTGAAGATGATAAACTGCCATCGTCAAAATCTTCGTAGTCGGCCATTACACCTCGGGTTCCTTCACCCTCTGGATCAATAGCTGAAACAGTCAAGGTCGTTCCGGAAGAAACAATCTTCACACCGCCCTTTTTCCATGTGGCAGCCCAAGCACTATTTGTGCCAATTAGGCAGAGAATAAAAGTAAATAAACCAACTAATACCTTGGTTTTCAATGCCCAATGGGCACAAGTAACATTGATTTTCATATCGTTTGAGTTTATATTTTACCAATCAATCATTCACGCATAACACAAACAGCAACAGCAATCTGGCTTGACAGTCAAACTACGCATGTGTTATGTAATCCATGAATAAGGTTAAGGTTTGGACTAGTTAAGGACTAATACCAAAAACCGACGCAAAATTACAATATTTTTACAAATAATGCAAATCTTTTGTTAAGAACATATCCTATTTTTCGATTTTTGTGCACTTTATTTTGCACTATCCCTACTTTCGTTTCTAAAAATTTGCAACTATCCAAACTTTTTCGTATCTTTGCACTTGCAAACGGTTTCCGCCATCGCACCCCGCACAATCCCTGTATTTACGCGGATTGCAAGCGCACGATATTAGGCTATTAACACGTGATTAACGCGTGATTAACATGTGATTCAACTTTTCACAGCCAAAACAACCCTCACCCACGCCCTGCATCATACAAACAGATCGGTCATCCGCAGTCTTGCTACGCGTTTGCTGGTTCTGTGCAGATAATTTATGACCATTCTCGTGACATCACGAAAATGGTCGGTTACATTGTGCAGCGGGCTTGAATAGGACTAGTTTAGGCAAATAGCTGATTTTTTTGCAAAAATGCTTGCAAATGTCAAAAATTTTTCGTACCTTTGCAGCCAAAAGCAGCAAAGGCGAATGAATTATGAACGATTATCGTTTTACAAATATTGACCAAGAGCCCACCGACGAGCAATTGTCCCAACTGATGCGCGAGGTGGCAGAAGAGGCAAAAGAACGCTGGGAAAAAGCGCGTATTGCCTATTTTGCGCATATCGATCAGATGATACAAGCAATATGAGAAAACCGATACAACAGAGAAA
>CAMIZG010000062.1 GCA_946403215.1 uncultured Bacteroidales bacterium | reverse complement strand
AACGTCAGCCAGAAGTCCTTACCCGTTGAAGGAATCATCTCCGGCACGGACGACGACGCAGCATAGGCCTGCTCAGGAACAACCGTCCCGACAACACCTATGGCCAGCAGCAACGCTACAGGAATAACGGTTAATACTCGGGTTAACTTCATCTTCAATGATTGCAAACGATTCATATCTCGTACAATTTATAAATTTCACACCTCAAAACGCCTATCAGCACTACACTCCCAACACGTGCATTACGCACATGCATGGGCACAATACGCGCTGATAATGCGCGAGTTACGTGTGCACATACGCGCCCACCGCACGCACAGACACACATTAACGCTGCAAATTTACAAAAAAAAAATGACATTTGCAAATATTTCTAACATTTTTTCTTAGAAATAGTGCAAATGCCACTCTTATTGAGCATTATACAGGGTGATTGCCCTGTATGAAATCGAATCACGTGTTAATCACGCGTTAATCACGTGTTAATAGCCTAATAACGACCGCTTGCAATCCGCATAAATACAGGGATTGCGCGGGTGTTGCTGGCGGAAAAGCCATAACCGGCCACATGTGTTCGATACACCCTATTCGTCGATGCCACCTATCCACTGATGCAACCAGTGGAAGAACGTGCGCTGCCAGAGGATACCGTTCTGCGGCTTCAGCACCCAGTGGTTCTCGTCGGGGAAGATGAGGAGTTCGGCAGGCACACCCTGCATCTTGGCGGCATCGAAGGCAGCCATGGCTTGGTTGGCCAGGATACGATAGTCCTTCTCGCCGTGGATGCAGAGGATGGGCGTGTCCCACTTGTCAACGAACTTATGCGGCGAGTTGGCAAACGTGCGCTGGGCTGTCTTGTTCTGCTTATCCCAGTACGCGCCACCCATATCCCAGTTGGCGAACCACTTCTCCTCGGTCTCGAGGTACTGCATCTCGAGGTTGAAGATGCCGTCATGGGCGATGAAGGCCTTGAAGCGTTTGTCGTGGTGGCCGGCTATCCAGTACACGCTGAACCCGCCAAACGATGCGCCCACGCAGCCTAACCTGTCTTTGTCAACATACGGCAGGTTAGCGCACGCCTCGTCGATAGCGGTGAAGTAGTCCTTCATGCACTGTCCGCCGTAGTCGCCGCTGATCTGTTCGTTCCAAGCCATGCCGAAGCCCGGCAGGCCGCGGCGGTTGGGCGCAACAATCACATAATCATGCGCTGCCATGATACTGAAGTTCCAGCGGAACGACCAGAACTGGCTAACGGGCGACTGCGGTCCGCCCTCGCAGTACAGCAGCGTCGGATACTTCTTGTTAGGATCGAAGTGTGGCGGCAGGATGATCCACGTCAGCATCTCCTTGCCGTCGGTGGTCCTTTGCCAGCGCGGGACGACAGTGGCGTAGGCGAGCTGGTCGTAGATGTTCTTGTTCTCAAAGGTGAGCTGGGTGAAGGATACGACGGATGGCACGCCATGCATGGCTCCGCTCTCAACAGGGACAGCGGGTGTTTCGGGGCGCGACAGCTCAAGGCAGAAGAGTTCGTTCGCCTCCACCATGGAGTGACGGAGCAGATAAATGCGGTCGTCACACACATCGCCGAGCACATGGTCGTACTGGCCGTCGGTCAGCACGGAGATAGCGCCGTCAAGCGTAATATGGTAGAGCTGCACCGTAGCGTGCCACACGCCGGTGAATACCAATGAATTATTGTCCAGCCATGCGAACTCGTCCACATTGCTGTCAAACGATTTGCTGAGGAACAGCCGGTCGCCAAAGGGACGCCCATCCACCAGATGCTGCACCATCAGACGGTTCTGGTCACTCTCGTAGCCATCGCGCTCCATCGACTGCCAGGCGATCATCGATCCGTCGGGCGAGAAAGCGGGATTGGTGTCGTAGCCGTTGTTGCCTTCTGTCAGGCAGGTCGTCTCCTTCGTATCCGGATTATACAGATAGATATGCGAGTTCGTGCTGACCGCATAGTCCAGACCGGTCTTCTTGCGGCAGGTGTAGGCGATGGTCTTGTTATCCGGCGACCAGGCGAGTTGCTCTATTCCGCCAAAGGGCTTCATCGGGCACTCGTAGGGCGTACCTTCCAGCAGGTTCGCGCACGCACCGAGTTTGGCGGATTTGATCCGCTCCCCTTCGCCGTAGTACTCGATCTTCAGCTCACACACGAACGGCTGCGGTGCTGTTTCCGTCCACTCGTCCCAGTGCTTGTACATAAGGTCGTCGTGGACGTGCCCGCTTGCCAACGGCAGGTCGGGATAGCGGTCAGCAGTGGTCTGGACGGTCTTCACCTGCTTGATAAGAATGACCTTATCGCGCATGGGCGAGAGCAGGAAACCTTCCACATCCTCCGTGCCTTGTACTTCCACCTCTTCCTTGTCGCGCCTGAGGTACAGTTTGCCGCCCTTGAGATAGGCGAGACAGCCGCTGTTGCCGAACCATGCGGGCTCAACGCCGACGAACTCATCAACAACATTTACCATTTGGTCATTTACCATTTGGTCATTTTGTTCGGAGGGCACAAACGGATTGCAGATGCGAATCCATGAGGTCGAGCGATTCTCCTCGACGCTGTAGTAACTGACGGTATAAGCTATGAGGCCTGTCTCGATATCCGCCTTCACGCTGCCTATACGTCCCATTGCCCAGAGGGCTTCGGGCGTAAGGCGGTCACCGGTGAGGGTGATCTGCGGTTTGGTGATCGGTTGTTTGTCGTCGGTCTGCTGCTTCTGTGCGCAGCCGCCCAGCATCATAGCAATTGCTGCCATAGTGAGTAATTTGAAGTATTTCATTGGTGTAGTTATTTATTCTAGTTGGCTAGACGACTAGTTGACTAGGCGACTAGTTAATTAAGATATTTCACGGTAGCCGAGTTTGCGCTCGGGATTGAGGCGTGCGAGCCCGTCGCGATAGACCTGCGTGTAGCCGGTGGACAGCGTGGGATCATCGTCCAGGACGCTGTTCGCCGCCTCGCGGGCAAGTTGGAGTATCTGACCGTCGGTAGCCAGGCTGGCTATCTTGAAGGTCATCGGGTCGCCGGACTGCGCCGTCCCCTCAAAATCTCCCGGTCCGCGCAGCTTGAGGTCGGCCTCTGCAATGCGGAAACCGTCGTTGGTGGCGGTCATGATATCCATCCGCTGGCGCGTCTCAGCAGACATCTGCGGCGGGGTCAACAGGATACAGTAGCTCTGATCCGCCCCGCGCCCTACCCTGCCGCGGAGCTGGTGCAACTGACTCAGGCCGAAGCGCTGCGCGTCCTCGATAATCATCACCGAGGCGTTGGGCACATTCACCCCGACCTCGATGACCGTGGTGGCTACGAGTATCTGCGTCTCGCCGCTGACGAAGCGCTGCATCTGCGCATCCTTGTCGGCACTACGCATCTTGCCGTGCACCATCGAGATCCTGTACTGCGGGAAGGTCTGCACCAGCGTGTTGTAGCCGTTCTCCAAGTCGGCGAGGTCCAGTTCCTCGTTCTCCTGAATAAGCGGATAGACCACATATATCTGCCGCCCCAAGCCCACTTGCTTAGTGATGAACTCGTTGATCGACTTGCGTCGTAGGTTCGAGTAGTGGTAGGTCTGTACGGGTTTGCGTCCGGGCGGCAGCTCGTCGATCACCGACACCTGCAGATCGCCATAGACGGTCATCGCCAGTGTGCGCGGGATAGGCGTGGCTGTCATGACGAGCACGTGCGGCGGACGGATATTCTTCGCCCAGAGCTTGGCGCGCTGCGCTACGCCGAAGCGGTGCTGCTCATCCACGATCACCAGACCTATATTACCGAACTGCACGGTATCCTCTATTAACGCGTGCGTACCTATCAATAGATTAATCTCGCCGCGCTCCAGTGCCGGCAGCAGTTCGGCGCGCTGCTTCTTGGTGGTCGAGCCTGTCAGCAGCTCCACGCGCACATCGGAGCCTTTGAGCAGGTGTTGCAGTGTGGCAAGATGCTGGTTGGCGAGGATCTCCGTCGGTGCCATGATACACGCCTGATAGCCGTTGTCGATGACCAGCAGGGCGCACAGCAGGGCTACCAAGGTCTTGCCCGAACCGACGTCACCTTGCAGCAGACGGTTCATCTGCTTGCCGGACTTCATGTCGGCGTGGATCTCCTTGATCACACGTTTCTGGGCATTGGTCAGGGGGAAAGGGAGCAGGTTCTTATAGAAATGATTGAAGTGCCGCCCGACGACCGGGATAACGAATCCCTCGGTGTTCCTGCGCCGTGCCGACGCACGGCTGAGTATAGACAGCTGGTTGTAGAACAGCTCCTCGAACTTCAGGCGCTCCTTGGCTTTCTGCATCGAGGGGGTGTCCAGGGGGAAATGGATCTGATGCATCGCCTCGGTGCGGTTCATCAGGTGGTAGCGTTGCAAGATATCTGCCTGGAGGGTCTCAGGCAGGCCTCTGTCCACATCGGTCATCAGGCCGGCGATGATCGCGCGCATGGCCCTGCTGTTCAGCCCGGCGTTCTTCATCCGCTCGGTGGTGCTGTAGTGCGGCTCAAGTCCACTGACCATCTGCGGTGTCACCTTGCTCAGCAGCGTGAGCTCGGGGTGGACGAAGTTATACGTGCGGTTGAAGCGCGAGGGTTTGCCGAACAACAGGTAGGGCACGCCTGTCTGGAGCTTCAGGTACTGAATACCCTTGAACCACACGAGCTCGATCTGCGACTGTCCGTCGGTGAAGATAGCCGACATCCGCTGCGCGCGGCCGATACCCATGGTGTGGAACTCCAGTATCTCGCCCTTGATCTGGACGAAGGTGTCCTCGTCCTCAATCTCATGGATGAAGTAGAACCGCGAGCGGTCGATGTACTTGTACGGATAAACTTCAAGGAGCTCGGCGGCTGTATTGACGCCCAGCTCCTTACGCAAAATGTCAGCCCTGCGCGAGCCGACATTCTTGCAATATGTTATCTCTTTGTCTAACAAACCTCAGGTTTGAGGCCATTGGCTTTTGGCTTTTGGCCATTGGCAGCCAACGGCTAATGGCTAAAGGCTAACGGCTTATTGCAGACGGAAGCTAACAGGTACGGTATATTTCACGCGCACGGGTTTGCCACGCTGCTGACCGGCTTTCCACTTAGGCATCGATTTGATGACGCGTACGGCCTCCTTGTCCAGCGATGCGTCACCGCCCGAACGAACAACCTCAACGTCAACGATTGAACCGTCCTTGTTAACCGTGAACTGGCAAATCACACGACCTTGAATACCGTTCTCCTGCGCAATAACAGGGTACTTCACGTTCTCGCTCAGGTACTTGAACAGTGCTTGCTGGCCGCCGGGGAACTCAGGCATCTTCTCTACAACAACGAAGACAACCTCTTCTTCCTCCTCCTCAACCGGAGTTTCAACAGGTGCGGCTATCACTACCTCGACCTCCTTGTCATCCTCGGTCTTGATGTCGATATCTTCCACTTCCTTCTCGTCCTCAACAACGTTGAGCACTTCCACTTCCTGTACAGGAGGGGGAGGGGGCGGAGGTGTAATGTCCTGCGATGTTTGTTGAATCTCTACTTCTTCCTCGAAGCTCATGTCCAAATCCGCTACCTCGTACTTGGTGACCTCTTTCTCCGTCCACTCAAGCGCCACATAGCAGATACTCAGCGTGAAAGCCAAACCTATGAGCACATAGGTCAGTTTCTTGTCTTCCAAGCTGGCTCTTGGTGATTTTTTCAGTTGCATATAGACTTAATTTTTTAATGTGTCACACCTAAAAATTGCGCACAAGCACAAATTACGCTGCAAATATACTAAATTATTCTGAAAAATGCAAATAATTTCTGCACTTTTTTGCATTTTTGCCCTCAAAAGACACTTTTTTTGCCCAAAAGGGCGTTTTTGAGTATTGGAGTGTGCTTGTTTTTTTACAAAATTTCCGGCGTTTGTCTGTTCGTTCTCACTTAGCCAACGCAGCCGCAGTGCGTGCCGCAAGACGTGCATTGTTGAGCACGAGCTGTATGTTCGATGCCAGACTCTCACCGCCGGTCAGGTCTTTGACCTTAGCCAGCAGGAAAGGCGTGCATTGCTTGCCGTGAATGCCTTGCTCGTCAGCCTCGCGCAGTGCCTGTTCGATGGCTTTGTTGATCACCTCGGCGGGCATCGAGTACTCCTCGGGGATAGGGTTGGTAACGAGCATTCCGCCCTTCAGACCGCAGTCGAGTTTGGCGCGGAAAGCCGCAGCCAGTTCTTCCGGTGTATCGATGCGATAGTCCACACCAAAACCGCTGTGGCGTGTGTAGAACGCCGGCAACTCGTCGGTGCCGTAGCCGATGACCGGCACGCCCTTGGTCTCCAGATACTCGAGCGTCAGCCCGAGGTCGAGGATCGATTTGGCTCCTGCGCAGATGACCATGACAGGTGTCTGTGCCAGTTCCTCAAGGTCAGCGGAGATGTCAAAGGTCTGCTGTGCGCCGCGGTGCACACCGCCGATGCCGCCTGTAGCAAACACCTTGATGCCTGCCATGGCAGCGATGATCATTGTTGTGGTGACCGTTGTGGCGCCATCCTCACCGCGTGCCACAAGCACGGGCAGGTCACGACGCGAAGCCTTGATCACAGCCTGGCCTTTCTTGCCCAGGTACTCGATCTCCTCGGGGGTGCAGCCGGCTTTGAGCTTGCCGCCGATAACGGCGATGGTAGCAGGCACGGCACCGTTCTCGCGGATGGTCTGCTCCACCCGCAGAGCTGTCTCCACGTTCTGCGGGTAAGGCATCCCGTGACTGATGATAGTTGACTCCAGGGCTACAACAGGTTTGCCCTCGCTCAATGCTTTCGCCACTTCGGGCGATACGGAAAGATACTTATTTGTCATTTGTTATTTGTTATTTGTTATTTTACAAGAGGATATTTGCGATATCGGGGTTGACGGCCTTGGGGCTCATCAGGGTAGCGCGTGCCGCCATCAGTCCGTACTGGGCTGTCTGTGGGAACTGCAGGCCTTTGCTCAGGGCATAAACCACTCCTGCCAGGAAGGCGTCGCCCGCGCCGGTGGTGTTCACCACCTCGGTCAGCGGCAGTGCCGGGTAGAGCCACTCCTCGGCAGCACTGCGGCAATACACGCCCTCGCTGCCTAAGGTTAAATAAACATGCGCCACCCCCAGGTCGATCAGTCGCTGCGCCGCCAGGGCATAATCGGTTTCGCCGGTGACCGCCACGGCTTCCTTCAGGTTGAGCTTGAGCGAATGCAGATAGGACAACTTGCTCGTGCTCAGGGCATTGACTACGCGGTGCGACTTGGTAGTACTCACACCGTCGATGAGCAGGGGAACGGTCACATTGTCCATCAGATAGCGGATAGCCGCCTCGCTGATGTTCGTATCCGCCACCACATAATCCGACAGGTTGATCTCGCCCACACGTTTCTCCAGCCACTCGGGCGTGATAACACGGATCACCTCCGTGTCCGCCACCGCAGCGATCATCTCTCCGCCGTGGTTATTGATGCACAGGTACGTACCGCTGCGCTCGCTGTCCACGCTGGCTGACAGGCTGACGCTTATCCCCTGCTGCTTGCAGTGATCCAGCAGCAGACGTCCGAACAGATCGCCGCCGAAGGCCGTGAGCAGTTGCACACGGTTGCCTAACAGGGCGAGGTTGTGCGCAATGTTGCGCGCCACACCGCCATAACCGATCTCCACCTTGCCGGGGTTGGAGTCCGCAGCAATAAAACTGTCGAACAAGGTAGCCGACAAATCAACATTCGCTCCGCCGATGACAGAAATGATGTTTTGCATAATTATTAGATATAAGACCGCTACGCTGAAAGAGCCAAGACCGCTGAGGCTACAGGACGTTGAGGACCTGTTCCTTGATCTGTTCGAGCAGATCTTTCATCTTTACAACGATGATCTGCATCTCGCTCTGGTTGCTCTTGCTGCCGAGGGTATTGATCTCGCGTCCCATCTCCTGAGCAATGAAGCCGAGTTTCTTGCCCACGCCTGCCTCTCGGCTCTCGGCTTTCGGTTCTCCGCTCTCCCTGCCGGCCATCGTCTCGCGGAAGTACTTGATATGATTGCGCAGGCGCACTTTTTCCTCGGTTATATCGAGTTTCTCCAGGTAGAAGATCAGCTCTTGCTCCAGGCGGTTGCCATCCACCTGCTTGCGGGTCTCATCGGCCAGTTTCTCCAGGCCGGAGAGCAGGTGCTTGCGTATGTTCTCCACCCTGCCCTTCTCGAATGGTTCGACCTCAGCCAGCAGGCTGCTGATGGCATCGAGCTTGTCGGTGAACATAGCTTCCAGCGCCGCTCCTTCCTGCACGCGGAACGCGATGAAGTGCTCTACCGCCTCAGCGATGGCTTGCTCCACCACTTGCCACTGCTCATCGGTCACGGCCTGCGGTTCGTCGGCTCGGGTCACATCGGGCATGCGTAGCACCGCCAAGGCGCGTTCGCAGTCCGTCAGTTCGGGGCAGAGCTCACGCAGCTCCTGCATGTGAAAGGCGTATGCGGCACGGTTAAGCGGCGCGAATGATCCGCCGGCAGCCTGGTCGGTCAGTTCCTCGGTATAGATCGCCACATCCACCTTGCCGCGCTCCAGCTGCTTGCCGAGCAGGCTGCGCACTTGCAGCTCCTGGCCGCGGAACGCGGGCGACAGACGGACGCTCATGTCCATCTGCTTGGAGTTGAGGCTCTTGATCTCCACTACCAGGCGTTTGCCTTCTAACTTTCTCTCGGCTTTCCCGTAGCCGGTCATTGATTGTATCATATGGTGAATGTGTTTTTCTGTTTCGTGTGTTTTCTACTAGTCTTCTAGTTGACTAGACGTCTAGTTGACCGGATCTAATACAGTCTGCTGATGATGTAATCCAGCAGGGTGAGCATGGCTTGCTTGGTGTCACTGTCGTGGAAGACGGCGAGTGCTTCTTCGGCTTTTCCCTTATGCGTGCGCATTAATTGGTACGCGTAGCGCACGCCATCGTAGCGCATCACGAAATTCTTGATCTGCTGCTCTATCTCACTCTGCGTCTGCACGGATAGCGTTCGTTGCTGGCTGCTCAGCTCCTCGGCTATCTCGCGGATATGCGCGGCTTCCTCTTGGGGCGCGCGCTGCAGGGCGATGAGCAGCGGCAGGGTAGCCTTGCCGTCGCGGATGTCGCCCATGGTAGGTTTGCCCAGCTCCTCGCTGTCGGAGTAGTCGAGCACATCATCCTTGAGTTGGAAGATCAGCCCGAGTTCGTAGCCATAGGTGCGCATGGCTGTCTGCCGGCGGTAGCTCGCTCCGGCCGACACAGCTCCCGCCTCGGTGCAGGCAGCGAAGAGTTCGGCTGTTTTCTTGCCGATGATATTGAAGTACTGCTCCTCGCTGATCCACATCGAACTGTCGGCGTGCAGCTGGATCAGTTCGCCGGACGACAGCGCGCGCGCCATCTGCGATACGATGCTTAGTATCTGCGCGTTCCTGACCTCACCGATTATCCCGATCATCTTAGCCAGCATCCAATCGCCCACGAGCACAGCCACCTTGTTTGACCAATGGTCGTGCACCGCTGCCACGCCGTGACGCGTAGGCGAAGCATCCACCACATCGTCATGCACCAGACTGGCGTTGTGGAGCATCTCCAGAGCTACAGCGGTACGGAGCGTCTTGTCGCTCACGCTGCGGCAGAGCCGGGCAGCGAGCAGAACGAGCGTCGGCCGCAACTGCTTGCCCCGCTTGGCGGAGATGTAGCGCAGCACCTGATCAAGCAACACGTTCTCCGAACGCATCGTTTGCTCGTACAGGTTCTCGTACTGACGGAACTCGTCGGCTATAGGTTGACGTATTTGGGTAGTGATATCCATAAGCGCACATAAAGCGACTGCAAAGATACAAAAAAATTTGCAGATTTGCAAATAAAAATCCACAAAAATGCACATTCACCTTATAAAATATACATAAAAGATGCATTTCTGCGTATTTTTTTCAAAAAATATTTGCAAATATCAAAATATTGTTGTACCTTTGCACCCGCTTTTGCTCAATGGTGTAATGGTAGCACTACAGATTCTGGTTCTGTCTGTCTGGGTTCGAGTCCTGGTTGAGCAACT
>CAMIZG010000061.1 GCA_946403215.1 uncultured Bacteroidales bacterium | reverse complement strand
CCATAGCACTACGTTCATGCAAGCATGTGTAGCGCTATGGCAATAAAAAATGCAGCAAACTGCAATTTTTCTTAGGAGAGATTTGCAAATGTACATTTTTTTTCGTAACTTTGCAGCCAAAATTCTCAAGAGGTGTGAATGCATACCTTAACCGAAGTAAATCAACGCGTATGAAAAAAATTGTAACCTCCTTATTCCTTGTGCTTTGTGGCGCATTATGCTGCTGGGCGGCCGATCTGGATTATCCGTGTCAGAAACTGATACAGAAAGGCGACTACGCCAAGGCACACAGCGAGATTGCATCGCTGCTGCAGAAGAAACCACAGGACCTGACTGTGCTCTATGCGGCCGCATGTCTGTTCTCTGCTCCCGACAACCCCAACAAGAACATTGAGCAAGCCTACCGCTACGCCTGCAAAGGCAAGGAGCTCGCCGAGACAAAGAAGGACAAAGAGACCACCAAGCTGATCAGCAAGGGATTCTCCAAGTTCCTCTTCCAATCCGCTATCGACGACTGCGTCCGCCTGGAGCTCCGCGCTGCCAAGGAAACAGACACACCGGATGCTTACAAAGCCCTGATGGACAAGTACCCCAAGATGGGCAGCGAGATCCGGAAAACGGTACGAGGCATGCAGGAGGCTGCTGCCTTCCGACTGGCACAGGAGGAGAACACCGTTGTGGCATACAGGTCGTTCATTATCAGCTACTCCGACTCCAAGCTCGTGGAACGCGCATGGTGGAATATCTACGAGACGGAGTACAAGAAACTGCGCCGTCTGAACTCGCGTAAGGCAAGCACCGATTACCTGAAGAACTACCCAAACAGCCACCGTTGCCCGGATGTGCTCAACGAGCTATATCCCATATCACACTACGAGGATCTGGTGGACGAAAAGAGTTATGTGCTTTACAAGAGCATTAGTGACACCAGTAAGTACGAGATGGTCTATGCACTGCTCATGCAGCGCACGCTCACACGTTGTGCCCAGAAGAACAAACATCTGTTCATCGCCGACCATGGATTCAAGAACTTCATCCAACCTTACCGCGACTCCTGCTGGCTCGTGCTACATGATATATACATGGATTGCAGTTCGGTGGATAAGTTCAAGGAGTTCTACAAGGAATACAAGAGCAACAGCTTCCCCGACATAGCACGCCACGACAGCGCAATGATCGGGTGGGGGGTCGCACCGCACGCACCACAGTTCATCCACAAGGCCGCACCATACCTGCTGGCATACGAGATGATGGTGGAGAACATTGCCGATTATATCCAGAAGGGCAAGTGGGACGATGCCATCGCGTACTGCAAGCAGTTCAGACCCGAGTTTGGTGACGACCGACGCTTCAACCACCTGATCGAGGTGATGGAGGCGCCTGTTGACAAAGAGATAAAACGCGAAAAACTTTCCGATGCCATCAACACCAAGAACGGATCGGAGATCTGCCCGATCTTCTCCATCGACGGACAGACAATGTACTTCACAGCATCCGGACGCCGCGACAATGCCGGTGGCGAGGATATTTTCGTCAGCACCAAAAACAAGAAAGGCGCATGGACCAAAGCACAACTGGTCAGCCCGCCGTCTACCGTTTCGGACAACGAAGCACCGGAGGCCATATCCAACGATGGGACGGAGATGATCTTCTTCTCGAGCGGAAAGCTCAAATCGTCACATAAGACCGCCACAGGGTGGAGCACACCCAAGGCGCTGCCCGAACAGATCAATATTGCCAAATGGCAGGCCGATGTGATGCTCACCAGCGACGGAAAGGCGATGATCTTCAGCGCCAAGAAAGGTACGCCGCAGGAGGCTTATATTTCCACCAACATCTTCGTATCCCTGCTGGATTCATCGGGACATTGGACCAAGCCTATCGATCTCGGACCAACCATCAATACCGCCCGACAGGAGCGTACGGCCTTCCTACATCCTGACATGACCACCCTCTACTTCAGCTCGAACGGCCATGGCGGACTGGGAGGATTGGATGTGTTCAAATCCACCCGCCTCAACCCCAACAGCTGGACTGAGTGGAGCGAGCCCGTCAACCTCGGCAAGCAGGTCAACACAGTCAACGACGACTGGGGATACAAGATCTCAACCGATGGTACCACCGCCTTTTTCTCATCCGATGGCGATGTCTATAGTATGGATATGCCGGAGGATATGCGCCCCGAGCCCGTGGTGGCCATCTCAGGCTTCGTAACCGACAACAGCGGCAAAGCTGCCAAGGTCGCTATCCGGTGGAACAACGACGATCTGGCTGCCGATGCCGGAATGATCCGGGTGACGGCCGACGACGGAGCATACTTCTACGTCCTCAAACCCGGATACGTGTACAGCTACACCGTCAACGACGACAACTACCAGCCCCTGACACAGACCCTCGACCTGAGGGGCATCAAGCAGATGGCTACACGAGAGGTGAACATACGGCTGACCCCTCTCAAGAAGAAAAGCGGAACACAGCAAGCTGTTGAAGATTAACCTGCAAACATTTGACTACTATGAACAAGACTATATTTTCCCTGTTGATAGCCCTGTCGCTTGGCATCACATGCCTGGCCGACGGAGTGGAGTATCCCTATCAGAAGCAGATTCAGAAAGGCGACTACGCCAAGGTGGAGAAAGACCTACAGAAGAAGGTCAGCCCTTACAGCGACGATGTACCGCTGTTGTACGCCGCCACGCAACTGTACTACGCCACGGCTAACCCCGCGAGAGACTTAAAGAAGGCATACACGTATGCATGCGCATGCCTCAAACGGCATCAGGAAGGCTCGGAGAAGGATGTGGCCAAGTGGGAGAAGAGCGGATTGACACTGGATGCCGTGCGTGCAGCCCTACACAACTGCTGCGTTGCCGCACGCGATGCTGCACGCAAAGCCGATAAGGTCGAGACCTACGAGGCATTCCTGACCACCTACACCGAGTGCAGCCGGACTATACGTGACGAGGTCATCGCATGGCGGGACATAGCCGCCTACCGCGAAGCAACGGCCGCTAACACCATCAAGGCCTACGAGACCTTCCTCCAACACTATCCCGATGCCGTCCAGGCACCCGAGGCACAGCAGAAGATCTACGACCTGGCATTTGACAACGTAGCGCGCACCAAGAGAAAGGATGCATGCGAGAACTACATCAGGCAGTACCCTTACAGCCCCCGCGTCCTCGAGGTGTTGGGCATCTATCAGCCAGACACGCAGCAGGGCAATATAACCGCCGACAACTGGCGCAGCTACCGCTCGGAGGCCATCAGCACCAACCCCGACAAACTCCCGCAGACAATGCTCCTGCAGCGGGAGATGATGAGGCTCGCGGTACAGGGGACGAACTATAATATAGCCAAGTTCGGATATAATAACTTCTACGACCCGATGCTCGACTCCTGCTGGCTCGTAATGCACAAGGTTCATACAGCATCCGGACAACTCGATGACATACGCGACCTGTACAGCCGTTACCCAAACAGCCATTTCCCCGAGATAACCGACAGGGAGACGCAAGTCCTGGCGGCTTGCAAGCAGTTCTTCGAGGAGAAAGCAATCCCTGTGGACCAGTTCATCCGCTCGGCCGCACCGAGCAAGTTGGCCTACGACCAACTGGTGCTGGCCATAGCCTCGGACCTCAATGCCGGCAACACACAGGCATGCATCCGATACTGCGAGCAGTTCGCATCGCAGTTCGGACAGGACAGGATGTACCAGTCGCTACTCTCCATCCTGCGTGCCAAGGACGAGAAGATTGAGAAGCGCCCCTTGTCCGCCAACATCAACTCCGACGACGGCAAGGAGTATATTCCTATCCCTTCCGCCAGCGGCAATACGCTCTACTTCGTCGGGCAAGGACGTAAGGATAACCTTGGCGGTGAGGATATATTCGTGTCCGTCAAGGACTCAACGGGAGAGTGGCTACCCTCATCCGTTCTCAAGCAACTGTCCACCGCAAGCACACACGAGGGCGTGCACTCCGTGAGCACCAACGGAGCCACACTGATTGTGTTCAAGGATGGCAAACTGCAACTCACCACGCGCACAACTGACGGGTGGAGTAGTATGACGCCACTCCCGGATAACATCAATATATCATCCTGGCAATGTGACGCCATGATCTCCAGCGACGGCAAGGCAATGCTGTTTGCCGCATACTATCCTACGCCTTACGAGAAGGATACATCTATCAACATCTTCGTCTCCCTGCTCGACACGGCTGGCCGATGGGGGGACCCGTTTGAGATAGGATCAACCATCAATACGCCATACGTGGATCGTGCCCCCTTCCTCCACCCCGACATGAAGACACTCTACTTCAGCTCGGCTGGCCATGGCGGACTGGGAGGATTGGATGTATATAAGACCACGCGTCTGAACGACGACTCTTGGACAGAGTGGAGCGAACCGGTGAACATCGGCAAGCAGCTCAACACCCCGCGCAACGACTGGGGATATAAGTTCACCACCGATGGCAAGACTGCCTATTTTTCCGATGGTGATGACATCTTCAGCGTTGTTCTGCCCGAGAGTATGCGTCCGAATGCCGTTGCTACCATCTCCGGACATGTTACTGACGGAGCTGGGAAGCCGGTCAAGGTGGCCATTCGATGGGAAGACCTCGATATGCACAAGCAGATCGGTCAGTCGGAGACGAACGTCGCGGACGGATCGTTCTTCCTCGTCCTGCCGCTCGGACGAATGTACGGTTATTACATCGATGACGACCGCTTCTATCCCTTGTCCAACAACATTGACCTGCGCGACATAACAGAGATGACAACCATAGAGAAGGAGATTCAACTCGTATCATACAAGCAGATGGTGGACGAGGGGATTGCAGTACAGGTCAACAACCTGTTCTTCCCCGTCAACGAATATGAACTGCTCCCCCAGTCGGAGGACGAGCTCATGCGCGTGGCGGCTATCATCAACAAGCATAACTTCCGCGTAGAGATCAGCGGTCACACCGACTCATCAGGCGACGCACGGAAGAACAAGGTGCTCTCACAGCAGCGTGCCGATTCAGTGCGCGACTTCCTGGTGCAGGTCGGATGCGATCCTAATATGCTTACGGCAAAAGGCTACGGATCATCACAACCTGTAGCCGACAACTCAACCGAGGAAGGAAAGCAGCTTAACCGACGCGTCGAGCTACGGTTTGTGGATAAGTAGTTACGGATGCAGACCATGCCATTTTCCCACCCTTGTACGCAATACTGATAATATATGAGCAAATACGATGAATTACGCGTAGCCGAAGGCACATATGTGCCTGACGTAGGCATCACTTATCCCGAGGACAACCCCTATACTCAATTGGTGAAGCCAAAGTTCACCTCGCACTTCACGGTGGATGAGAATTACCCGTTTATCGACGATAGTCTGAGACAGCGAGTGAACAATGTTGTCCTCGTCACACTGATCGTTCGATTCCTGATGCGCATATCACTACGCCTGAAGATGGGTTTGCGCTTCAAGGGTAGGGAGATCCTCACCAAGTACAAGGAGCAACTTGCCGGCGGTGCCATCACCATTGCTAACCATTGCTTCCGTCTTGATTGTCCCTGCGTGCTCTTGGCTGCACGCGTACCATACAATGTTAAGATACCCATGTTTGCACCAAACTTCGGTACCAAAGACGGCTTCTACATGAAGAGCGCAGGCGGCATACCGATTCCCGACGCCGGGGCGGGTATGGCTGCCATGAAGAAGTTCAACGAAGCATTCGACGAATTTCATCGCAGAGGCTATTGGATACATATCTTCCCCGAAGCAAAGCGATGGGACTTCTACAAACCCCTTCGCCCCTTCCAGAAGGGGGCGTTCACCATGGCATACAAGTACGGAATGCCGTTGCTTCCGTGCGTGATAACTTACCGTGAACGTACTGGAATTTACCGATTGTTCGGTCCGAAGAATCTACCGCTGCTGCAAGTGGAGATAGGCGAACCCATCTTCCCCGACAAATCGCAGCCGCGCGCACAAGAGGTCAACCGATTACTGTCACTCGCACACCGGCGGATGGAGACGATGGCTGGCATCACCTACAATCCTTGGCCTGAATCGTAGGCGATGTTGCAAGCGAAAAAGTTATCGGACGTTGTAATCGAAAACGTGATTGGACGTTGTAATCGAAAACGTGATCGGACGTTGTAATCGGGAGAGAAAAATACCGGCAGAAGATTATTTCTTCTTGCCGGTATTTGTTTGGATGAGTGCCTGAGGTTTCTGTTTGAGCAGCGGTAATGCCAGATGGTCAAACTCTTCCTCAAACTCCCAGTTGGCCCGGAGCGTGAGTTTCTTGTCGAAGTAATACACCGGTTCAGGCTGACGCTTCAGGGCCCAGTCACCTGTGGTCCATTGACCGTTGCCGTCCGCATCAATATACATGCGCACGTAGAAGCTCTTGGCCTCCAGGTACTTGAATACTGCACCTTCAGCTTGGGCTGGCAGCTCGCGCACAACTTGATCCTTTTCATTTAATATTTGTACACGTGCGCGCGGGTCGAAATGTGTCAGGCGGATCGTTAGGGTCGAGTATTCGTCAGGGGAGCGCAGTTTATACTCCGTCTCATATCGCTTGTTCGTCACGCCGTAGATGTCATGCATCGCCCCCGAGTCAATACGCAGCACATAGCTATGCTCAGGCTTCAACTTGGCTTGCAGGGTATATCGCAGACCCGACGAATCTGATGGCTCAAGAGAAAACGCTACAGGCTGCAACAAGGTATCTACCTTTTCGAGCAGATGCAGGCTGTCAGGACTGACGTCATGTATGGGCGTGGCTGCGTACCATTCGACACTACGGTATATATCGAACTTACGCGAGGCATTGGTCTTGATCTCAACAGTACGGTTCGCGTTCTTGCGCTGCTTGGCTTCCAAGGCTTTCTGCGACATACGCGGATGGCGATAGATGGCCTGAACGGTGTCGGTCGTGTCCACCAGCTGATAGAGCGAGTCGGACATCTTGTAGGTCATCAGAAAGCGCAGCGTGTCCATCCTGATTACCGATGAGTCCGTCAGCCAATACACGAGGGTGTCTTTGGTGGGGTTAGCCTGACAGAGCATATATTGCGTGAAATCCACCCGGGAAGCATCGGCTGATTGTTGATTGTTGATTGTCGAATCCGCGCCATCGGGCGGCAAGGCGACGATAGTAGGCAGATCATCCTGAGGAGCGGAGAACAGCAAGGTAAAGTAGTGTTGCTCCTTGTCGCGCAGCGCACGCATGAAGTAATGGCGTGTCTTGTTTTCGGTAAACAGGCGCAACACGATTGTGTCGGGCACATGATACCACGCGCTGTCACTGTCGCAGGCCAATGTGGGCGAGAATATCTCATCCGTGTATGCCAGCGCCTCGGAGGGCTGATACAGGTAATCCTTGCTCACGTCGCGCAAAGCATATATGCGGTAGTTGCCGCCGCGCATATTCAGCACGCCGAACTGACCCGTGGAATCCGTCTTCGTCACGCGCGTGAACGGGATAGTGGCAAACGAACTGTCATGCAGATTCTCATGCACACCCACCACTACGCCCTGCACGGGATTGAGGTCCTCGGCATTAATCACCTTGCCAAACATTGCCAGCGTGTCAATATAGTCACCTGTGGCAAACGAATAGGAGAAGTTGCCCAACGGCGTCTTCTCGTTGTAGTCACAGATAGCTCGCCCGAAATCAATCGTGTAGGTCGTGCTGTCGCGAAATGGCTCCTCAAACGTCACAACAACACGTTTGCCGATTGCTTTGACATTAGGTGGCGTCTGCTGCGGTGGGGAGATGAGTACGTTCTCCGCCACATTGTCCAGCTGGACATACTCGTCGAACTGCAGCACGATCTGTTTGCCCGTGAAGTTACATATGCCGCTGACTGGTGTCTGCTTGATTAGAGTAGGAGGCACCGTGTCCCGCGGACCGCCTTGGGGGCCCGAACCGCGATTGGCGCATGACGCCAATAGCAGAGGAGCGAACACAAATATGTATTTCAGCCTGTGTTTCATCGCTTACCTAATACTTCAAGTGCTTTGTCCAACTCTCTATCATGCTTGAGCATATATTCCGTGCGACCGCGTTGGTAGTAGTAGCGTTCTATGATTTCGGCCTCCAGCATCTCGCTTACCTCGGCCTTATGACGCGCTATAGCCTCCCGGAACGAAGGCTGCAACTGAGGTTCAAAAGCCTTCAGAGAGGCTATCGTCGTGGAATCCAGATCCTCGTGTTGAGCCATCTCAAGCATCTCGCTGAAGAACTTGCTCGTCTCGGTCTCGTACGTGAAGCCTTCCTCATCCAGGAAGGCACAGAAATCCTCTATATCCTCGTCCGTCAACTTGAACTCTTTCGCCGGTGCTATCGACTCATGCTTAATCCGGTAGCGCGTAGCATAATCATAGAACAACTGCTTGGTATAGAGCGTATAACTGATATCTACCTTTCGGCTGCTGTCAGGCATCAAGATATCCGGCAATATACCGCCTGTGGTGTCTTTTTCCGCCTTGCCTTGGTGCTTGCTGTAGTCAATAGCCTGAATGCACCGGCCGGATGGCAGGTAGTACTTGGCGGTCGTGAGCTTGACGTACCCGTCAAATGCTACAGAACGCACGCTCTGTACCAACCCCTTGCCAAACGTTCGCTCACCAATCAGCGTGGCACGCTTCAGGTCTTGCAAACTGCCGGCTACTATCTCGGATGCCGAGGCACTGTTCTTGTTCACCAGCAGCACGAGAGGCATATCCGGATATGTTGCCTCCTGCGTGGTGCAATAGATTCGCTCTGACTGCTTGCTCCTGCCGCGAGTGGATACTACGGTCTGGCCTTTCTTTACAAACAGGTTGACAATCTTCACCGCCTCGTCGATTATTCCTCCGCCATTGTCACGCAGGTCGAACACAAGCGCCTGGGCACCCTGCTGCTTCACCAGTTCGTCCAATGCCTTGCGCACATCATCGGCTGAGTGCTCTGTAAACTCGTTGAAGGATACATAAGCCACCTGATCGTTCAGCATGCTATAGTAGCTGACAGCCGGCAGCTTGATCTCCTCGCGCTCAAGCGTATAGGTCAGCGGTTCAGGCGTACCGTAGCGCTGCACCTTGATCGTGAGGGTGGAGTGCGGCGTGCCGCGCAGCAGGTCGCTAACCTCCGATACGGATTTGTCGGCCATCTTCTTGCCGTCAATCTCCAGTATGCGGTCACCCGCCATCAAGCCGGCTTTCTGCGCAGGCTTGCCCTCGTAAGGCTCGGATATAATAACGTATTTGGAGGCTTTCTTGTCTTTCTTTGCCGACTTGGTGCTATCGGTCTTTTCCTCGCGTTGCTGAACGATAGACCCGATGCCGCCGTACTTGCCGGTGGTCATCATCTTCAACTCTTTGTCCTTGTCCTTGGGATAATACACGGTGTACGGATCCACCTGGCGCAGCATCTGGTTGATAGCTGTCTCGGTCAACTTCTCGTAGGGTAGAGTATCTACATAACTTACGTCCAGATGACGCAGTACATCATTAAACACTACGATGGATTGTTCGGCACGTGCCGATTTGCTCTGTGCAAAGACAGGAGCAATACTCAGTAGTGCGGCATATATACATATAACTCGTTTCATTTTCCCTGCTTAATGTTTATCGATTTGAATATTGACGCGCCACCAGCGCCGAGATATCCGCTCCATGTTTCTTCAGGTCGCGCACCAGTGACGAGGTGATGTAACTCAGTTCAGGACGACTGAACAGCACCACGGTCTCTATGCCGCTTAGCGCACGGTTGGCATCGGCCATCTGACGCTCGTACTCAAAGTCCGCCACCGTCCTTACGCCACGCAGCAGGGCACAAGCGCCTATCTCACGAGCATAATCCACAGTCAGCGACCGGTAAACCGCCACACGCACTCGAGGATCGTCCTCATATACGGCACGTATGGCCTCCAGACACTCGTTGATATTTGCGGATGGTTTGTCCTGATTCTCGCCGATGGCTATCACCACCTCATCGAATAATTCCAATCCGCGCTTCACTATATCCGAGTGACCTGCTGTAAACGGATTGAATGTCCCTGCAAATAGTGCTCTTTTCATACTAATCTTCAGATCTTGCACGGCGTTAGCCTATC
>CAMIZG010000060.1 GCA_946403215.1 uncultured Bacteroidales bacterium | reverse complement strand
AGCCGCCGCTGACGTTCACGCCTTCCTTCATTGTGAAGTTGCCTTCATAGGTGCCAGCTTGCACATAAACGGTTGTGCCTGCCTCGGCAGCATTAATGGCCGCTTGCAGTTCGGTACCTGTCTTGTCTGCAGTCACCTGCACTTGGGCGAACAGCCCTGCACTTGCCAACAGGCTTAGTGCAAAAAGGAAAATCTTTTTCATAAGTAAAAATTTTAAGGATTATATAATCATGTTATAGACTTGTTAATCACCACCTCCCGGATAGGAAGGATTAGCAGGAGTCTGGGACAGACCAACATCGCCGCTTCCTCCCAATAAGTGGATGGTATGTGTCAGTATCTCTTGCTCCGTACGTGGAGCGATATAATTGTTCTTCATCATAATTGTGGTATTTGAAGGGTTATCAAATTTGTAGTTTCTGATGTATTACAATCCCAATACGTTATACGTCTTTCCATCTCGGATTATCAGCAGTTGTCCATCACGGATGAATTTACCATTTACGGATTTATCAATTACCATTTGGTCGGTGCCTGTAGCAGTGTTTTCAGTCTGCTGAATAGTAATCACGCGGCGAATCGGTGAAGGAGCAGCCTCCTCATAGTCCGGCACTTCGGAGAACATCAGGTATGCGCGGTTGGCAGCCAGAGTTATCTCACCTGCCGTTGCCGGGCAGAGCAGATTGTTCTGCAGCACATAGTAGTCTGCGCCGCTGATTGCCTCTTCAGCAAGAGTGCCATGCAAGCCGTTCTCGCTGCCAGCGATTGCGGCATCGCCTGTAGCAAGATAGGCAAATACAACCTTGTCTGCTTCCGATGAGAAGAAATAGGGTTTGCCTGCAGTCATTGCGTTGACCTGCTCAAGTAGCAAGCCTGCCTTTGCATCACTGGCAAACGATATGACCTTATATACTTTTGCGCCGACAATGGCATCAGCCGGCACATCATACGGCAGGCAGATTGTTCCGAACCGCCCTTCGGTAACCTCGCGGCTATACGCAGCCTGTTCATAGCAGCCACGGTCAATCGTTCCTTGTTTGCGCGTGTTACCTGCGAGGTCTGTAGTGCCATGGAAGTAACCACCGTGACCTGAGTCAATCAAGCCGGAGCCGGCAGTAGGCGTGTAATCACCATTGGCAGCATCTTTGAACGGATCTTCGGTTAGGAAGATAGTGCTCGGGACAACAAAATCATTGCCATCGGAGAGTTTACCACTCCAAACCAATGCGTTGTTAACAAAGTTGTTGGCTTGCGCAGCATAGGATTCCAAAACAAGTATCTGGCTGGCTTGCACCGCACCGTTTGCCTTGTTGCCCCATACAACATTGTTGCAGAATTGCAACGGACCGCCCACATTCAGACGAACACCACACCAATCCGGGTTGGTGGAAGAAGCTTGTGAGTTGCCTACGATTGTGTTGCTATACACGGTATGAGTGTTAGTCTCCAAAGACACACCGCCAATTCTGTCCGTCGCATGATTCCCTACAATCAGACAGTTGGCCATCGTTCCTGCCGTTCCGCTCATACGGACACCACCTGTTGAGGAATTGGAAACGGTTCCTGCAGTGTTGTTGCGCACAATACAATTGTACATACAACCGCCGTTAAACAAGTGAACACCTCCGCCTGCGTTATTGGTTGTGGAGTTGTTTTCAATAACGGAGTTTTGGATTGTTCCTACTATACGTACACCACCTCCGTGCGTAGCCAGATTGCGGCGAATAATACAATCGTCTATCAATACATCCGAATGCTCGTTCACCTCATTGTTGCCTACACCACCGCCTATACAAGTACCACTATACGTGAAAGTGTTGTCCTGAATGATACAATGTTTGACTTGACCGTTCTTGCGCAGGAATACACCGGCACCATATGTGTCAAGACTTTCTGTGAGTTTACCATTCTGGATGGTAAGGTTGCTCCAGATTGTTAACGATGCAAAATTACTCGGCTGATTAACTACACGTCCGCTGGCATTAGCATCAAGGATAGTGGAGAAATCGGTTTGAGCAGTGAAATCTTCGTTCCAACCGCCACTAACGTTCACACCGTCCTTCATGGTGAAGTTGCCATAGTACGTACCAGCTTGTACATAAACGGTTGTGCCTGCTGACGTAGCGTCAATGGCTTCTTGCAGATCCTCGTCGGGGTGAACATAGTTGTCTGCCAAAACAGGATATTGGTATTCATAGCAGCCTATATCAACCGTTGTGCCCGAGATACGAGCATTGCCTGCGAGATCCATTTCCACGGTTGCCTTGGCACTATAACCACGGTCAAGAAGAATAGAAGAAGACGTCAGGGAAAAGTCACCATTGGCTGCATCTGTAAAACCGGGGTCATCGGCTGTTAGCTGGATGGATGTATCTGCACTATCATCACCTTTCTGACCACTGATCGCGTTATAACTGCGCTGACCTGCCGTTTTGTCATAACGGGAAATATAATAAACCCCTTGGCTTTCCACCGTACCATTTGACATATTGCCCCATACGACATTGTTAACGAAGAATGTACCGTTTGCAGAGAGTGTATTGGTTATAAACACACCGGCTTTAGATCCTGTGCCGGTCAGTTGATTGTTGCATGCAATAGTATTTCCAATCACGTTTGGCAGAGCACTCTCAATAGCCAATCCTCCTTTTTCGGTGCCGGCTGTGTTGTTGTAAATCAGGTTGTTGTATATATTGGATTTTGCTGCAGAGCGAACACCACCGCATTCAGTAGTAGAGGTGTTGTTTTGAATAATAGTATTGGATAAGGTTGATGTTCCTTCCAATGACACACCGCCGGTTTTTCCTAATGAGATGTTGTTTTCAATTGTACAGTTTTCAATTAAACTTGTATTCAAAGCTCGCACACCGCCGGTATCACCACCACTGGTGTTGCCACGTACAATACAATTTACCATTCGTCCACCTTGAAGATGTACACCACCACATGGACCAGCTTTTACATCTTTTGTGTTGTTGTTTTCAATGATGGAATTTTGTATAGTTCCTCTAATTCGTACACCACCGCCATGTGTGCCGCAATTGTTTTTAATCCAACAATCGTCCACACAGACATCCGTATTGGCATCCACAGCATCGTTTCCTACGCCGCCACCTAAGCAGTTATCTTGATAATTGAATGTGTTATTCTGAATCAGACAGTGTTTCACCTGACCCTTTTTATTCAAAGCAACACCCGCTCCCAATTGGTCTGTTTGTTTGCTCGTCAGTTTACCATTCTGAATAGTCAGATTACTCCACACCGTCAACGTTTTAAAAGCCGCCGCCTGATTGACCACTCGTCCGCTTGCATTGGCGTCAAGCACTGTAGCATAGTCAGTTTGTGCGTCAAACGTGCTGTTCCACCCACCACTGACGTTCACACCTTCCTTCATGGTGAAGTTGCCTACATAGGTACCAGCCTGCACCTTGATCTCTGTACCTGACGATGCGCCGGAGATAGCCGCCTGCAGAGCGGTTCCGTTCTCTGCGGCAGTCTTGTTGCCGTCATAGGAATGTGTCTGTGTAGCCGCATGGATGTTTGTACAACAGAGCAGCCATAACAAAAGAAGAGATGTAAAATGTTTCATGGTATATATAAATTTATTAAATTAAGTACTTATACTATCGTTCCTTAATTATTTTCGTGCGTACACGTACACGACGGTGTCGTCGGCAATGTGGTAGTTCATATTTGCAGCGAGACACATGACGTCGAGAATATTACGCAACGAGGCGTGTCCGAGATAGCCGGTAAAGCGTTCCTGCTTGAGTTCGTCACTGGTGATGACCAACTTGATGTTATAGTTGCGCGACAACTCTGCGGCGATTTCCTCGAGTGTCTGGTTGTTGTACTTGACTTCGCCGTTGAGCCAGGCGGTGTAGTCGGCAGCCCGCACGGTGTGTTTGGAGAGGGCGAGGGTCTGCCTATCCATCACGACGCGACTGCCAGGCTCCATGGTGAGGTCGGCATCTTTTGCATTGACGCGTACCTTGCCTTCAACCAAGACAACAGATACATTCTTCTCGTCCGCATAATTGCGCACATTAAACGCTGTGCCGAGGCAGGTGACCTGTGCCTGAGCAGCCTGTACGACAAACGGATGCAAGGTGTCGCGTGCCACCTCAAAGTACGCCTCACCGTCCACCACAGCATGACGCGTCCCGGACGACATATTGTAGCGTACCGTTGTCTGGGCGTTGAGAGTCAGCATCGTGCCGTCCGGCAGGGTGACGTGGCTATGCTCACCCATACCCGTGCTCACAACGATATCTCCCATTGGCATGTCCGTACCGGCAGCTTGCTGACGAAGCAGCGACCATCCAAGTGCCACTGACAACGCTACAATGGCTGAAACGACAGCAGCCACACGCCAGCGACGCCACACGAATGCGCGATGCTGCGTCCGGCTGGCAGATTGATCGTTGCTCGCCGGTGTCACGGAGGAATAGATATTCCTCAATATACGTTCGCGGATAGGCTCCGGCATGCCACCTTCCGTGTACTCGATGTCTGCACGAAGCCAGCCTGCTAAAAGTTCGTCATCACGCAGGTGACGAAGCAGGCTCTCACGCTCTTCCGCTGTCGCTGTACCAGAAAGGTACTTATCAAATAACTCTTTCATTGTTGAAATATTTAGTCGTTCAACCGCTCACGCAGTTCGCGAAGCGCCAAGGTGATATGCACCTCAACAGTCTTTTCGCTGATGCCCAGAGCGGCGGCAATTTCTTTGTTCGGCATGTGTTCGTATCGGCTCATGATGAAAACTTTCTTTCGCATAGGAGGCATATTCTCCACCAACTGCTTCAGATAAGTCTCAAGCGAATGGGCGTCCTGACGGTTCTCTTGCTCAGAGCTGAGCTCCGAACCGTGCTGGAGCACGTATTCCTGATAGACATACTTCACCATTTCGTGCTCGCAATAGTTTAGGAAGATATTCTTGGCGGTAGAGAACAGATAGCCCAACGCCGCCTGCTTGTCATCAAGACTATCCCAATGCTCCCACAGACGCATAAACGTTGTCTGCACTACCTCCTCCGACAGCCATGTGTCGCCGCCCGACAGACGCATAGCAAAACTATATATACGACGGCTGTATGTGTCGTATAACTGCTCAAACTCCCGCTTACGTATTGCGGTTTTATGGTTACTGAATAATCCCATGTTTAAATAAACCGGTATGTTTTTCTTTGGTAACTCTATTATTAGGACAGTTCAAAACGGACTATCCCCTAATCAATATGCAAAAAATTGTGCAAAAATACAATTTTGTTTGGAAAAAAGCAAGAGGAATGCAAAGATTTTTGCGGAGAGAGTGGAAGAAAGTGAGGAATTACGCAGTAAAGCGGAAAAAGGATGCTTTACTTGTAGAAGTGCCAGGCGAGGCCGGCGCGGAAGACGGGCGGGTTGAGGGGGTAGCCGGGCATGGAGAAGTAGTTGGGATCCATGAAGTGGCCGTTGAGGTGCTGGTACTCGGCGAAGAAACGCAGGCGGATCAAGCGGACGTAGAAGTTGGCATAGACGTTGATGACGGGGTAGTTGCCGACAAGGGTCTCGGACTGAGTGCAGAACTGCGAGGTGGCGGGACAGAGCAAGGGGGCGTAATAGGCCGTGTGGTAGCGGACATTGACGCCGAACTGGGCATCCATGGCGCGGCGGAACCAGCTGCCGTGGTAGTACAGATTGCTATAGAGGCTGATAGCCGGTAGCGGGAGGACGGCGCTGGTCGAATGTTGCCAAACGACGTTGTTCTCGAAGTTCAGCCAGGGTGTAGTGAGGTCGAGGTGAGCATTGACGGCTATGACCTGCACGTTTCCGTCGTGCTGCCGCGGGAGGCCGTTGGCGTCGAAATAGATGAGGCGGGTGATGTTCTCAAAGCTGACATCGACCGCCGGTTTGACCCAGGTGGTGGGGTACGCGACCTGTCCGCCGACGAAGAAGCGGTAGGTCTTGCCGAAGCTGTTATCCCAGCGGAAGTGATTCGACGAGTAGTGCTGGAGGTAGTACGAGGGCGTCTGGTTGCGGACGTAGGCCTTGGCGGAGAGGGTGAGGCTGTCCTTACCCAGACGGAAACCGGCATTGACGTTGCCATTGACCCGGAACTCGCCGATCTTGTAGCCCACGACGCAGACCTCGCCGTTGAAGTCGTAGTGGACGTACCGGTGCTGACGCATGTAAAGCGCTCCGCCGACGAAGGTGTTGTTGACCCAATGGAACGACGTGCCGAGAGTGTCGTTCTGCATGGTGTAACGCTGTGCCTCGTTGCGGGCATATACATCAAAGCCGAAGCGTAGCAGACGGTTGAACTCCTCGTGGAAAGTGACATCGAGGGTGTTGCTGATGGTGAGCACATCGGCTGTGTCGCGGGTGTTGGTATGCAGAGTGTCGTAGGTGTTGGCATAGAAGCCCTGATTGGCATTCTGCTCAACGTAACGTTTGGTAGCGTCCTGCAAGTCGAAGGCGTGGCGGATAGTCAGCAACGGCAGACTATCCTGCGTGCGGAAGGTGTACGAATGATTGACGTAGCCGGCGAGATAGCGCACGCCGGACATACCGGCGAGGTTGACGTCAATATCCTCGGGGTTGAGTGCTCCGCCGAGGTCGGAGGTGCGGGTGAGACCTCCGTTCTCGAAGTTAGAGAGCGTGGCGAAGTCGAAGGCACCGTGGATAGCGTAGTTATAGCCGCTATAGGAGAGGAACGCACTGCCATTGACGGTCTTGGCCTCCTGCGAGGCGTAGTGGCCGATGGAGTTGAAGTAGTTGATCTGCGCGCCGACATTCAGATCCTCGCGGATGTTTCCCGACAGCAGCACCTCGAGATCGTTCTCCTCGCGGTAGGTCTTGAAGCCCTTGCGGTAGGAGATAGTGGAGAACGGGAGGTTGGTGCGGAAGAACCGCGTCTGCGCGGGTGTGATAATATAGGGTGCGTACGCGTGCACGAAGGGGTTGTCGGTGGGCTGGCGGCGGTCGAAGAACAACTTGGCCTCAATGGGTGAGACGAAGTTGCCGTTGTAGGCGGAGGCTATGCTGTAGTCGTTGTTGGCGGTGTGCATCGGGAAGTTGAGATGCACGGTGTCGGGGATGTCGTAGATGGTGTCGGGAGTGATGAGCACAGGAGAGAAATGCCACGTCCGCAAAGCGGGCGCTGGCATTTTCTCCTTACCTGTCACCGTAGCGGCGACGAGCAAGATACAAGCGATGATGAATAGTTTTTTAGTCAAAAATTACCCAAAAATTATTCAAAAATTGCGATGGGGTACTATTAGACAAAAACCTTAAAAACCCCGAAATGGCTGTTAGCCTTCCGGCGGTTATGCTTTCTTGCGGGCGCGGAGTTTCTGGATCTCGGCTTGGAGCTCCTCGATCTCCTGGTTCTGGTTGTTGATGGTCTTCAAGAGGCCATTCAACTCCTCGTTCTCGATGGTGGTCGGGTACTGCTCCTCGACGCGCTGGAGGAAGTCGGAGAGGATGTTCATGTAGTTGATGAACGCATCGTAAGCCGACTCGAAGTGTGTGTTGCCGGCGTTGATGTGGTTCATGTACAGGAAGTTATCCGCAACCTGCAGGTGGAGCCAGTCGCGCTTGAGGTTCTTGTCCTGGCAGAGGTGTACGCGCTCGGCTACAGCGTAGAGCTTGTTCAGCGCCTCCTGCTGCAGGTCGTTGCCTACGAACGGAGCCAGATCCTTAGCCTCACCGCACCAAGTGTTGGCAAACGGCACAGCCAGGCTGTCAACCGCAGGTTTCTTGCCGGCCTCTGACGGCGTGAGGAAACCAATCTCCTTCTCCAGAGCGAAGTAGGGGATAGCCTTCAGGAACTCGAAGATACCCGTAGCGGCCTGCTGGCGAATACCGAAGGTCTCGGCTCCGAGCCAGATGTTGACGAGATCCTCCTCCTTAGGCAGATCAACAACCTGCTGGGTGAACTTCTCAGCATCCATCGGGTAGCCGGGCCATGAGCTGTCGGAGAAGAGGAACGACAGCGAGTCAGAGATAGGAGCGTTACGCAGCAGGAGCTTCATCTTAGGCGCAGCGGCAGGCGAGTAAACGAAGTTCGGCGACTTCCATGACAGCAGGTGCTTCGAGCCCTCGGTCATGCAGGTCTTGAAGCCGAGCTTCTGTGCCTTGATTGCCAGCTCGTCGTCAAAGAGGAGCTCGGTGTTGCACAAGGTGGTGGACTTCAGGCCAAAAAGCTCCTGGAGCTTGTCGGCGTGCTGCTTCACCTGTGCAGTGAACTCGTTGGCATCGTACTGCGAGGCAAGCGAGTAGGCGTAAGGCATAGCTACGAACTCGACGCACTTGGTGTCAGCCAGTGCCTTGAGCGAGTCAATCATCTCCGGAACGAACTGCTCGAACATCTCCAGCATCTCGCCCGAGATAGCGAAAGCGCAGTGGAACTTGCCACGGCTGAGGCGGATCATCTCCTGCAGCGTCTGGCACAACGGGAGGTAAGAGGTGGATGCCAGGTACTGAACCTGATCCTCGCTCTGCATGTCCTCGTAGTAGTAGTGGTCGGCACCGATATCAAAGAAACGATAACGTTTCATGCGGAACGGTGCGTGCATCTGGAAGCAAAAACTTATATTTTTCATAAGGCGATAATTTTATGCGATTTGAAGATTTGAAAATTTCATATTTCGGCAAAAGCCTCGAACTATCGGCTAAAGCCGTATGGAAAATTGAAGATTAGAGGGTGTGATTGATTACACCGTCGTAGATGCGACGCACCTTGAGGCCGGCATCGTACCACTTGATGTTGTTCACTTCTTCCTTACCCAGCTCGCTGAGGGACTTGTACATAGCGGGATACTTGACGATGGCGTAGATAGCGTCCGCCATGGCGTCGATATCCCAGTAGTCGGTCTTGATGGCGTGGGTGAGGATCTCGGCGCAGCCTGACTGGTGCGAGATGATCGACGGGCAGCCAACCTGCATCGCCTCGAGCGGCGATATGCCGAAGGGCTCGGAGACAGACGGCATGATATACACATCGGACTCACAGAGCATTTCCTGCACCTGCTTGCCACGCATGAAGCCGGGGAAGTGGAACTTGTCAGCTATGCCGCGCTTGGCCACGAGGTCGATCATCTCCTGCATCTTGTCGCCCGAGCCTGCCATGACGAAGCGTACGCCATCGGTCTTGGCGAGCACGCGTGCTGCGGCCTCCACGAAGAACTCAGGTCCCTTCTGCATCGTTATACGGCCCAGGAACGTTACGAGCTTGTCCTTACGCGGATGCTTGACGAACTCCTCGGGGTTAGGCAGCGGCTCTACGGCGTTGTGGACGGTAGAAACCTTGTAGGCAGGTATGCCATACTTCTCGATAACGGTGTTGCGGGTGAGGTTACTTACGCACATGATGTGATCAGCTTCCTCCATACCGCGTTTCTCGATGCTGAAGACGGTGGGGTTGACATTGCCGCGTGAGCGGTCGAAGTCGGTAGCATGCACGTGGATAACGAGCGGCTTGCCGCTGATGTGCTTGGCGAACACGCCTGCCGGATAGGTCAACCAGTCGTGAGAGTGGATGATATCAAAATCCAGCGAGTGTGCCAGAACGGAGGCTACAGCCTCGTAGTTGCTGATCTCCTCGAGCAGGTTGTCCGGATAACGACCGGAGAAACCGATGCAGCCGAGATCGTCGGTACCGATACGCGTGAAGTCGTAGTGGATACCGTTGCGGAAATTATAGAACTCTTCGGGCGACATGCGACCTTCCATTCTCTGGCGGACGTAGTTGTAATCCACATCCTTCCAAACGACAGGAATGCTGTTGGCACCGATAATACGCAGGAACGACTGATCCTCATCACCCCAAGGTTTGGGGATAACGAAGGTGATTTGCATATCTTCCTGTTGCGCCATACCGCGGGTCAGACCGTAGCTGGCTGTACCTAAACCACCAAGGATATGAGGGGGAAACTCCCAACCAAACATTAACGCTTTCATATCATTCCTATTATTTTTGTTCGTCGTTGTTCTCTGCGGCAGCGGCTTGCTCCATTGCGCGCAGTTCGTTAAATACCGTGAGTGCAGCAGCTACGCTGGGTGCATAGCTCATGCCGCCGTGTCCCTTGTAGGGCGGGTTGCCATCGTAGAGCTCGTTGAGCGTACCTACGCAGAGCTCGCTCATCTCCGCCTCAAATCCTACGAGCAGGCGACGCATGAAACTCTCGCCGCTATGCTGATAGACGCGCAGATAGGCCTTGCCGTACGCCGAGAGGGTGGATGGCCAAACGGGTCCGTTGTGGAAGTTACGGTCGCGCTCCTGCTGTCCACCGCGGTAGAGCGGGCGGTAATTGCCGGACTTAGGCGACAGGGTACGCAGACCCTTCGGTGTGTAGAGTTCCTTGGTGCAGATATCCACCACGGCTTTCTGCTGACGGCGATCCAGCGGCGAGTGGGGCAGCGAGACAGCCCAAATCTGGTTGGGACGAACCTCCTTGTCCTGGTACTGGTCGATCACGTAGTCGTTGAGGTATAGTCCGT
>CAMIZG010000059.1 GCA_946403215.1 uncultured Bacteroidales bacterium | reverse complement strand
TTGTTCATAGTCTTACTCTAAACGTTCAACTTACGAACTTCGCTAAACGCTCAACTACCGAAGGTAATTCTCCCACTTCGTATTCCGCATATCACCACTCTTCAGGAACTCCTCGTGCATGGCGAAGGCGAGCGAGAGGTTATGCTGGGTCTGTCCGTGCTTGGCGAACTTCAGATAGTCGCGCAGCATCTCCTTGTACTCGGGTGCCACGCAGTTATTGATGATCTCCTCGGCACGCTGACGCGGGCTCTTGCCTCTCAGGTCTGCCACGCCTTGCTCTGTCACCAGCACTTTTACCGAGTGCTCCGAGTGATCCTGGTGGGTCACCATCGGCACGATCGACGATATAGCACCGTTCTTCGCCGTGGAGGCGGTGGTGAAGATGCTGATATATGCGTTGCGCGCAAAGTCGCCGCTGCCGCCTATGCCGTTCATCATCTTCGTGCCCGTCACGTGCGTCGAGTTGATGTTGCCGTAGATGTCGGCCTCCAGTGCCGTGTTGATGGCTATCAGACCCAAGCGGCGGATGATCTCCGGATTGTTCGATGTCTCCTGCGGACGCAGCAGCAGCTTGTCGCGGTAGAAGTCCAGGTCAGCCAGCACCTCGGCCATCTTGCTCTCTACCAGTCGCAGCGAGCAGCCCGAGGCGAACTTGCAGTGTCCGGCCTTGATCAGGTCAACCACCGAGTCCTGAACCACCTCCGAGTACATCTCAAACGGCGGGATGTGCGGGTTCTTGCCCAGCTCACCCAGCACCGCGTTGGCTACGTTGCCTACGCCGCTTTGTATGGGCAGGAACGAGGCAGGGATCCGTCCGGCGTGCATCTCTTGCTCCAGGAACAGCGCTACGTTCTCGCCGATCTTAGCGGTCGTCGCATCCACCGGTGTGAAAGCCGGAATCTCGTTCGGACGGTTGGTCTTGACCACAGCGGCGATCTTCTTCGGGTCAACCTTCAGATGATCCTGTCCGCAGCGGTCAGACGGCTTGTAGATAGGTATCTCCTTGCGGTACGGCGGGTCCAGCGGTTCGTACAGGTCGTGCATGCCGCGCATCGAGGCGGGGAACATCTCGTTAAGCTCGATGATGATCTTATCTGCCAGACGGCATATCGTCGGCATAATACCTATACCTGCAGCAGGAACGATCGTGCCGTCCTCACCTACATACGAAGCCTCGATGATTGCCCATTTGGGTTTCGGAAGGAAACCGTAACGCAGGTCTTGAGGCATATGGCTGAGGTGGGCGTCGAAGTAGTGCGTACCCTCGGCGTTGATCTCATCGCGCATCGACTTGTTCGACTGGTACGGCGTACGGAACTCCACAGCGTGGGCACGGGCCAAAGCACCGTCGCAGCTGTCACCCATCGAAGCGCCGGTCTCCAGACCGACGCGGAAAGGTTTGCCTTCGGCGTGTAGTCTCTCGGCACGCTGTGCCAGCGCAAACGGTACCGACTTGGGCACTCCGGTGGCGGTAAAACCACCCATGCCCAAGACGTCACCGTTCTGTATCAATTCAGCAGCCTGTTCGGCTGTCATAAATGGAAGCATATTATTTACTTATTTGTTCATTTTATCGTTTTCACATTTTCTCATTTTCACATTTTCGCATTTTATCGTTTTCTCATTTTATCGTTTTATCGTTTTCTCATTTTATCGTTTTCTCATTTTCTAATTTTCTAATTTTCACATTTTCTCATTTGTTTGAGAAGCTTCTGGCTTCTGCGATGAAATGATGTCGCGATTGATTTTGAATGTACTGATAGATTTGGTAATTATCTTGCACAAATCCAAACTTTCATTATAGAGAGGTTCCACCTTATGTTTTGGCAGCATCTCACTATCAATAATGATGCCTAACCAATGCGTTGTTTCATCTATTTCCTCTTCAACAATTTTTAATTTGTTGACGAAGTCCTTTTCTGATTTAGCTATACACGCTGCTCTGTAGTTTGCGGCCGGAGATGTGCCGGAACGAATTATCTGGCGTGCAATAGCATTCCCTGAAATGGTATTAGGCATTGCATCAACCATTCGAATTATTCTTAATGAGAATAAACGAAATCGCTCCTTTAAATCTTCTTCTTGCATATTAAATGTTAACGCAAATGTGTAAATGTAAAAATGTTAACGCAAATGAGTAAATGTAAAAATGTGAAAATATGAAAATATGAAAATGCGAAAATATGAAAATATGAAAATGTAAAAATGTAAAAATGTGAAAATAATTAAGCTTTACCGTTGCTGCCCAGCACGTCAATGATCTTGTGCTTGTACAGATCCTCCATGAAGTCGCGCGCTACGCCGCAGTACTTGCGCGGATCGAACTCACCCGGCTTCTCGGTCAGCACCTTGCGTACGGCAGCGGTGAAGGCCAGACGGCTGTCGGAGTCGATGTTGATCTTGCATACGGCGCTCTCGCTGGCCTTGCGCAACTGCTCCTCGGGGATACCTACTGCATCAGGCAGCTTGCCGCCCATCGAGTTGATCATATCCACGTACTCCTGCGGAACGCTCGACGAACCGTGAAGCACGATCGGGAAGCCCGGCAGCTGCTCCATAATGGCGTCCAGAACATCAAAGGCCAATGGAGGAGGAACGAGCTTGCCGGTCTTCGGGTCGCGCGTGCACTGCTCCGGCGTGAACTTGTAAGCTCCGTGGCTCGTACCGATGGAGATAGCCAGACTGTCGCAGCCTGTGCGGGTGGCGAAGTCCACAACCTCTTCGGGCTTGGTGTAGTGGCTGACGGCTGACGAAACCTCGTCCTCAACACCGGCCAGCACGCCCAGCTCGGCCTCAACGGTTACGTCATACTTGTGAGCATACTCTACTACTTTCTTGGTCAGAGCAATGTTCTCCTCGTAAGGCAGCGACGATGCGTCGATCATCACGCTCGAGAAACCGAAATCCACGCAGCTCTTGCACAGCTCGAAGCTGTCACCGTGGTCCAGGTGCAGCACGATCTGCGGCTTCTCCCAGCCCAGCTCCTTGGCGTACTCTACGGCACCCTGAGCCATGTAACGCAGCAGCGTCTGGTTGGCGTAGTTGCGCGCACCCTTCGATACTTGCAGGATAACCGGCGACTTGGTCTCTGCGGCTGCCTTGATGATAGCCTGCAGCTGCTCCATGTTGTTGAAGTTGAAGGCGGGGATAGCGTAGCCGCCCTTGATTGCCTTGGCAAACATCTCACGGGTGTTCACCAGACCTAATTCTTTGTAGCTTACCATAATCTGATTTGTTTAATTGTTTTTATTTGTTTGTGAATTGTAAATTGCCATATTGCCAATCATCACTTCGCTCTCTCGCCCATGACGGTATAGACCTCCTCACCGCGGATGATCAGCAGCTGTCCGTCGCGGATGATCTTCTTCACGCTGCTCTGCTGACCGTCAGCATCCACGGCCTCCACTGCCGAGTTGCCGCAGTTATAGACCACCGTCTTCTTGTTGCCCCATATGTACTCCACCAGGTCGGGCTCGTCCACGAACGGGTTTCTGTTGCCCTGCTTCTTCTCCACGGCGTTGTTACGCTTACGTTCTTTGTCGGACACGGGGTCGTTCCTGTGCCACTTCAGGTACAGGTTCAGCGCCGTGGTCACGAAGTTGGCCGAGCCGCTCGAGAACACCTTGTAACCCTTGCCGCCGGCGGTGAAGTTCTTGTCCATGTAGCAGGTGGCCATGTAGAAGTATATACGCGCAAAGTCGCCCTTGTACTCGTCCGCCGGCTCAAACGTCTCGTTGTTGCCCGACGAACCGAACGTACCATAACCCTCCTTGCTGCCGTTGCTGCTTGTCCAGATCACGTTCGTCACCTCGCCCAGCGGCCACGCCGAACGTTTCTCGTTGGCAAAGCGGTCGGTGGGGATAACGTGATGCAGGTCGGTGTACATAGGCTCACTCGTGTCGCCGCCCCACCAGCTCTTGGGCAGACTGTGCTCGCGGTTGTAGCACTCGCACTCTTCTGTCGATTCGCCGCTGCCGCACTTGTCCCACTTGCTGAACGTGCAGCTGGTGTACATGTCCCAGATGTTGTTCGTGCCGTCGCCACGATCATCGGCATCGGTCGCGCTCGCCCACACGTTGTTGTAACTGAGCACCTTGTGATCCTTGATTATAGCGTGCAGGGCTGTGCGGATATCGTTGCCTTTCTTCCCGTTCAGAGCGGAGTACGGACATGCGGCGTCCACCGACGCCTCATCGGCATCCTCGGCATCGAGGGTCACAACGGCGGATGAGGTCTGCTCGGGTGTTTCGTCCGCGGCAAAGACACCCATGCACATTGCTGTCAGCAACGCTGCGATTGTAAGATGTTTATTCATGATGGTTATATTATGTGTTTATGTGTTTATGTGTTGTCCGTTGCACCGGCTGTGTTGTCCGTCTCGTCTGCGCAGACGGGTGCATGCGCTCGAATGCGCGCTCTGCTGCGCGCTGTCTATCAAGCCCACAAAGTTACGAAAATTATTTGACATTTGCAAGCAATTCGGCATTTTTTTACGCCCAACGCCTGTTTTTTTTCATTTTTTACGCAAATAAGCAGATAATTGCAACTTTCCTGCGCAATTCATTTGCAATTGTCAAATAATTTTTGTACCTTTGCACTCGCAAATCCCATCTACGACCTATCTGTGAGTCAAAGCGAGGTGACAGGCTGTGTTAGGCGGTATAAGGGTGGCAGCTATCACTGACATATAGTGGCGGCAAAGTTCGCATAAAAAGTAGCAGGTCTTCACGCGAAAGACCTGCTACTTTGTTAATTCAGTCGATGGAGGTTAGCCACCGGTGCCATAATCAATGTCACCACCCATACTTATACAGATGATGGAGGCCGGTTGACAAGGGGTGTTCTCGATTTGTGGTGTCTGATATTTTTTCTTTGCCATAATAGAGATATTTACATTGTTAAGCATAACTGCACAAATTAGATAGTTATTATATTGGTGTCCTGTCATCTTTGCACGTTGTTCACCTGACGTCCGGTGGTGTCGTATGTTCTGCCGCTACGGAGGATAAACAATTGCCCATTGATTAGTACTTTCCGTGGTTCGGAGGTGTTCGTGTTCAGCGCATCGATATCTGTTGCCACATTACCTTGCATCGGTACGGAGCGGACTTGGCGTCCGGGCGCGGGCTGCGGTTGACCAACTTGCAGCGCGTCAAACACCACGTATGCACGGTTGGCGGGCAACTTGTTTCCTGTGCGACCGGCTACTTGGCGTAGTTCATTATTTACTATCATGTAAATGCGCGAATCACCATTTGCGGCACTTGCAGCATCGAGACCACTTTGTAAGAGTTCGTCAAACGTACCACGCAGCGCGCCGTTAGATACAGGTTCAGTCACTTCGTCATCGCCATAAGCCACCTCCAATGTTGCACCGGATGTGCTGAAGATGTACGGCTTACCGGCAGCAAACGGAGCTGTTGCCTCAACCAGATAAACTTGCGTACCTGATTCATTACGGTAATCGAGCGTCCAGAAGGTTGCGCCACGTACTGCTATAATATTCTTAGGCATGCAAATAGTGTAATAATTGTTCGCTACAATTCCCGGACGGTCTACTTCCTCATAGTCGGGTTCTACAGGAGTTTCCTCTTGGAGCATGTAGACCGTTACAAGTGATCCGGTTGTTGCATCTGTTGCATAGCAAGCAAATAGCGGGCTATTGTTATTCGGATTATAACGCATGCGCTTACGATTATTTGAACCTTGGGCATCAATTGTAGCTAAACCGCCATCAGCGATCGAGATAGCCCACTTTGCATTATTATTATCTGTATAATCATCAGTCTCTTTCAATTGGTTGCTGCTGTTCGAGGATGCGTAAAGGTAGTTATTATTTGTCGCTTGGAATGCATACATTCCTTCACCGGCATTTACAAGCGTAAACACCTTAGTGCCTTCGGCAGGAGTTAAAATATAGGTTCCATTTACAGATTCAACAGAACTTGCAACAGCAGCACGGTTACTGGAGTTTTGTGCGCCCATAGTTTTTGCAACCAAATTTTCGTTTTCAACACCGGTAAATGCTATAACAACTTTCTTTCCTGCTGCCAGTTGTGCTTCATCTGTTACCAGCGCCCATGTTCCTGACAGGTCATCACCTGCCTCGTTAACGGTAATCGTATAGGTTGCAGCTCCAGAGCGATAACTTGCATTACCTGCAAACGAAGCTGTAATAACCGCTGTTCCTGTTCCACCTGCAAGTGCGATTACACCTGCGTCAGAAACAGTTGCAACAGCCTCCTTATTCGATGCATAGGTTACAGCAGCCAAGCCGTCAAAACCATTTGCGTAAGTCAGCTCAGGAGCAGACCAAGCGCCACCTACAGTTATTGTAGCCGAAGCAGGTGTATAGGCCAACGCAGGGTCAACCTTACTGGTAATAACAATATTAGCAGGATCGATTGCAATAATTTCGACACCAGCATAGGAGGCATTGCTCAAATTCGAAAGTGCATAGTTCTTAAACACTCCATCATTTTTATAGAAGAAACCACGAGTAGATCCGGATACAATGTAGCAATTGTTTGTTTCATTCCACTCCCAATTAAACGGCGTCGTCGCGAACGACAAACTAGCACCACCAGATGTACCTTTCAAATACTCGTTGGCTCCGGCTTGGAAGGAAGCTGTCTTAGGAGATGCACTTTCATCAACATCCATAGACCATTGAATAGCTGCTTTATCTGCAGCACTGGTCACAACGATGTTGTCACCATCTCTTTCAACTTCTACTGCAGGACATGAACTATTACTTAAAGCAGTACTCATCGCATAGTATTTGCTATTGTACTCAGCCAAGATCACTACGTTGCTGGAAGCAGGAGGAGTAGGAGTAGGACGATCAAGGTCTACCAAGTAGTTACCTTGTTTGAACTCATAGACACTATTGTAAACCGTTAACTGGCCATAGCCAATAACTACATCACCTTCTTGTACATCTGTCAAGGCTTCAAACGGAGTGGTTGAACTTCCATCATTGATACCTGCGCATTTGAAGAACTCAAATTGGTTCTCTGCATTGGCATCTTTAACGAAGATGTTCATCGCACCATTACTAAAGCTCTTTACGTCATAAACGACGCCCTGAACATATACATAGTCATCCAAGTCGTATGTCACACCGTCAGCAGCATACGTGATAGCCTGTGCCACGGTGTAAGGATTAGCCTGATCATTGGCGATAGATTGCTTCGGCGTTGCAGGAGCCTCATAGGATACCAAATGACAGTTCTGGTCAAACTCGTAGGTGCTATTATATTTCTTCAACGTACCGGTAATAACCACGCTTGCTCCTGTCTCCACATCGCTCAAAGCACTGAATTTCTCACCATTAAGTGACTTACACTTATATGCCTCTAACTGCTGACCGGATGTAGCACCATCAGCAGAGATAAAGAATGTAATGTATCCGTCCGAAGGAAGAGTAGTGGTTTGGATTGAACTTACCAAACCTGCGACGTAAGCACTTTCTTTGGTGCCGACTACATCAATTACAACCTTTGCGTCTGCCACATCATATGGATCGAGTTCTGTGCCAGCGTGAGCAGTTACACCAATAGTGTAGGACGCCGAACCGGCCTTGAAAGTCTCAGTCGCAATAGAAGTAGCAGTAATAGTTGCAACACCGGCGGCCTTAATAGTAACGGTACCATTTGATGCAACTTCAGCTACGTCTGTATTATTACTTGCATAAGTAATACCTGTAAGGCTATTCGGGTTTTGTAATGTCGGAGCAGTAAGTGAGCCACCAATCTTTACCAATTTTTGAGCATCCGCTTCCGCATAAGCCAAACCAGCAGCCTGCTTTCCATCTGATTTCTTGAAAATACTAATTGCCTGCATACTTGCAGATGCGTAACATGCGAATAAAGAACTACCTGAGTTATATTGCATCACATTGCGCGTATTAGAACCTTGCGCTGTAATCGTAGCTACTTTATTCGCAATAGAAATTGTCCATTCACCATTGGCATTATTAGTAGCTTGCGTCTTTAGTTGGTTGCTGCTACTGCTCGATGCATAGAGATAACCACTTCCTGTGTATAATGTCCAATGTTCATTTGATATTCCTAACGTGAGGATTTGCACATCTTCCCCCGGAGTAATTGCATCATTGCTAATAGTCACATTAGCCTGACCACGGTTATTACTATTTTGTGTTGTGCTAATAGCTTTGCCATTATCCGTATTAACAATAATAATTTCATCATTTTCTGCCAAATCATCCACACTAGTAACCAATTCGTATATATCTCCTGATGGAGTCGGATCATCACCAGGTTCATCTCCAGGATCTTCACCACTTACATAGTAGATTTCTATTTTCGTAATTTGAGTGTTATGGTCTGAAGTTACCTTTAGAGTGTATGCAGTTCCTGCCGCTTGACTCGCAGAGGCAATTTCGTAGGTATTCGTGCCTGTAGCACCGGTTGTTGCTGTACTTACTGCTGTTTCGCCGACATATATGTTTTGCACTACCGAACCAGACGCTCCAGATCTACCCGTAACTACAATTTGTGCAACTGCACTCGTATATGTGGGGAAGTTTAAATAAGCTCCACTCTTACCTAGCATTAAATAACCACTATTCATTTTGAAAGAGCCTTTACTTCCCGCTGAAGCTCCGGTAAAACTTACAGTACCATTGGTAAGGGCACCGTTGCTTACAGACCAATCGTTTCCAGTGAAGTCATAGGTCACATCGGGATTCACAGCCCACATTTGCCCTATACCCAGAGTAAGGGAAATGAGCAGTGAAAGTATAAAGAAATGTTTTTTCATATTATTAGATTTTTAGTTCTGTTATTGTATTATTGATTGATATTCATGTCACACACATTGACATTTCGCATGCAAAGGTACGAAGATTATTTGACATTTGCAAGCAATTCGGCATTTTTTTACGCTCAACGCCTGTTTTTTTTCATTTTTTACGCAAATAAGCAGATAATTGCAACTTTCCTGCGCAATTCATTTGCAATTGTCAAATAATTTTTGTACCTTTGCACTCGCAAATCATACAAGCCATGAAATCACATTATTTCCACTCGTTTATTAGCCGCTGCGCGCTGATGGTGCTGGTGTGTTGCGGCGTGCAAGTTGCTTCAGCACAGGTATATGAAGCCAAGTTGATCGATTCGCAATCGCGCACCAAGTGCATCGAAGCCCGGGTAGAAGGCATCTCGACTCTATTCACGTTTGCCACCGGCTGCTCAACGGTATCTATCAACCGACGGCTGCTGAACCAACTGATGGAGGAGCATAAGGTGAAGCATTCGGATGTGAAAGGCAAAGTGCAATCGCAGATGTCCGATGGCAACCTCCACTCCGCACGCACCATGGTAATCAAAGAGTTACAAGTAGGCGGATACACGTTCAGGAACGTGACGGCGAACGTAAGCATCAACGATGATGAGGATGCACCGTTACTGCTGGGGCAAACAATCCTGGAGCGGATGAAGTGGTACGAGATACGCGACAACAGTCTGAGGTTCGAGCCTCAGGACGAACAGATGCAACAAGCCATGGCGCACGCCAACCAATCATCGCTGAGCGAGGCCTTCTTCCGGCAGGTAGCGGAAGAGCTGCTGCCCTATTTCCGCCAGGGTCAACTGCCCTGCTACTACTGCGCCAAGCTGCTGACAGCGCTGCAACAGACCGATGCATACAATGAGGCCGCTGAGGTCATCGAGCGCCTGAAAGCCGACGGATGCCAGATGAACAACGACCTGGCGGAAGCAGAGACAATAGCGTATTACAACATCGGCGGTAGCAGTTACAACGACGGCAACTACGAGGCTGCCCTGGCGGCAACCGACAAAGCCAACGCCAGCTGCATGAACATACGCGACGAAAAAACAAAGAATGAGTACCGCCGCAACATTGGGCAACTGTACTGGTTCATATACTCGCAAACCGATCGCAAAAAAGCGATTGAGTACGAGATGTACAAGCCATGACAGCACTACTCGCACGCTGCGCTAGTCCCCACAGCGAGGAGCCAGCGCAGCACATAGAACCGCGGGGGTGGCACCCCGCTCGGCTTAGCCGACGCGGCAAGCAGGGTGTACAGGGTAACCCTGCGCCGCAAAAAGAACTCCGCCGCTACCGACGGAGGTAGAAGCGGAGGATGATGCGGATGATGAGTATTACGACCATGAGGATGCATGCGGCGAGCGTGTACCATGCCCAGGGAGGGATATAACGCTCGGGGGGCAGGGTGACGACTGTCTCGCGGTCGCGGTAGAGCGTGTCGGTGCGTTGAATGCGTTCCACTTGCCAGCGGTCGTGCCAGCGGTCACAATAGATGGTGTCACCCTTTTGGTGGATGAATATGCTATCACGGAGATAGATGCTATCGCGGTGGTAGTGGTGGCGAGTGACTATGCTGTCGTTGCGTGCCACGTTGACGGTGGGTTGCACGGATTTGCAGGAGGTGAGAGCTACCACCAGCGCTACAATTAGCCCCAGATAGAACAAGGCGGTCAGCAGGCTACTGAATAGTAATATGGTGCGTTTCGTTTTCATGTGTGCGGAAGAG
>CAMIZG010000058.1 GCA_946403215.1 uncultured Bacteroidales bacterium | reverse complement strand
CTGATGAGCGTCAGGAAGCCGAGCAATACCCATTTGGGGTTCGTGCCGAAAGGCTTGAGCATCACGCGCGCCAGAACGACATCCAAGCCTACTTTGCTGGCAGCTATAGCGAGTACGAAACCACCCAAGAAGAGCATTATGATCGGGTCGGCAAACGATGCCATCAGTTCGCGGAAATTAACGAGCGCACCCATGTCGGGGTTGGTCAGACCCTTATTGGATACAGCCAGCAGCAGAAATACGATAGTGGTCACCGAGGTTGCCCAAGCCGGGATAATCTCGAACATCCACATCAAGGCTGCGTAGCAAAAGATGGCAATGGTGCGCTGCTGAACCACTGTCAGACCGTCAATGCCGAATGCCGAGCTCGGCAAGAACCACAACACAAGCACTACCAGTAGTGTCAGTGGTGCTAAAATGTGAAGTTTAACACTAAATTTTTCCATATTTTTATCCTTTAACGGTTCTTCCTCAGGAGAGGGGAAGGGGGCTAATATTTATTTGGATTAGCCAGATGATGAATACGACGTTCGTAACGTTCGCCACCTTCAAATGCGGTTGTCACGAACTTATGAATGATTTCAAGCGCCTTTTCGGGAGCCACGTAGCCTGCCGGCAGACAAAGTACGTTTGCATCAAAGAAGCGACGGGCGTTCTCTGCCATGCGAACATCCCAACATACTGTTGCGCGCACATGAGGATGCGTGTTTGCCGCCATGCTCATACCATTGCCCGTGAAGCAGAATCCAATACCCAAATCGCATTCGCCATTCTCAATGGCGGTCGCCATTGGATGGGCAAAATCCGGAAAATCGCAACTCTCCATCGAGTGACAACCGAAATCTTTAACAGTCACACCTTCACGCTCCAGATAAAGTTGAATCATGGATTTAAGTCCGAAACCTGCGTGGTCACTTGCTATCGCAACAGTCAGTTCATTTAGATTTTTCATATCTTTCTTCTTCTATAGGTCATTAGCATATTTTTGTACAAATGAACTGCCAAATTGTTTCTGACAGTTCATTAGCATTGGTATTGATAGTTATTATCCGAGCATGGTGAGTAGGATACCTGCTGCAACGGCAGATCCGATCACGCCGGCTACGTTCGGGCCCATGGCGTGCATGAGCAGGAAGTTGCCGGGGTTCTCCTCTTGTCCCACTTGCTGACTCACGCGAGCAGCCATAGGTACAGCGCTCACACCGGCTGAACCGATCAGCGGGTTGATCTTATCCTTGCTAAACAGATTCATCAGCTTGGCGAGCAGTACGCCACCGCCCGAACCCAAGCCGAAGGCGATGATACCCATAGCGAGAATCATCAGCGTCTGCCAGTTCAGGAATGAAGCACCGGTAGCCGTAGCACCTACTGATAGACCGAGGAAGATAACTACGATGTTCATCAGCTCGTTCTGGGCTGTCTTGCTCAAGCGATCCACTACGCCACACTCCTTCATCAAGTTACCTAGCATCAGACAGCCGATTAGCGGTGCTGCATCGGGCAGGATGAGCGCGACGATGGTGGAAACCATGATGGGGAAGATAATCTTCTCCGTCTTGCTTACGGCACGCAACTGCTTCATCTTGATGGCGCGTTCCTCCTTGGTGGTCAGCAGACGCATGATTGGCGGCTGGATGACCGGCACGAGTGCCATGTAGCTGTATGCAGCGATGGCTATCGGGCCAAGCAGATGAGGAGCAAGTTTGCTGGTCAGGAAGATACTTGTCGGGCCGTCAGCACCACCGATGATGCCGATTGAACCGGCTTCCGCCTCGGTGAAGCCCATGGCGTTGGCGCAGAGGAAGGTGACGAAGATGCCGATCTGTGCAGCAGCACCAAGGAGTAGGGATTTGGGGTTAGCGATTAGCGGACCAAAATCCGTCATCGCACCTACGCCAATGAAGATCAAGCACGGATAGACACCGGCCTTCACGCCGATGTACAGCACGTCCAGCAGGCCGCCCTCCTTCAGGATAGCACCATAGCTGTGGTACGTAGGGCTGCTCGGATCAAGGAACGCCGACCACAACTCCTGGTGGAACATGTTCGCCCCAGGCAAGTTAGTGAGTAGCATACCGAAAGCGATCGGCAGAAGCAACAGGGGTTCGTATTGCTTCTTGATGGCCAGGTAGAGCAGGAAGAACGAGACGAAAAGCATAACCAGTTGTTGCCAACCTACGCCCATAAAGTCTGCGCCCATCTGCATGAAGCCCATCTTTTGGAAGAATTCAAGAATGTCTGTCCACATAAGTTCAAGTGATTTTGAAGATTTGGGGATTTGAAAATTTGAAGATTATCCCAATACGATGAGCAGATCGTCTTGCATGACGTTCTGTCCTGCGGAGACAGCAATTTGCTTCACTACGCCGTCTTGCTCAGCCAGAACAGGATTCTCCATTTTCATTGATTCGAGGATAAGAAGGGTATCGCCTTTCTTTACAGTCTGCCCTTCGCTTACTTGAACCTTTACCACCGAACCCGGCAGCGGCGATGTTACCTTTAGTCCGGCAGCAGGAGCTGCAGCAGGCATGGGAGCCGGTGCTGGCTGCGGTGCAGGTGCGGGTTTGGGGGCTTCGGCTTTTGGAGCGGGAACAGACTGGGGAGCAGCAGCGGGAGCACCTGCAGCGGCGATCTCGATGAGCTTGTCCTCCTGCATCACGTTCTTACCCGGCTCGGCATACACAGCCTTAACAACGCCGGCGAACTCTGACTTAACACTGTTCTCCATCTTCATGGATTCCATGGTCAGCAACTCGTCGCCTACCTTAACGGTGTCACCTACCTTCACGTTGACCTTAACGATCGATCCGGGCAGCGGTGACTTAACCACTTGCAGTGCACCACCGGCAGCAGGAGCTGCTGCAGGCTGCTGCGATGCGCTGACTATCTGATGAGCGCTCGGACGAGCAGCGGAAGGCTGTTCTTTTTCTATTTGTACCTTGAAGGTCGTACCGTTGACAGTTACCTCTGCCAGGTCGCCTCCTAACTCATTGACAGTCGTCGAAAACTTATGACCATCAATTGTAAACTTAAATTCTTTCATGATTAATTACGATGCAAATTGTTCATGCCATAGAGTTTCGAGTTCCACGGCGAGTATTTACGTTCAACTTTCTTGATGGTTACCTGCGTGGGCTCCTCGTCGTGTATACCGTTGTAGTACAGATGAAGTGCCATGGCGATGGCAGCTGTTGCTTCACCGGTCAAGGTGATGTGCTCACTGTTCTCCTTGCGCGGAGCACCTACGGCTGCGTGAACCTCTTGGGGGTTCTCGACCTTTACGCGCGGATGCATGATCACGCCGAACAACTTAAGCACATATATCAGCACCACCAGCAACGCGAGTACCAAGGCAAAGCCCAGTATCGTCACGAACCATACGTGTGGCCAGTTAATTGCTAAAAGTGTCATAATTACAACGGAATATTAGAATGTTTCTTAAGCGGATTCGTCAGGCGCTTGGTCTGCAGCATCTCGAAGGCACGGATGATGCGTGCGCGGGTGTTGCGCGGCTCAATAACGTCATCAATATATCCGCGGTTAGCCGCCTGGTAAGGCGAAGCAAACTTATCCTTGTACTCAGCCTCTTTCTCTGCGATGAACGCTTTCTTTTCGGCAGGATCCTCAATAGCCTTGATGGCCTTGGCCTGCAGTACACCTACCGCACCGCTGGCACCCATCACGGCGATCTCAGCGTTCGGCCAAGCGTAGCACATGTCACCACGCAATTGCTTGCAACTCATCACGATGTGCGAACCGCCATAACTCTTACGAACGGTGATCGTTACCTTGGGCACAGTTGCTTCGCCGTATGCGAACATCAGCTTAGCTCCGTGATCGATAATACCTGCGTACTCCTGGCCTGTACCGCACAGGAAGCCCGGTACGTCAACCAACGTCAGGATCTGGATATTGAACGCGTCGCAGAAACGTACGAAACGTGCAGCCTTTCGGCTGGCATCACAATCAAGTACACCGGCAAGCCAGTTGGGCTGGTTGGCGATAATACCTGTCGAACGGCCGTTGAAACGTGCAAAACCGCAGATAACGTTCTTGGCATAGTCCTTGTGAACCTCCATGAAGTCGCCGTTGTCAACGATGGTGTTGATGATGTCCTTCATGTTGTAGGGCTTGTTCGGATCGTCCGGAACAATCTCGTTCAGGCTGTCATCAATACGTGCAGGATCGTCGGTGCACTCCAAGAGGGGTGCCTCCTCCATGTTGTTCTGCGGGATGAACGAAACCAATCGGCGAACCTCCGCCAGAGCCTCGTCCTCGGTGGCGGCAACGAAGTGCGTTACGCCCGACTTGGTGGCATGTACCTTGGCACCACCCAGTTGCTCAACGGTTACGTCCTCACCGGTAACTGATTTAACTACCTTTGGACCCGTGATGAACATGTACGAGTTCTGCTCGGTCATCATGATGAAGTCCGTCAGGGCAGGGGAGTAAACAGCACCACCGGCGCACGGACCGAAGATAACACTGATCTGCGGAACAACGCCCGATGCAAGAATGTTACGCTCGAAAATTTCGGCGTAGCCGGCAAGTGCACATGCACCTTCCTGAATACGGGCACCACCCGAATCGTTCAATCCGATGATCGGAGCACCGAGCTTCATGGCCTGATCCATCACGTTGCAGATCTTTAGTGCCATGGTCTCACTCAGCGAACCGCCGATGACTGTTGCGTCCTGTGCGAATACGAACACCAGACGGCCGTCGATCGTACCCGAACCTACGGCTACGCCGTCGCCCAGGAACACTTTCTTTTCCATTCCGAAGTCCGTGCAACGATGGGTAAGGAACATATTCACCTCTTCGAACGAGCCTTCGTCTAACAACTTATTTATACGCTCGCGCGCAGTGTAGCTGCCTTTAGCGTGATGCTTCTCAATAGCAGCCTCGCCGCCACCGGCACAAGCCTTTGCGCGGCTATCAATCAGTTTCTGTAATTTAGCTTGATCCATAATAACTTCTCAATTATTTCAATTGGCTGTAAATTGTCAATTATTTGGGTTGTTGGCACAATTCGGTTAGTACGCCCTTCGTCGATTTCGGGTGCAGGAAGGCGATCATCAGGTTCTCAGCGCCTTTGCGCGGAGCCTTGTCGATGAGTTGGATACCTGCTGCCTCGCACTCAGCCAGCGCGTCAGCTACGTTCTCAACGTTGAATGCCACGTGATGCACACCGCCGCGGCCGCCGTTCTTCTCGATGAACTTGGCGATGGTCGATTCGGGCGACGTCGGTTCCAGAAGCTCGATTTTCACTTCGCCTACCTTGAAGAAGGCGGTGCGAACTTTCTGATCCTCTACTACCTCAATGTTGTAGCAGGGTGCGCCTGACAAAAACTCAAAGAAGGGAGCAGCCTCCTCAATACTCGGCACTGCAATGCCAAGATGCTCAATGTGTGATGGTTTCATAATGTAATGATTTATAATTTGTTTGTTGTTATTTCTCTGTTGCAAAGAATTTCCATAACGGTGCGGCATGCAATGCTTGCACTATCATCCCGCGGTCAAGTATCTCGCGAACTTCTTCACGTGTAAATACATGAACGTTAATGTCCTCGGTTGCTTCCTGATGTTGCTCGCCGATCTTCTCTACATCACGCGCAAGGAACGTATAACTGAGGTTGTTATGGTTAGTCGGGTTGGGGGAGAGCGTCATAAATAGTTCCCACGTCCCTCCGCCGTAACCGGTCTCTTCACTCAGTTCGCGTTGTGCCGCCTGCAATGGTGTCTCGCCCTTGTCAATCACGCCCGCCACAATCTCATAGCAGGTCTGCCCTAAAGCGTGACGGTATTGGTCTTCCATCACGAACTTCCCGTCCTTGGTAATGGCAATCACGTTGATCCAGTCCGGAAACTCAAGAACGAACCACGTAGGTATCTGTCGGCCTGATGGGAGTTCGACTGTCTCTTGCCGTACGCTCAGCCACTCGCCCAAATGCAGGATATTCTCCGACTTGACGACGCGCCATTTTCTATTTTCTAGTAAAGGAATCATAGCACAGCCTGCATGTTCTTTTCGTTCAACAGTTCTTTTCCTTCCTGTGTATAAGCAAACTCGATGCGGTCGGCAAAGTATTGCTCCACCTTTCCGCGCACAACCTTCATTGTCGAGTTCACAAGGTGGTTCTGCTCGGTGAACTGCTCGCCGAGTACGGCCAAGGCTTTGGGAAGCCATACTTCGGGGAAGATGCCTGCGCGCTTGCCGCCGGGCTTGTATGCATCCACCTCGGTTTGAATCTTCTGCAACATCAGCTTCTGTCCTTCCTCGCTCTTCGGGTCTTTGCCTTGCTGCTTGCACCAGGCGTGCAGGTTGTCCTTGTTCGGCACGATTAGCGCGATGGTGTAGGGGTCCTGGTTGTTGTGCAGGACGCACTGCTCCACGTAGGGCGAACCGTCGGTCAGACTATCCTCAAATCCCTCCGGGCTGTACTTCTCGCCATCGGCGCTGATCAGCAGGCTCTTGAATCGTCCTACCACCCACAGAAAACCCGGGTGCTTCTTCGTTACATAACCCATATCGCCGGTATGCAGCCAGCCGTCGATGATCGTCTTGGCTGTTGATTCGGGGTTCTTCCAGTAGCCCGCCATGACGTTCTCGCCGCGGATAACGATCTCTCCGCGTTCGCCGTCAGGAACAATGTTTCCCTCGCTGTCGCAGATCTTCACCTCCTCGTTGGCAACGATTCGTCCGCTCGAACCGAAGATAGCCGCCTCGCCCGAGTTGGCGCAGATGATAGGCGTAGCCTCACTCAGTCCGTAGCCCTGGAACATAGGCATTCCTACTGCGCAGAAGTACCGCTGCAGCTCGATGTCCAGCAGTGCACCGCCGCCAACGAAGAACTTCATCCGTCCGCCAAAGCCCTCGCGTACGGCCTTGAATATCAGCTTGTCGAACAGCTTCACCAGCGGATAGCGCCAGCACTGCCAGCCGCCACGGTTCCAGTACTCCTTGTTGTACGCTATGGCGTTCTTCAGCGCGAAGTTGTATAGCTTCTCCACTTTGGGACCTTTGGCTTTGATTCCTGCCTCGATGTTCTTGCGGAAGTTCCGTGCCAGTGCAGGCACCGATAGCATGACGGCAGGACGGGTCTCACGGATAGCCACAGGTATATTCCTGAGCGTAGCCATCGCGTTCTTGCCTACGGGCACAGTGGCTATCGAACCGCCGTAACTCATCATCGTGTAGAATCCCGCCACGTGCGCAAAGCAGTGGTCAAGCGGCAGGATGATCAGCATTACATCATCGGTGTCGATGCCGACCACCGAGCGCGCCTGCTCCACATTAGCCGTGTAGTTACGATGCGTGAGCAGGATGCCTTTTGGGTCGGCTGTCGTGCCGGAGGTGTAGGATATATTCGCATAGTCATCGGGTTGGATGCTCGTATAGCGTTCCTCGAAGGCTTTCGGGTCTTCCTTGAGCTGCTTCTTGCCGGCGGCTATCACGGCATCTATGCCAATTTCGCGGTCTTCGTATTTCGCCAGCGGGTCGAACACGATTATCTGGCGTACGTTGGGACACTGGGGCAGGATCTTGCGGATCTTAGGCAGTTGCTGCTCAGATGTCATGATCATGACGGCGTCAGAGTGCTGTATGCGGAAGAGCAAGTCGGATGCCTCCTCAAGCTTGATGGATAGCGGAACGTTTACAGCACCGGCATAGAGGATGCCGAGTTCGCCGGTGACCCATAGGTTGCGTCCTTGGGAGAGTAGGGCAACGCGCTCGCCTTTCTTCAGACCGAGTGCCATCAGTCCGGCACCGATGATGTGAGCCTGTTCACGAGTCTGAGTGAACGTCGTTCTGGTCCATTCTTCACCTATCTTTTCGCGCAGAAAAACGTGCTCTGCGTATTCCCGTGTATAGTGCTCTACAAATTCAATTATTGTTGGTCGATTAGTCATTTGCTAGTTGAATATTTGAATTTTTGAATATTATCATATATTCTCTATCTCAGCTATTCGGGCTTTTCCCACCACCACCATTCGGCTGATCATTGTCTTCTTCAACTCGTTTATATCCTCGCTAACGCGCACTGGAGTTTGGTGTGAGAGTAGCAGGAAACGGTACAACTGTTGCACATACTGCTCGGCAGGTGTGAGTTCGCGTGTATTACGTTGCAGTCTGTTCCTACCGTTACCCAACATGATCATCTGCTGGAAGTTCACGTCGATGAGCGCTAGGTCATCGATATCTATATCTTGTTCCCTGAGTTGCTGCACGATAGCCGGCATGTACTGCTTTAGAATCATGAGCAGCGCGTACTTATCACTGTCGCATACGTTCAGGGTCTTGAAGAACAGCTCTGCTAACTTCCACTCATAGTCATCCAGATTCTCGATCTTGCCTCGCAAAAACGGCAGGAAGAACATCTCTGGCGAGTCGCAGAATGGTGGTGAGGAGTATAGCGAACGAACCATTGCGAAGTTTGGGTCGTACTTATCCGGTTTGGCGGTCTGCATGATAGCCCGCCAGGCATCAAAGGCCAGTTCATGCTCGAGCGATAGCAGTTCAGCCATCTGATCGAGGGCCCACGGATCAGTTAACTTTAGCCGAGCGCATATCAGTAACAGACCGACCATAGCACGCACACGTACCAAATTGGCGCAATGGTTATTCATCGCCCACAGCAACATCTGGAAGCGTCCGCGGTCATAGCCGTGCTCCAGCTGATAGAGAGTCAAAGCTGTGGTGGCCATGGCTGCCTGCGACGGAGCATAGGTATCCAGCAGCAAGACTTGGAAATCAGCTAAGTCATCCACTTCGACTACTTCGTTCTTCTGAAATATGTTAAACAGGTCTTTCAATTCCGTTTTACTTGTTTTTGCCGAACGCGAGCGCAAAGTTACAAAAAAAAAACGACATTTGCAAGAGAATTGTCGATTTTTTTGTTTTTTTGTTGTTTTTGCTGATTTATAGTATCGGAAACCACACAAAAACGGCAGCATCCCACAGCGCGTGTGAGATGATCAGTGCAGGCAGTCGGTGTGGAAACAGCCAGTACAATCCCCCCCAAACCACGCCGCACACCAGGGCAGCCATGATCAGCATAAAGTTCAGCGAACCGATATGAACCAGTGCGTAGAGTGCCACAGCCAGCAGAGTGGGGAGTAGGGTAGATAATTGACAATTCTCCATTAGTGTGCGCTGCACGTACCCGCGCCAGAACAGTTCCTCTGCCGGACCGATGATCAGCAGTAGCAGCACCGACAAAGCCACAGGCGATGAGCCGTCTTTCATCGAATAGATAGTGTCCACCTGCACACGTGCAAAGCTTGGGAACATCCATTGCGACACCTTGTCGCCAATCCAGAATACGCCCCACAACGCTACGGCTATCACCAGGCCCAGCACGATGTTCGTCAGCCAATCCTTGGCGGTCAAGCGAGGAGCAACGGCCTGCAGCGGATTACCACCAAACAGGAACGCCAGTGCGGTCAGGATAATGGCCGAACAGGTCATGGCGTGCCAGAACGGCACATGTGGTGCCGTCCACGGCGAGAACATCAGTGTCCATAGCACAAACGCCACGATAATGGCGATGGTCAGTTTCTTTCTTTCAGTTGTCATCCTATCAGTATTTGTGTGATGAATGCAATCGTCAACAACAGCGTGTTCAGCAGTTGCTGCTGGGCGGTGAACTGGTCTAACGTATCAATCGGGCCTCCATGCGTCAAGCCTGCCATGACGCGCGAGTTACGCACAGCCGGCACGGCCGCTATGAGCGATGCGATCAGCAGCGGCCAACCGAAATGCGGATTGCATCCTTCCGTCGTGGCAAACGCTGTCAGACCGACGCACAGCGCCGACCATAGCAGCGGCAACCAGATCTCAATGTAATAGATCGATTGGCTGGCACGGGCACCGATGAGCATGGCAAAGGTGTGAATGCCGGCTTGCCCGTCACGTATGTAATCGCGGGTGTTGTTGGCATGCAGCACGGCTACAGTGATTGTCGCGAACATCGGCGTCACCCATAATGATGACCACAGCAACTCACCCGTCAGGATGAAGGCCGTGCCCAGGGTAGGGAGGATGCCGAACGTAAGGAAGATGTCCAGGTCACCCAGTGCGTGGAACTTCATCAACGGATAGCCAATCACCAGCAACGTGCCTATGACGCCGAACACGAGCAGCGGCCAACCTGCCCCCCATGCTACAGCCAGACCGTTCAGCACGGCTATCGCCAGCAGGATGATGCCATAGATCAGCGTGTCACGGGCTGTGAGTAGACCGCCGGTGATGGTGGGCGAACCGATGGACGGATCGGTGTCAACGCCTTTTTTGTAGTCAAAGTAGTCGCTCCAGAGGTTGCTGGCGGCGTGTATTAACATGATGCTCAATAGCGTCCACAACAGCATAAGAGCTGTATGCAGGCTCGCGCCAATACTGACGGAACTAGCTGCTGAATGTGCTACCGCTGCGTTCCACACGTATAATCCCGGCAGTAGCACGGCGGCTATGCTAACAGGAAACGACCATGGACGGGTCGCGATTAGTAATGTTTTGGGAGTGTATTTCATATTTATTAATAAGAACGATAGTCCGTTATCCACCAAAATGCGCTACAAAGTTACTGTTTTTTTTTGACATTTGCAAATTTTTCTTGAGAAAAAAAATCTCCGCCCTTATTTAAACCTCGTCTCAAGTCCACAGATACTTGTGAATGTGGCAACATTAATTTCCTTGCCCTAATTTATGTTATGTAAAATAGTATAATAAGAATGTGATGTGAATAAGTACTCTATTTGTGGCAAATAGCT
>CAMIZG010000057.1 GCA_946403215.1 uncultured Bacteroidales bacterium | reverse complement strand
GTTGGCCGTTGGCGGTGGTGAAGCGGAGCTCGCCCACTTGTTCCGACGAGATGGTGAGGAAGTACAGCGTTTCGTTATCGATCTCAATAGGCTCAGCTACGCCAACAAGCTCACTGCCGATGTAGGCCATTAGCCGTTGGCTGTTAGCCGTTAGCTGTTGGCCATTGGCCATTGGCCATTCTATTGTAGCAATCATGGTCATGTTGGTGGATGCATTGGCGACGACATCCCCCGTCAGGACATCCCCCGTCCCCTTCTCAGAAGGGGTGTAGGTTCTGCGCGGGGCATTTGAGCTTGTCAGGCTATAGAAGTGTACATCCACATTACCTTGTCCGAGGCGACGCATCAGGTAGCCTTCACCCGGACGGAGTGAGGTGAGGTCACCCACCCACTTCTTGTCCTTGGAGAATACTGCAAAGCGGTCGTGTCCCTTGATCAGGTCGCCCGACGATGCATGGTCGAAGTAGTCGGCCATGGCCTCGGTAAGCGGAGTAGTCACGTCGAACAGACACGGCAATACGTTCCAATGACCGCCACCTTGCAGGGTGATCTTGCGGTCTGCATCGGTCAGGTTGTCACCCATCAGACGGATGGTGTTGCCCGTAGAGGCAAAGACCATGTACATCTGCGTGTAGTCCCATCCGGTGAGCGTACCGTTGAACTGTACCTGCGATTGCGAGTAGGTGCAGAACTCCTGACTTTCGGGGTTCTTGATCACATCGCCCTCGTGCCATCTCTCCGAAGCGGTCATCGATGTGTTGATGAGCGCTGTCTCGGGTTGGAGCTTGAGGTTCGTGGATATCCAGTTCCAGCCGGCAGCGAGTGTTATGTTCTGAGTACCGGAGCCCGAGGTGGTGAAGATGATCGGATCTTCATCGCCGCAGCCTGCTACATTGCCGTGACCGAAGATGATAGGCTTGCTCGGCGTCAGGTTGTACAATATACCTGTAGATGCCTGCCAGAGATGGAAGCTCAGCTCCTTCTTGCTCATCTTCGCGTCGCCGTATATGGTGAGATATACATCCGAGGTGTTGTTGTGCTGGCTGAAACTTACGTTCGCCATGCCTACGCATTCGTTGCGGAAGAAGGCGATAACCTTGTCATTGCTGTCAGTATCGTATTTTCCGTCAATCTTGACCTGACCGCATACGGACATTTTCATCGGATACTTGGTGCTGTTCGGCTCCTGGTACGGGCAGACGGCCTTCACCTCGTATGTTATGTACAGCGGTTCGCTCAGTCCGTTCTCGTCGGTCAGATATACGATGTCGGTATATATGCCTGCCGGCATCTCGTAATCCGGACAGAAGGCTATCGGTTTGGTCTCCAGCGGGTCGATTGAGCCGTACGACGGTTCAGCCGTCAGCCAGTCGGGCAGCGACTCTATCTTGAACTGGTGGCGTTTGCCGGTCGTGTTGATGATGATGTCCTGATAGCAGTTTCCTGTACCGGGCTCATTGCTCAGTTCGCCGTAGTAAACGAAGTAGTCCTGAGTATTCATATCCCAGCGCAACGGACAGCGGTCGACGAATGCCACCCACGATACAGGCGAAGGCATCGGGTTGCCGTGCAGGTCTTCCACGTCGCGGACGGTGACATACACGCTCTGCTTGTTGATCTCGTAGTCCTGCATCTTCAGATTGATGAGCAGATCCTGCTGGTTGAATGTCCAGCCGAAGTTCAGTTTGCTCATCAGGTCGTTGGTGCGTGCGGGTGCGTAGTCTGTCTTGTCCGCCAGTTTGTCCAGTGCGGCGGCGCTGCCCAGTACGAGAGGTACAACGCGGTCGATGACCTGTCCGGTGGTCTTGTCACGGAACTGCCGGCGGTCGTTGACGCTGAACACCTGCTCCAGTACGCCGTTGGGGTTGAGTTTCTGTTCGTTGAAGGGCAGGTATGCCATCAGTCCCATCTCGTCGCCTGCAGGTGATGCGTAGTAGTAGTCCTGTACCATCTGGGCGGGCAGTGCCTGCTCGAATACGGCCAGTTCGTCTATATTACCCTTGAACCCTTCGCCGCCGAGGTACATTGCGCCACTGACGGCTCTGAACTTGGTGGCGCTGGCGCTGTTGGTCATCTTGCCGTCTACAAACACAGCCGCCGTGTTGAACGAACGGCTTAAGGTCAGCGCAAAGTGGTGCCACTCGCCGTCTGCATAGCTGCCGGCTGTCCACCGGTTGCCGTCGGAGTGCAGTACCAGACTGCCGCCTTCCAGGGCGAGCAGAGTGCCCTTGCTTACGCTGTCGTTGTGGATCCATCCCGCACGGAAGACGGGAGCGTCGGCGGAGTTGGTCTTGAACCAGAACATAAGCGTCTCGTCGTAGTTCTCCGAGCGCGAGAGCAGGTCGCCTGCCAGTTCTGCAGACTGGTTGTCGAGTGCCAGAGATATGCCTTTCTGCAGTTTCCATGTTGTACCTGACAGGTAGAGTGTTGCGCCGTTGGCGTGGTCGTTCATCACCTCGCCCTTGCCTTCGTTCATGCGGTAGTAGGCGAGCAGTTCGCGCTCGTAGCCGCTCAGGTAGTGGGCGTTGGTGGCGGCTATCTCGTCGCTGTTGAGCGCTTTGGTCCAGAGGCGTGCCTCCAGCATGTCGCCTTCGAAGCCAAGGCCGTAATAGAGCGGCGACGAGGTGTTGAATACCGTTTCATCGGGCAGTGCACCGGCGGCAGGGTCGGTCACATCGCTGGTGCCGGCATAGAACCTGACGGTCTTATTCTCGTGGTCAAACGTCAGGATGACGCGTGTGAACTCCAGCATCGGTGACTCCAACTGCCTGGAGGTGATACGCTCCTGGCCGACCTGTGCATACAGGCGGTTGTCGGTGGTCTTGCCGAAGGTGAGGTCGATGCCTTCCACCACAGCGTACGAGAAGAAGCACTCCTCTTTGTACAGGTCGGTCGGACGCACGAGCATGTCGAGCGAGAACGACTTGCCGGTCAGCGAACGGTTGACCTTGGTGGCGGCATAGGAGTCCACTGTACCGTTGAAGTGGATGGAGGTGCCGGCGGTTATGCCCGTCTCGTTGGTCACGCCGCGGAGCTGGAAGTTGTTGTCCTCGTCGAGGTAGTTGCCCGCTATCGGTTCGCTGAAGCGCAGCACCAGTTCGTCACCTATGCCCAGGATGGCGTTCGCGGGCTGCGGTGCGCCGAACAGTACAGGCGGACGTGTATCCTTCACACCGCTGATTACGGGCGAGGTCTTGCTCACGAAGCCCGAACCGTGGCGGCAGAAACTTACGGCACGCAGGTCGTACTCTTGCTCCATCGGGTCACGCTCGCCATAGAAGCGGAACGGAGTGATGCGGCCGTTCTCAATCATCGCCTTGTTGCCCGTAGCCTTATTATACAGGCTGTCGTCGGCGTAGAACGAGCACTGGTTCACCCATGCCTCGTCACTCTCCTTGCTGAGTTTATATTGGAACTCGATGTGGTCGAAGTTCTTGTAGTGGATGTCAAACCCACTGATGTCCACCGGCAGGTAGTAGCCCACCGAGTCGTGTAGCGACAGGGTGTTCATCACCCAGTTCTGGCGCGGCGAGGCTATCTCCACCGGCCCGGCTTCGGGGATGAAGTGCACGGAGAAGTTGAGGAAAGTATAGGTCTTGGGGCAGTCGCCTACGTTGAAGTAGAGTGCCAGGTTCTCGTAGTCATCCACTTCGCCGCGCTCCACCTCCATTACCTGACGGGCTACCTGACCCGGTGTGAGGAAGTAGCTCAGGCCCTGTACCAGCGGTGCGCCGTTCATATACACTTTCGCGCCATGCGGGTTGCTGTCGGTGGTGAGCGAGAGGGCGAAGGTGGTACCGGTGGACGGGAAGCCGTAGAGTTCCTGACCGGCGTTCTTCAGTTCTACGATGAACTTGGCGCGCTGGTCAGCAGGCACATTGCTCACCTCGTAGGTGTTGATGGATATTTCCGGCTTGGCGATGGCCATCGTACCGTTGTTGAGGATAGTACCGGGGTTGTAGAACTGAGTCTTCTCCTCCTGCTCGTGGACGCAGTAGGTGGCACCTGCCTGAGTGAAGAACACATAGGAGCCGTAGAGCTCGTCATTACCCGACTGTTCTACATTTTCGCGTATATCGGCGGTGTTGTTCTGCCATACCGTATCCAGATTGGCGCGATAGACACTCACAGTGATGTCACCCTGGTCGTCCGGCACAAGGGTGAAGCCGGTGCTCTTCTTTATGGTCTTCTCATCAGTCAGACGGTCGTTGCAATCATATTTAAGAACCGGAGTGATACCCAGTTTGAACTTGGTTTTATTCGTAACAGTACCTAATTCCGTCCTCTCCTTTTGACTGTCAGGATCCTCAAAATCCTCATCTGTGAAGTAGTCCATGAGAGCCTTTGCAGCGGATACTCCGAAGCTTCCATCGTCGTTTTTCTCAAAAAAGTCGCCGATGTGCATGGCGCTCTGCATCACATCCGTGGCTACTTTGGTGGCAGCAGTGGAGGCCTCGGCCGCTATCAGACCCCAGCCTTGCGGCATCTCGTTATAGTTGGCGGTAGCGCTATAACTGTCCGAATGGGTGTAGGTGTTGCCGAACGAAACGCTGTATGTGCCCACTTGGTTTCCCATCATGCGGGCCACCACTTTCTCGCGCTCGTTCATTACGATAATGGTCATCCATTTGCTCAGTATATTGTTGAGCGCAGCGATGCGGTCGGGATATACTTTTGTGGAGCCGGAGGGTACTATCATGCGGTAGTACTTCGTATCCAAAGGCTCTTTGAGTGTGGCTCGCTGAACCGAATCCAGATACCAATAGACGGGTTCGTCGAGCGCATCGGCACGGGCTTGGGCGGACGCCGAATCGGGGAAGGTCATCAGCAGGCTCTGTCGCTCCAATGCCAGTTGCGGTATCACTGTCTCCAGAATGTAATACTGCGAATAAACGAAGGTGTTTTCGATTGATGATCCCAGCACCACTTTCTCACCCGTCACGAGGTGGAAGCCGTTGCCGGCGGTGTCTTTGCCTTCCGCCAGCACACGCATCATACCGGCATCCCTTGCCGGCTTGCGTGCTGCAAACAGGCTGTCGTTGATAATGGCAACTGACTGCGCCTTACCGGTTAACTGACTGGTGGTAACCCCCATGAACACGTCGGCATTCGAACCTATACCGGTTTTGTTCTTCTTGGTAGAGGTGGATATCTTCTGATTGGTAGAGAAGGTATAGTTGTACTTGTATCCCCATGACCACTCATGCGTAATCGGCAGGGTGAACGAGAATTGCTTGCTCGAATTGAACGTACTGCCGGTATAGGAGCCGGCACCCTCCGGTGCAGCAACCGCACCGATGTCGGACGTAACACTCAAGCCCCATTGAGGTGTCAGCTCGACGCCCGCTTCCCAGTCGTAACTCTCGGTGTAAGAGTAGTTGTAGGTGGAGCCGGACTCTACCCACGCCGACGAGCCGTTGCCTCCCGGGTCACGGATGATATCCAGCAGCGTGATATCCGCATCGGTGGCACACAGTTCGTTCTTGCGGATTATATCACCGGCTACGAATGCGCGGAAGGCGTCGGTCTCCACTACCGAGCCGTCGCTGTTGGTCAGTGCCACACTGACGGTACTTAGGGCGTTCTGCCCGGTCGGCTGCGTCTGGATGTTGGTCACGGAGAGCCATACGGCGCGGTTCTTGCCTTCGCTGTTCAGTTCAAAGCTCTCACGGGCGGTGGATGATACCAGACCGTTGCGTACTGTCACGCTGCCACCACGCTGCGGCACGCGGTCCAGACGCTGCGTCGGGTCGTTGTTATAATAGTAGTCCTCGTACGCCTGCGCCTCAAACTGGTATTTGCGGTTCAGGCAGAATACGGGATAGCCCAGCAGATAGTTGACCGTGCCGTCCTCCGCCTTGCTGAACAAGGGCACTTTGGTGCGTACCAGCGGATTGATGCCGTTCACCTCCATGCTCGGTTCACCGTAGCCGTCCTGCTCCATGCCGTACATCAGTGGCTTGAGCTGCACACGTACCGGTGAACGGTAGATGCGGTCATATACGGCGTTATAGGCAATGGAGTCGCCGTCACGCAGCCCGCTGTTCTCGGGTAAATCGTATACCCCTACTATACCCTTGCTATACCCTTTGGTAAGCTCAACCGTCAGCTTGTTCTCCGCGGCATTGTATGTGGCGGTGTACTGCTCCAGCGGGGCGTTCGTCAGGTCGAAGGTTTCGCTGCCTGCGCCTGTAGCGAAGAGTGTGGAGTAGCCCTTGGCGGTAGCCTGTATCACCTTGTATTTCACCGGGAACAGGTCCACCACATACTCACCGGTATTCGGGTCGGGATGGATAATGATGCGCTTCTTCTCAATCAGCGTGTTGGTCGTACCGACAGTCCTTGCTCCTTGTTCCTTGCTCCATACCTTGTGCTGCACCTGTTGCTGCAGGGTGTCGCGATTCAGGTCATCCGGGTCGTAAACGAGGTGCGCCACGTTGTCGCCCTCCAACTGCAGGACGAGTTGCACTTCATCACCCAGGTTGTTCGTACCGATGCCGAAAGCCTCGGGCAGGTCGCGCTGGTCTATACCACCGGCTACGCGGCCGACCAGGCGTACCTTCGTCCGGTCGTAGAAGCGCACGCCATCCAGCGGCTTGGTGATGGCGAAGGTGTCCTTGCCTTCCTCCATCTGCAATATACCCTCGCCCTCGAACTCGTGTCCGGGCTTGAAGATGCGCAGAATGTAAGGCTGCCCCTTGCTTACGGTCAGTTCGAAATTACCGTCAGTGCCTGTCTGTAGGGGCACACCGTTACGCAGCACCGTGTCGCCGTTGAGCGTGAACATCGCACCCGCTACCGGTATCGTCGAGAACTTGTACAGCGCACGACCGGTCAGGCGCGTGGTGGAGGTGTTGACAAAGTCGATGCCCGACGATACGGCATGGTCTGCCGACAGGGTCACGCTGGCGCTCTGCGCACTCGTGTAGTTATAACTGAATTGCGCGTAGGTGTGCGTAGGAATGACAGCGTACTGGGTACTGCTGCTGATGTCATACAGCAGGCTGTCGAACAGGAACGTACCGTCCGCACCCGTCACGCACTGCAATCCCTCTTCCGGCAGGCTGTCACCCGTAAGCGTGACGGTCACCCCTGCCAGTCCGCTGTTGTCCGGCATAAGGATGGTACCGCTTATCTCTCCGTAGGGCGAACGCCAGCCTTCGGCACTCGCGCTATTGGCAGTCGATTTGCCGTTGCAGTTATAGTGGGCGGTGATGACATACTCGTAGTGCCGGTTCGGCACGGCGGTCTCATCGAAGAAGGTGTTGTCCACGCCGGTATAGATGGTATCTGCAGCAGCGTCGCTGTTTTTGGTTACGCGCGTGAGCGTATATTCATCTACTGCAACGGATGAGGGCGTCCAACTCAGTGTTACACCGCGTTTCTGCTGTCCTACAACGGCACCCTGAGTAGCGGTGAAGGAGGTGATGGTTGCACCTTCGTCGAAATACAGGCTTGGACCATGGATGGCGACCGGCTGCAACTGGATAGTATCTATTAGACGCAGGTCACTATTCGACTGGTCGATACGCACCGAATAACTCATATGTGCGCAAGCGGTATTCGCCACGTCGGTATAGGAGGCTATCCACGAACCGTCCTCCAAACGACGAATACTATCCTGCGGGATAATGAATTCGTTGAAAGCCCCCGTCTCCTGAATGGTGCGCCGCAGCACCAAATGCGCTGTGCGGTCCCACATACAACGACCGGATGCTATTTTCACATAGGTAGAATCTATTTGGGGGTACAGACTATCAATGATGCTACTCTTCAACGATTCAAGTTCTGCCATTTCCGGGCCGTTCCATGAAGGTGTAAAAGCCAAACTATACCAACCCAAAGACGCCAAGGCACCAGGATTTGGAGCAAAATTTCGACACACGACGGAGCCTGTCTGCACTATCTCAGTTTCATACTTGAATATATCGCCATCTTGTTGGTACTCAAATTTACTATGCAAAGGAACTGTATATGTCCCGGCGGGCAAATATGACCAGTCTTGAAGTACGGCTCCTTCGTCATCCAATATTCGTATTTTTACTTTTCCTTCCAAGTCTTCAGTTCCAGGATCATTTTGATAGGAAAATTTTACTTGTACGTCCCTTTTGCAAACAAATTCATTAAGTGTAACCGACAATTTACATTGCTCTTTGGGAAGGATGGGACGAATTGTAGGCGGTTCATTGTCTATATGAATGGCAAAATGTACCTTATGGTTGGTTTCGAATTCCGGATCAAGCGTATAATCGGGCTGTGAGTTTTTAAGCGGAGCGAGATAGTTATGTTTTTCCATTTTTGCCGTCTGCGAGAAATTCTTTACCCATCCCCATATAGCAGATGAGGCACGACGCACACGATAATAAATGGGAATAGCAGGTGTTGCATACTCACGAGGAGCACTCAGAACGGCATCGACCACAGCGAAAGGCTCTCCATTGGCATCACTGAGCTGATAGCCCCATTTCCGCACGGCAAAACTATAATAACGGGATTCCAACTCTGCTGTCGCATTGCCCGTCCATATATCCCGGCTCGCGTCCATATAACTGTATTCCTCTTTACCACCGGTGCCTGCTTTCATTGGAATAACAGCAATCGACTTCGCATCACTGAAATCGCTCTCCAGCGCGCGTTGCAGCTCAAACATATCGCCCTCCATCAAGTCTTTCAGTTCAGGGTTCTTAATCCGCCAGCTGATAATGTTCGTACCCGTGTACGTAGCCGTGCTATCTAACTCCTCCTTCACAGAAAAATCATAGATGCGATGGTACGGAGGGATGTTCACAGAAGTGGAGGTCTGCTTGATGTTGCAAGAAGAGGGAACATTCTTATCAAGATCCACCGTAAACTCCACTTTAAAATCCGGTTGAACGGTATCCGTGGTAGGTATAATAATATTGTCCGCACGGCTGTCCGTAGGGTGTTTTACATCGGGAGGATCCAATGGAGTGTGATAGGATGTCACATCGTAGAACACTGTATACGGCACTGCGGCATTGCCAAAACCTGTCGCGCCTTTGCTGTCATACGTATACAGGAACGGATCATGCAGCAAAGGCGTCATCATCGCCTGCATACCCTTAAACGGGCCATACGTCCATTCTTTATTGTATTGATACCCACCGACGCAGCGCTCGAAGTTCCACCGAATAACAATATCGATATTTTTATCTGCGCAAGAAACGGGCATATACCAGTCACCCTCAAACCAAGTGACCAGGCGTCCGTCTTCTTTCGTCTGCTTCACCTCTATGTATTCCGAGAAGTCGCTCATTTGGGAACTAAAGATGCGCTTCGTACCGTCGTACTTATCCACGACTAATGTACCGTGTTCGCTGGAGGTCATAAGAACCTGCAAATCACCTTTGCCATTGTCAGAGGTGTTGACACCCTTACAATCCGCCGCAACAGTGCAGATATGCAGGAATCCGACACCTGGCACGGTGGTATATATATTGCCCTCGGTAAGATGGTAGTTGTAGCCGCCTGAGGCAAACACAGGTAGCTTAAAATGGATGTGATCACTTCCCGCCACATACACCTGGTAGTGGCTTTGCAACTCCATGTAGTCATTGTCCGCCTGCGCACGATACGGTATAAGCAGCATAGCGCATAGCGCCAAAACAAATAGATACAATTTCTGTTTCATATAGTTGGTTGTTTGGGTTTCAAATATAATCGATCGTTTTTATTTCAAACCGTTATTTGGCAGTTCATACGAGTTTGTCAGATCGGATTTATCTTACCTTCGTGCCGTCTATCCGCTACGGCTTGTCCCCGAACAGGATAAATACCTGCCCGTTCAGGATGATCTTTCCGGCAACTGAATGCTCATCTGCTTCAGTTTAGTTCTCCTTGATGTAGTCCAGGGCTTTCTCCAGCTGGTTGTCGCGGCCTTGCGTCTGCCAGAGGTTCACATCCAGCGGGCACTCGATATCCGGTTCAAAGCCGTACCCTTCCACGGGTTTATATTCGCCATTCTTATTCGGATAGAGGCACACATATTTGGGTATATACCCATAGATGGGTGTTACTCCGTTTACCCCGAACGCTCCCGAATAGGTCTCGCTGTACGCTTCCGGATCCGGATTGAGTGCACTCAGTCCTCCGAAGGTACGGGTACCGATGAAGCAACCGTTGGGTTGCGCTTGGACGCCATAGGTGGTGTTCTCTGCCATACTCATCGAATTGGTGTTGGAGAGCACCACGATAGGACGATCGTTGATCACCTCATGTTCCGCTTCATACGTCTGTACCGTGAACGGGGTGATTGGTCCGAAATCCAAGCGTCCGATACCGTTCTTGACACGCAACCGATGGGAGTTCCAGCCTCCCGAAGGCAACAACGCGCCCAACAGGTACTGATAGTCAAGCACATAGCCGCCACCGTTATTACGCATATCTATGATCACACCGCCCAAGTTGTTGGCTTTGTGCAAGGTCTGGATGGTGTCGAACCAATGATGCCAAACACGCTCAACCGCCAGGTGGTAAGACTCGTACATCGAACCGGGTATCGCTTTCTGCTTATGGACAGGATGCATATGCCCAGTCAGACCGCACCCGCCCAAACGCAGATAGGCTATGTTGCCCTCAAAAAGCGCAAAACGGATAGTCTTTACCATATCTTCGGCTAACATATCCTCAATGGGAAGCATCGGCTCACCTATCTGCTGAGACGTTAAGGCATATTTCGTACACAAGTCGTTAAACAACGGTCTCATGATGGTGACGAAAGCCGACAACGTGCTTCTGGGCATCAGGAAAAAATTCATCATCGAGTCCGTTGCGGCCTTCAAGGCTTGCACAGACGCATAAACGGCATCGTTCGTCTCATCCGGTCCGCCGGCGTCGTCCACCTTGGCTATATAGGCTTTTGCAGCGCGATTGACACGATGAACAGTCGAGTCCAAATAATCAATGACGATATCGTCCGAACCGGTGGCATCGTACACAAGAGCACGATAGGCAGCCGGCACGTCGGGCGTCTGATACTTATCCAGCGTAGTCGCATTCTGAGACTCTTCTGTCTGCCGTGTCCCGCGCTCACGGGCTACACGGTCTATGTGAGGAGTCAACGTAATATACGTGCCTGTATGCAGATTCTTCACTCGCAGGGTCATGTGTCCGTCGTGCAAGGTATCCGTAATCTGCTTGTATAACGCCAACAGTTCTTTATTGGTCACTTTTTCCTTGTGTTTAAGTGTGTCATCCAGCGCCTCGAACTTGGGCAGATAGGTGCGGTACACCTCGTCCCAATCGGTGCCGAACGACTCCTCGAAGTCCCATATGCCGTAGTTCTCATTCATCGCGGTCCAAAAAGCCTTGAACTCACCTGCGAAACTACTATTGGCATCGTAGTAAGCCTGAACATCATTCTGGCCGTATGACAAAAGGTCATCACTCTGCGGGCGGCAGGAAGTAGCGCTGAGCGCTACGACCGCTAACGCTGTTAGACCGGCTATAAATAGCCTGTTAGACCGCTTCGCTGTTAGACCGCGGCTGATGCCGCTGTTAGATATATTTCGTTTCATATTCAGTCCTCCTTAAAATATATAGGCAAAGCCTAAGTTCATACCAATGGTCGTATTAAAGCGATAGTCCTTCACATGCTCCATGTACTGCTTCGTGGTGCTGATGAAACTGTAGTAGCAGCGTCCTTCCACATGCATCGCCCAGTG
>CAMIZG010000056.1 GCA_946403215.1 uncultured Bacteroidales bacterium | reverse complement strand
GAAGTTTACAATCCATAGAACCTTCATCCTTCACGCGACTTGGCTGGTTCAGACTTCCGTCCATTGACCAATATTCCTCACTGCTGCCTCCCGTAGGAGTTTGGACCGTGTCTCAGTTCCAATGTGGGGGACCTTCCTCTCAGAACCCCTACTGATCGTCGGCTTGGTGGGCCGTTACCTCACCAACTACCTAATCAGAAGCGTGCTCATCCTATACCCTTACGTTTCATCACAAAGTCATGCGGCTTCGTGACACATGGAGCGTTAATTCAACTTTCGCTGGGCTATTCCCCGGTATAGGACAGATTGCACACCTGTTACGCACCCGTGCGCCGGTCGCCGCCAAAGTATTGCTACTCCGCGCTGCCCCTCGACTTGCATGTGTTAGGCCTGTCGCTAGCGTTCATCCTGAGCCAGGATCAAACTCTTCGTTGTAAAATAAAATATAACAAAAAGCTCATCCTACACTCATAACGACTTATTCGTAGTTGCACTTACGAAACATCCGTTGCCGGACGTCTCGAAGAATTGACAAGGGACTTTAATTGCGTTCGCGCTATATATTATATAATGTATAGCATTCCGCCTTCCCAATAATGGGGTCCCCGACGCAAACCAAGCCAAAGGCTGTTTGTGGTGGGGAGAGCGGAGACACGCATCGCTCTTATGGAGCAGGGCTCCATCCGTGCGACTGCGTTGTCGAACGCGTCTCTCTTGTACTACATCTTGATTGAACAATCTCTCAAAGTTCGCTGCTTTTGATTTTTAGAGCGCAAAAAAATTAGAACCATCAAGTGATTCAAATTTTAATACCCTACCTCTGCAAGTTATGTCTTCGCGACACCTTCACAGCCTTTCGGGAGAAAAGGGAAACACGCTTGTTTCTCAAAAGCGAATGCAAAAGTACAGCTTTTTTTTCATATATGCAAATATTTTAGCGAAAAAGAGCTGTTTTTTGTTGATTTTTGCCAATTTGTGCAATTCAAATATTGCAAATACCCCAGGCAGGTCTGCAAATTAAACGAATTTAACAAATCACTAAAACCTCGATAAAAGTCCGTCTAAACCTCGTCTTTAGTCCAACTCACTCCCGACTATGGTCCGGTAACGGTCCGACATTCCCCCGACTTACCCTCAGTGAAGTCTCACAAAAAAATCCGGCAGGATTGCCGGACTTAATAGATTTTAATGTTTGCGTGTGCGCGTAATAAAACGGACTCGAAAATTGCTTTCATGCAATAATCGTTCGAGCGCAGCGAGATAAGAACCGCGGAAGTGGCCGCTATATATACTCACAAAAGTCTGGCAATAACCAGACTTTTGCTTGTGGAGTATAGCGGACTCGAACCGCTCACCTCGACACTGCCAGTGTCGCGCTCTAGCCAGATGAGCTAATACCCCATGTGTGTTGTCTAACCTGGAATCGAACCAAGATCTTCAGAACCAAAATCTGACGTAATAGCCTTTATACCATTAGACAAAGCGACTGCAAAAGTACAACAAATTTTTGAAATATGCAAATTATGCTAGGATTTATTGGGCTTGGGGTGGCATAAATCGCGTATATTGCCATACGTATTTATCAAAATGCGGACGTATAGTGGTTAGCGCGACATCTTTTTGCCAGAAAATTTGCAAGAATGGATTTTTTGTTGTACCTTTGCGTTTGCTTTAGTGCGGGATATAGTTCAGCCCGGTTAGAATGCCTGCTTTGGGAGCAGGAGGTCGTGAGTTCGAATCTCGCTATCCCGACTGAGCGTGCGGCAAACAGCGCTAACAGATGGCACTTGGTGCCATAAAGCGCGCAGTTGCCTTCGCTCTCCCCACCACAAACAGCCTCCGGCTTGGTTTGTGTCGGGGACCCCGGTTAGGGGAAACAAGGTTAGAAGAAGTGAACCGCTTTGGGCGGTTTTTCATTGGAAAACCGCGAGTGTGATGGGATACGGGCAGCCACACAGAATTAACGAGTTAGCGAAATAGTGAGTTAGCAAGTTAAAGATTTACTGCCCCATATTGAGTAACACAATTTTAAAAGAATGAAAACATTTGAATTGACCGGTACGCTCCGTTCGGAGTTCGGTAAGAAAGCCGCCAAAGGCTTGCGCAAGCAGGATCTCGTACCCTGCAACATCTATGGTGCCAACGGCAACCAGACATTTGCTGTAAACGTAGCTGACGTTCGTAAGTTGATCTACACTCCTGACACTCAGATTGTAGCTCTGACTCTCGATGGCAAGCAGCGTATGGCAGTTGTCAAAGAGCTTCAGTTCCACCCGGTAAAGGAGCAGTTGTTCCACATTGATTTTCTGGAAGTAACGGACAAGAAGCCTGTAACCGTTGAGATCCCTGTACTGTTGTCAGGTCACGCAGAGGGTGTGAAGGCCGGTGGTAAACTGCGTCTGAACATGCGTAAGTTGAAAGTGAACGGTTTGTACACCGCTCTTCCTGACCGCGTTGAGATCGACGTAACCGAACTGGGTTTGGGCAAGAAGATCAACGTTCAGGACGTTAAAATGGCAGAAGGCTTGAAGTTGATGAACGCTCCTACGCTCTGCGTAGCAGAGGTAAAAGCCACTCGTCAGAGCGCTCAAGCTGCTGCCGCTGAATAAGGATCGGCTATCGGTAAATTGTGAGGTGTGTCAGTCATGGCACACCTCATTTTTTGGTAGGTGGATGAGAAAAAATACACTCAGAAGATTTTTTTTCGCCATAAAATTTGCATTTATGCAAATAATTTTGTATCTTTGTACGTTTTTTTTGCGAAACAACGCAAACGGATGACAATTACAAACAACAAATTAACAATATAATCATGAATAAACACATTTTCTCCATTCTTGCGCTATGCTTTGTAGTGCAAATGCTTTGGGCGATAGACCAGAGTTACTACTCGTCGATTGACAACACACAGGGTAAAACGCTCCGCGATAATCTGGCAACTATCACCTCCTCCGGTCCGCAAGGAATGTCTTACGCCAAATTATGGGAGGCATACAAGACGACGGATGTCTATCCGACTGATTCCGTGGGCAAAGCCGGAAAGATCTGGGATATGTATTCCAATGTACTGTTCACTCCAGGCAATGGTCAGTGCGGCAGTTACAGCAATATTGGCGACTGCTATAACCGCGAGCATTCAGTGCCGAAAAGCTGGTTTGGCGACAAGACACCGGCCTACTACGACATGGGGCATATCGTGCCTACGGATGGCTATGTGAACAACCAGCGTTCGAACTATGCTTTCGGCGAATGTGCCAACGGCACACGTATCACCAGTGGCAAATATCGTGCAGCTGGTAAGTTAGGGCAGTCCACTTTTCCGGGATATACGACGTACACACGCGTTTTTGAGCCGGATGACCAGTACAAGGGCGATTTTGCGCGCATGTACATGTACATGATAGTTCGCTACAAAAAGGGCAACAACGACGGAATAACGATAACTTCGGGCGATGGCGGCAAGATGTTCAACAGCAGTGATGCCAACTTCGGTCTGACCGACTACTCGGTCGCTCTGCTGATGAAATGGCATCGGATGGATCCTGTATCGAAGAAAGAGGTTGACCGCAACAACGGCATGCAGAAGGTGCAGAACAACCGCAACCCGTTCATTGACTACCCTATCCTGGCGGAGTACCTATGGGGCAAAAATACGAGCGAGACTTTTACGTTCGATAAAGCTATCGGTTCGTTCGAGGAAGGATTTGTATGGGGTGTGAGTGATGGTTCAGCCATGCAGACGGGAGTCAACAACGTGACGACAAGCAAGCCATTCACAACCAAGATCATAATTGACGGTCAGCTATTTATCCTGGTTGACGACGTCCGGTATAACATGATGGGACAAAAAGTAAAATAAACCATGAATAAACACTTCATAATGATGCTTGCGCTGGTAGTGTCTGCGCAAGTGATGATAGCCGCGAGTGTGACTGCTCCGGCTGACATTCCTAATTACTGGTCGTCGGTTGACGGCAAGAAAGGTGACGCGCTATGGGAAGCCGTCAGCGCACAGACAAAGAAAAACTTCTCATCCATCGGTTACGACAATTTATGGGGGGCATATCTGAAGACAGATGTTTATCCTGCAGGTCATCCAAAGGCCGGCAAGATCTGGGACATGTACGGAGAATGCGATTTCTCATCAGGCGATAAATGCGGCAGTTACAAGGATGTTTGCGACTGCTACAACCGCGAGCACAGTATCCCCCAGAGCTGGTGGGGCAAAGGAACAGGCGGCATAGGCAACGATATCTTCCACGTATTGCCTACCGATGGTAAGATCAACGGCGTCCGCAGCAACGATGAGTATGGCGTGGTGAACGGCGGAAAAGACTGGAACGGCAACAAGTCCGGTACAGCGGGCAGCTGGTCAACCGATAGAAAGACCATCGCCAGTACAGCCGGTGAGACAGTCAACGGCAGCGGCAATGTGTTTGAGCCCAAGAACGAGTACAAAGGCGACTGGGCACGAGGCATCATGGGAACCATCATCAAATGGCAACAGTCGAATCTCACATCCGGCAATAGTTTCTTCTCCGGCAGCTACACCGCATCCAGCTATTACGGACTGAAGAAGAAAGCTGTAGTGCTGCTGATGAAGTGGCACCGCGAGGATCCTGTCAGCCAGAAAGAGATCGACCGCAACAACGGTATTCAGGAGACCCAGGGCAACCGCAACCCGTTCATCGACTATCCATACTTGGCAGAGTACATCTGGGGCGAGCACTACGGCGAGACGATTGACATGAGCAAGCTCATGCCATCGACCGATCCGGCATTCGTGCCGGGCGTGAGCAACGGCTGGCGTGACGGTTCAACTCCTGTTGATCCTCAGCCGGAAACGAAGTACACCGTAACCTGGATGGCCAACGGTGGCACGATCCATTCAGAGCAAGTGGCCAAAAACGGCAAGGTCAATGCCCTACCCTCAGCTCCGGCATCGTGCTCGGACGAGAGCACCGAGTTCATGGGCTGGACGAACGCTGCTATCGACGGCACGAGCGACGAAGCACCGGCAGTGCTTTACACCACCGCAGGACAGATCCCTGCCGTGACGAGCAATGTGACCTACTATGCAGTCTTTGCCAAAGCAGAGGCAGGCGGATCAGCTACGCCGACCACTTACACCTTCGACGCCAATCATCAAGATGGCTGGAGCTGTACAGCAGAGAACAAAGGGCAGTACTGGTTGCTGGATCAGGGTAAGACCATTGTATCTCCGGCTATTGACCTGATGTATCTCAGCTCGATCACCGTGAACATGCGCACATATGGCGGCACGCAGTATAATCAGTTGCAGGTTGCCGAAGAATCAAGTGTGCTGACAACTATCGAAGCTAAAGACGGCACCATCCAGGAGTTTACGTGGAACAACAACCTCTATATTGCCGGCACTTCGGCGCTGACCTTCTCATGCTCCAACGGAGGCAGTCAGAAGGGTGTTGGTGTGAAATCAATCGTCATCAACGCAGGCAGTGCAGGCACTACCTACAGTCGCTACATCACTGCTTGCCAGCAAGCCACCGAGGTAATCACCACCAAGATGAATAACGCGGCACAGAAAGTGCTGATTGGCAACCAGCTGTATATCATCGTGGGCGAAGAGCTCTACACCATTCAAGGACAACGGATCAAATGAAAAAGTATATTCTTATAGTTCTCACGTTGCTTGCGCAGACAGGCTTTGCAAACGTCGTGACAGGCGTAGCCAAGGTACCTGACGGCTATTACAACAGTGTGGAAGGCAAAAAAGGCGCGGATAACATCCTCAACGCCCTGAATAGTATCATTGACAATCACACCGTAATCAACTACGATGGATTAGAGCCATACTATGCGCAGACGGATTTCTATGCCGACACATTGTGGGACATGTATTCCACCTGCCGGTTCACGATGGATGATGCCAACATACCGCAGAAAGCTGTGTGTGACGGTTGGAACAAGGAGCACGTGGTCTGTCAGTCATGGCTGGGAAGCGGTCCGATGGTTTCCGACCTGTTCAACGTCTATCCCACCGATGCACGCATCAACAACCTGCGTTCTAACTATCCGTATGGACAAGTCAGCTCGTTCAGCGGGTTCAGCAAGGACCCGGAGAAGCATGGCTTAGGCAAGTTAGGCGCATCGGTAGCCGGCATAGGCACTGTGTATCAGCCCGATGACCGCTACAAAGGCGATTTTGCGCGCACATTCTTCTACATGGTGGCACGCTATCGCAGCAATACGCTCAACAGCGGCAACGGTTCGCAGATGTTCACTTCGAGCCCGACTAATCTGACGAGTTACAGTCTGAACTTCCTGCTACAGTGGCATCGCGATGATCCTGTTTCAGAGAAAGAGATTGATCGCAATCAGGCTGTATATGGCATCCAGAAGAACCGCAATCCGTTCATCGATTACCCTGATCTGGTGGAATATATATGGGGCAACAAGGTGGGGCAGCAGGTTAACCTGTCATCGATGACGCCTACTTGTGACACCTATACTCCTACCGAGACAATAAAGTACGGTGTAACATGGGTAGTGAACGGCGTTGAGCTATATACGGATTCGGTGATTGCCAACAAGAAACCGACCAAGTTGCCTGACACGCCGCAGTCATGTTCGGAAACCAGCGAGAGTTTCTACGGATGGGCCGGAGGCTCATGGGAAGAAGTATTGCCGGACTACCTGCCGATGGATATCATCGAATTCTCGAACATCGCCTACATGCCTGCCGTGGTGTTTGACGTGAAGTACCACGCAGTCTTTGCACACGCTGAGAAGCAGCAAGGACAAGGTGCCGTAACTGCTACACAGGACTTCGCCGGTTACAATCGCGAAACTGCTGTGACACAAGAGAAAGCCGGTAATGTGACCATCACATTCGACAAAGCCGGTGCAAGTAATGCAACCACATATTACAGCGAGGTACGTTGCTATGCCAAGTCAACGATTACATTTACAGGTGCGCAAATATCTGAGATTGTATTCACCCCAGGTACAAACGACAAGGGCAACAAACTCACGGCAAACACCGGCACAATGGTCAACGACAACAAATGGACAGGCAATGCATCGTCAGTAACCTTCACGGTAGACGGCGACAAAGGCTACAAAGGCATAGGAGCTATCACCGTGACGTACGAGGATAACACTGTAGTAACTGTTTACAGCGACTACCTGACCTCATGCGACGGTTCGACAGCAGTCAATTATCAGCACTCAGCAGTCAGTGCACGGAAAGTGCTGCGTGATGGACAATTGTTTATCATCTTGGGCGATGATACCTATACATTAACCGGACAAAAAATTCAATAACATGAAATACAAATTAATATTCGTCAGCCTTTTGCTGAGCGCGTCTTTCGCAATGGCGGAAGATATGACACCGGGCTTCTTCGACCAAGCTGACGGCAAGAAAGACGCGGAACTCAAGGGCTACCTGAAGACTCTGATCCGTGACCATACCCTCATACCTTATGGCAACGGCAGCAACTCTTCGTGGGAGGTATTCTACTACTCCGATCAGGACGAGAACGGCTACTGCATGGATATGTACTGCGATACGTGGCAGAAGTTCTCATCCCCGGGATCGGTTGTATCCGGCTGTAACATCGAGCACAGCTTTGCCAAGAGTTGGTGGGGCGGCGCCAAGAACGATGCGTACAAGGATTGCTACCACCTCAATCCATCGAACAGTACGGCTAACAGCGCACGCAGCAATTATCCGCTGGGGGTGCCGGAGAAGGAGATCAAGACATCTGGTTCGCTCAAGATAGGCAAGCGTCACCACGATGCACTGAACACCGATCACTATGTGTTTGAGCCCAAGGATGAGTACAAGGGCGACTTTGCACGCGCGTATTTCTACATGGCAACCTGCTACGGAAAGGATGCTAACGGCAATTATGACGAGGTGTGCAAACAATACCAAGGCTGGCGTCTGGATAACAAAGATGTAGGTTCGAAGTTCGCCATGCAGAACGACAACTACCTGGAGTTCCAACCGTGGGAACAAGAGGTGCTGATCACCTGGCACCGGCAAGATCCCGTCAGCGAGAAGGAGATTAAGCGTGCTGATGCCGTCAGCGACTTCCAGCACAACCGCAACCCCTTCATCGACTACCCGTACCTGGCGGAGTACATATGGGGCGTGAAAGCCGGACAGATGGTGCAGATGAGCCATCTGGTAGCCTCATCCGACCCGCGATTTGTACCCGGGAAGAGCAATGGCTGGAGCGATGAAGAAACGGCTCTGTACGACGTAACAACCACCGTACAGGTGAAGAAGATCATCCGCGACGGACAGTTGTTCATCCAAGTGGGCGAGGCTACCTACTCCATCATGGGACAGAAAATACAATAACACACAACAACAAAATAAAACAAATTATGGCAGAAGAAAAAATTCCTTTGAACCTGTCAGCTGATTTTGCTCCGGTCTCGGCTGAGACCTGGAAGAACAAGATCATCGCTGACCTGAAAGGCGCAGACTTCGACAAGAAGCTCGTGTGGCGTACGCCGGAAGGCTTCAACGTCCAGCCTTTCTACCGTCGTGAAGACCTGAAGGGTCTGAAAACGACTAACTCCGCCCCCGGACAGTTCCCCTATGTGCGCGGCACACGCGAGAACAACGAGTGGGACATCCGTCAGAACATCTGCGCTTGCCAGAACGCCCGCAAGGCCAACGCCAAAGCGCTTGAAGTACTGAACAAGGGTATCAACTCCATCGGTTTCTGCATGAACAAGGAGAAACTCAATTACCACTTTATCAAGGTACTGCTGCAGGACATTCGCATTGACATCATCCCCGTCAACTTCACCATCTGCGCCTGCAAGGCACCGGAGCTGGCGAACATCCTCGTTCGTTACATCGGTCGCGAGTACAAGGGCGTGGACTGGAAGAACTTCCGCGGCTCGATCAATGTGGATCCGATCAAGGCTATGCTAGTGAAGGGCAAACCGCTGAGTCGTGAGCAAGTGAGCGAGAAACTCGCCGCTGTAGTCAAGGCTGCCAAGTCGCTTCCTAACTACCGCGTGGTGGCTGTGAACTCAGTTGTACTGAACAACTCCGGCGCATATGCAGCACAGGAGCTGGCTTACGCGCTGGCGTGGGGTGCTGAGTACATGACGATGCTCACCGAGGCTGGTGTGCCTAACTACCGCGCCGCCAACGCTATCCGCTTCAACATGGGTATCGGTGGCAACTACTTCATGGAGATCGCCAAGTTCCGCGCAGGCCGTCTGCTGTGGGCAAAGATCGTTGAGGCTTACAAGGCGCCCATTTTTACTGCCGCGCTCAAAAACGCTGCGAAGATGAATGTTAGCGCAGAAACAAGCCGCTTCAACATGACAATCTTCGACGCATACGTCAATTTGCTGCGCTCGCAGACAGAGACAATGAGTGCCGCACTGGCTGGTGTGGACGAGATAACCGTTACGCCGTTTGATGTGACTTATGAGCGTCCGACGGACTTCTCGGAGCGTATAGCCCGCAACCAGCAGTTGCTGCTCAAGGAAGAGGCACATTTCGACAAGATCGTTGACCCCGCAGCCGGTTCGTACTACCTGGAGAACCTGACCGCATCCATCGCCGCTGAGGCATGGAAGCAGTTCCTCGCTATCCAGGAGCAAGGCGGAATGTATCAGATGGTTGCCGAAGGTAAGGTACAGGAGCACATTGCCGCCAACCTGAAGGTTCGTCTGGGCGACGTAGCCAAGCGCAAAGAGGTGCTGCTCGGCTCCAACCAGTTCCCGAACTTCACCGAGGTGGCCGCCAAGAAGATCAAGGCCGACGCCGGTGCTTGCAGCTCGATATGCAACTGCAAGACCAAGAAGGCTGAGCCTTCATGCGGTTGTGGCGAGAAGTGCGAGAACGCGCTGCCTACCCTGCCCGTGGCTCGTGCTGCCGAAGAGTTTGAGACGCTTCGTCTGGAGACCGAGGGAGCAAAGAAGCAGCCTGTGGCATTCATGCTCACGATTGGTAACCTTGCAATGCGTATTGCTCGTGCGCAGTTCAGCTGCAACTTCCTCGCGTGCGCGGGATATAAGGTAATAGACAACAACGGCTTCAAGACCGTGGCTGAAGGTATCAAGGCCGCCAAGAAAGCCAAAGCGGATATTATCGTCCTCTGCTCCAGCGACGACGAGTACGCTGATCTCGCACCGAAGGCTTGGAAGCAGTTGCAGAAGATTGACCAAGCCAAGCGCCCGATGTTCATCGTGGCAGGTGCTCCCGCTTGCATGGAAGACCTGCAGAAGCTCGGCATCCAGAACTTCATCCACGTGCGCTGCAACGTGCTTGAAACATTGAAACAGTACAATCAACAACTCCTTAACAAATAAGCACTATGAAACCGAATTTCAAAGATATTGATATCAAGCAAGTAGCTGCTTCGCATGTTGAAGGAGCTAACGACTACAACTGGAAGACGCCGGAACTCATTGACGTCAAGCCTGTTTATACCAAAGAAGACCTGCAGGGCATGGAGCATCTTGACTACGTGTCGGGTATTCCTCCGTTCCTGCGTGGCCCGTACAGCGCCATGTATCCGCTGCGCCCCTGGACCATCCGTCAATACGCAGGATTCTCGACGGCTGCCGAGTCCAACGCGTTCTACCGCCGTAACCTCGCATCCGGCCAGAAAGGTCTGTCCGTAGCCTTCGACCTCCCGACCCACCGCGGCTACAATGCCGACAACATGCGCGTGGTTGGTGACGTAGGCAAGGCAGGTGTATCCATCTGCTCGCTCGAGGATATGAAGGTGCTGTTCGCCGGTATCCCCCTGAACAAGATGTCCGTCTCCATGACTATGAACGGCGCCGTGCTGCCTATCCTCGCGTTCTACATCAACGCCGGTCTGGAGCAGGGAGCAAAGCTTGAGGAAATGGCTGGTACGATCCAGAACGATATTCTCAAGGAGTTCATGGTGCGTAACACGTACATCTATCCTCCCAAGTTCTCAATGAAGATCATCGCTGATATCTTCGAGTACACCTCGCAGAACATGCCTAAGTTCAACAGCATCTCTATCTCCGGCTACCACATGCAGGAGGCAGGCGCCACGGCTGACATCGAGCTGGCGTACACGCTGGCCGACGGTATGGAATACCTGCGTGCCGGTGTCAATGCCGGCATGGATGTGGATACGTTCGCTCCGCGTCTGTCGTTCTTCTGGGCTATCGGCATGAACCACTTCATGGAGATCGCCAAGATGCGCGCGGGCCGTATGCTCTGGGCAAAGATCGTGAAGAGCTTCGGCGCCAAGAACCCGAAATCCATGGCTCTGCGTACCCACTCGCAGACCTCAGGATGGTCGCTGACCGAGCAAGATCCATTCAACAACGTCGGCCGTACCTGCATCGAGGCTATGGGTGCTGCACTGGGTCACACGCAGTCGCTGCACACCAACGCTCTGGACGAGGCTATCGCACTGCCGACGGACTTCAGCGCACGTATCGCACGTAACACGCAGATCTACATTCAGGAGGAAACTAAGGTCTGCAAGGAGATCGATCCTTGGGGCGGCTCGTACTATGTAGAGGCACTGACCAAGGAGCTGATGGAGAAAGCCTGGGCACACATTCAGGAGGTTGAGAAGCTCGGCGGTATGGCTGCTGCTATCGAGACGGGTATTCCCAAGATGCGTATCGAGGAAGCTGCTGCACGTACGCAAGCGCGTATCGACTCGGGCAACCAGAAGATCATCGGCGTGAACGAGTACCGTCTGGATCACGAAGATCCGATCGATATTCTTGAGATCGACAACACCGCTGTTCGGACCGAGCAGGTGGAGCGTCTGAAGGAACTTCGCGCTCACCGCGACGAAGCAGCCGTTCAGGCAGCACTCGAAGAGATTACAAAGTCCGTACAGGCCTGGGCAGACGGCGGCAAGGGGGAGAACCTCCTTGCACTGGCAGTGAAGGCCGCAGGATTGCGCGCATCACTCGGCGAGATCTCTGATGCCTGCGAGAAGGTCGTAGGACGTTATAAAGCAACCATTAGAACTATTTCAGGCGTGTACGCATCAGGAACCAAACAGGACGCAGACTTCCAGGAAGCTTGCCGTCTGACGGCAGAGTTTGCCAAGAAGGAAGGTCGTCAACCTCGTATCATGATAGCCAAGATGGGTCAGGACGGCCATGATCGTGGCGCCAAAGTGGTGGCCACCGGTTATGCCGATTGCGGCTTTGATGTCGATATGGGACCCTTGTTCCAGACTCCGGCAGAGGCAGCTAAACAGGCGGTGGAGAACGATGTCCATGTACTGGGTGTCTCCTCGCTTGCGGCAGGTCATAAGACCCTCATCCCGCAGGTCATCGAGGAACTCAAGAAACTCGGCCGTCCGGATATCATGGTCACCGCCGGTGGTGTCATCCCCGCGCAGGACTACGACTTCCTCTACAAAGCC
>CAMIZG010000055.1 GCA_946403215.1 uncultured Bacteroidales bacterium | reverse complement strand
CTTTGAGGGGGTAGTGGTCGCAAGATCGTGTGAGTTCGAGTCTCATCCTGCGCACCATAAGGCAGCCAAGGGGCTGCTTATTTTGTTTTTTGGGCTCCTGTTTTTCCACATATAAGTTTTTTATAATCAGCCTGCTATGTGCGGTTGTCGGCTTGGTGCATGCGCAAGACTTATTGTTGACGGGTACAGCGATGTATTCGTCGCCGTCCGGCGATGCGTTCAAGTGGGTCGGCTGGGACTTGGGCAGCAGGCATGTAGTGACGCGCGTTGGTTGGCAGGTAGGCGAATTGGACGCTGCTGAAGCCATGACATTGGGGGTGTTTGAGGGGGCGAACAGCGAGGATTTCATAGATGCCTTGCCACTCTATATCATTGACCGTAATAGCACTCACGGACAGGCGACCAGCCAGGAACTAAACGGCTCACCCGGCGTGCGGTACGTGCGCTACGTGAGTCCCAATGGCGGGCAGTGCAACCTGTCGGATGTGGCTTTCTATGGCTATGAAGGCGAGGGGGACAGTGCCCGCCTGTACCGGCCGACAAACCTGCCATGTATCGTTATACACACCAAGAATAACAAAGACCCCTGGAACAAGGAGAACTATGTGGAATGCATGGCTACTGTGCTTGGCGACGATGGCAGCGTTTTGCAAGACACTGCAGGATTGCGATACAGGGGAAATGCATCCATGCAATTTCCGAAGAAGCCATACCGCCTGAAGTTCGCACACAAGCACCATGTGCTCGGTTCGCCCGCCAATGCCAGGAACTGGACACTTATCAATAACTACGGCGACAAGACGCTGATGCGTAATATAGTTGCGTTCCGAATCAGTCAGCTGATGCAAATGCCATATACGCCGTTCTGCAAGGCGGTCGATCTGATATACAACGGCGAGTACAAGGGCTGCTACCAACTCTGCGACAAGGTTGAGGTGAAGAATGGTAGAGTGGATGTGCAGAAAATGTTACCGGAGGATATTGATGGGGAGGCCTTGACGGGCGGATACTTGTGGGAGATTGACAATCAGGGAGCGTACGAGAAGAACTGGTTCCGCTCCCAGAAGGGCATATGGGGTGTATTGCATTATCCTGACCCCGACGAGATCGTGGAGGAGCAGAAAGCGTACATAAAGAGTTACTTCCAGACCGTAGAGGATGCAGTGTATGCGGCATCAGCCGACAATACAGCGTGGCGGCAGTATATTGATTTCACTACATTTGCCAAGTACTTTTTGATTAATCAGTTGTGCGGAAACATTGACCTGTACTGGAGCACGTACATGTACAAGCAGCGCAGTGATTCGAAGGTATATTGTGGTCCCGTATGGGATTTTGACATCGCTTTTGACAACGACTATCGCGTCTATCCGACCGCTAACCAAGCGAACTATTCATATGGCTCAGGTGGGGAAAACGCGACCTTTGCCAAGCACGTATTGTTTGCTGACAGTCAGACGACTGCCGAGCTGGCGGAGTACTGGCGTGAGGCACGGACAGGAGGGATAGATGAGGCGGGATTGATCGCTCTGGTTGACAGCGTGGCGACAGCGCTGGAGGAGTCGCAACGGCTGAACTTTATGCGGTGGCCGATCTTGTCGGAAAAGGTGCACATGAACCCAGTGGCTCTAGGCTCATACAGCGCCGAGGTTGAGCGGCTGAAAGATTACATTGCGATGCGTATAGGCTGGATGGACAGCAAGTTAGGCTACTCCGAGCCGGCCGATCAACCTACAACGGTGGAGCAGACCATTGCTCCCACATCGGGCTGCAGCGTGTACAATGTGCATGGACAGCTGCTGTATAGGGGGACTTCGATGCCCGACTTGCCGGAGGGGGTATATATCATCCGGCATAACGGTCAGGTATCCAAACTCATCCGATGATTTTCATTTCTGTAAACCGGCAAATATAGGGAAAGCTTGATCTAGTTTGTCGGCAATCTTATTTTCCAGCGGTTTGAATAGAGCGGCGCGCAGTTTGTCGAAGAGTACAAACGCGCAGAACAATGCTGCACTTGCTGCGATGAGTAGCAGTGGGGTGGTGTACCACGGACTGAAGTCGCGTACCGCCTTCAGCAATTGCCAGTAGTAGGGCGAGATGTACGGATTGCAGTGGATCAGATACACGGCAAATACTCCTCCTGCAAACCAGTTGACAGCCGGGCTCTCTACGCGCCATGTGCGCGCCCATAGGAACATCATCACCGATGCCACAATCAGGCAAGGAGAATTGTAGTGCAGGGAGTAGATTACTGATATCGGGAAGAAATGCATCTTAATGATGTGGAGCCCTGTCATTACGGCCAGCATGGCTGCAAGTATCCATTCCCACGGCGCACGGTTAACGGGCGTGCGGGCGATATAGTTGCCGATAAGATAGACGGTGGCGAAATGCACCAACTCGTAGCCTTCGGCTGCTACCTCCTTGGTCTGGTGCATATATCCGAAATAGACATCCACAACAAGCACCAATGCCAATACGAGCTTCATTTGCGCGTCCGTCAGGGCGCGAACGGCTTTATTCAGTAGCGGCGACACCAGCATAAGGGCAAAATAGCACCGGATGAACCAGTCGTTCTCAGAGCCAGCAAAAATAACTTTCGCCAAGTCATGCGGCGTAACAGTGCGGTGAATAATTGCCGACACGCCGACAAACAGCGCCATATAGAACAAGCACTGCAGATAATATCTGATCAATCCGCGCCACGACAGCCGAATAGTGAAGTACCCGCTAATCATGATAAAGCAGTTCACTGCCAGAATAGCCCAGTTCATCAGATAGATGCGGCACTCGTTGTCCCACGTTACTTCAGGAACATGGATGTTCCACAGATTTTGCAAGGTGTGATTGAGCAACACTCCTGCCATGCAGACGATGCGTAGCAGTTCGAAATTGGATTGTCGTACAGATGTGACAGATACGTTAGCCATCGTATAGGTTGCAAGTCTTAATATTTAGCAGTTGTAATACGGACGCAAAGGTACTGATTTTTTTTGAAATATGCAAATAAATCGGTTACAAAATACTTTTTCTGCCTCATTTGTCATTTTATTGGGAAAAAATTTGCATAAGTCAAATAATTTTTGTAACTTTGCGGACTTTTCGTTATGCGTATAACATGCATGCACGCGCGAAGCTCTGCGCCGTTTTATCAGGGCAATTGTTGTAAACTGCTGAAAATCTGCTCCATGCAGCCATCGGCAGGAACTTAAGTTATGTTCGAACCCGCCAATCAGCAGTCAGCAGTCAGCAACCAGCCTTTGGAAAATGACATTCGCAAGTGGTACGTGATGTCGGCCTACAGGCAGGAGAAGAAGGCGGAAAACGCCCTTCTGGCACAAGGTGTGCAATGCTTTGTTCCAAAGCGTTATGTGATCAAGACGCTGCAAGGCAGAAAACTTCGCACACTTCAGCCCGCGGTTGCTAACCTGGTGTTTGTATATGCTTCGTGGAATGAGATGATCGCGCTGAAGCAGTCGCTGGACTACCTGCAATTCCAGACGCAGGTCATACACAGCAAGCGCCACGTGATGGTGGTACCGGATGCCGAGATGGAGCAGTTCATTCGCGTAGCAGGTCAGTTGGAGGCGGACGTCTGTTACTACCGTCCGGAGGAACTGACAGCAACCGGCAGCCAGCAGGTGCGCGTGATTGGAGGAAACTTCAACGGTGTGGAAGGGCGCTTGATGAAGATTATCGGTAAGAGAAGCAAACGCGTGGTCTTGCAGATAGAAGGTCTGCTGGCCGTAGCTATTACAGTAGAAAACCCCGAATATTTAGAATTGATAAAGCCATGAATCGTTTATTGTACTCATTTTCATTGGTGATGATTATTCTTTTGGCATCCTGTTCAGGCCAGAAGCGGATCGTTTATTTCCAAGACATGCAGGCCGGTGACCGGGATACGATCCAGGACACAGTACTCATTCGCTTGCAGGTGTCTGACAAAGTAAACATCCACGTGTCGGCCCGCGATCCGGAGATAAGCAACTTGTTCAGCCTGTACAAGACAACCAACGGCTCACAGAGCGCCAACCAGAAATCCGGTTATACCATTGACTCGCATGGAGATATAAATTTCCCCATCCTGGGCAAGATCCACGTGGAGGGAATGAGTCGTGAAGAACTGACGGAGTTCCTGGTCAGCCAACTGGAGGAACGCCAACTGGTGAAAGACCCGGTGGTGACGGTGGAGTTTGAGAATTTGAGCGTAACCGTAATCGGCGATACGAAAAACAGCCAACGCCTGTATATCAACAAGGACTACTACACCCTGCTTGATGCGATGGCCGATATAGGCGACCTGGAGATAACGGGTGTTCGCGAGACGGTGAAGGTGCTGCGTAATGACAACGGAGTGGTCACAGCCTATAATGTCAACCTCTGCTCTGCACAAGATGTATATGCATCGCCGGTATATTACCTGCAGCAGAACGATGTGATCTACGTGGCTCCGAACAAGAAGAAAACGCGTGGGTACTACGATAATGCTACGATGCTTATTACCCCGACCTTCTGGACGGGAATTGTATCGTCAGCATTGTCGCTTACGTCAGTCATAATAGCGTTAACCCGAACAACCAAATAACGGAAAATAATCATAAGAAATTATGTTACCTCAAAACGCACAACAGTCAGCTCAAGCCAAGAATCAGACGGGCATCAAACCGATGGATTTGGTGGTCGTTTTTCTGAGCCATTGGTATTGGTTTATTATATCGGTTGCAGTCGGAATGGCAGCTGCTTATTTCGTTATCCGCAGCACACGACCGCTCTATACCCGAACAGCGTCAATCCTGATCAAGGATGTGGCCAAAGGTCAGTCGCTCGCCACGGATGCCAGCGGGTTTGCCAATGTGGGTATATTTTCCAGCAACACCGACCTGAACAATGAGATCTACCAGTTGCAGTCGCCTGCTATTATGCAGGAGGTGGTGAAGCGTCTGAACTTGCAACAGCACTATGACGTGCAAGGCTTGTTCCATGCCGAAACGCTCTATGGTAGCAACCTGCCTATTCGGGTTGATATGCCTGATGTGACAGATGGTGATATAACCTGTTTCTTCCTGGATATCGACAAGCAGCGCCATCTGCGCCTGTTCAACTTCTCGCGTAACAACACGGAGTTCAAGGATGTGGAGATAGAAGGCGAAATGGGCGATACAATCCTCACTCCGCTCGGGCGCGTATATGTCGAGCCGTCGCGTTTCTACTACACTCCTGACCGCAGTATAGAGGTGCATCACGATCTGCTGCAATCGACGCTCAATGCCTATCAGCAGAAACTTACCGTTGCATCTGCCACAGATAACAGTACCATTATCAATCTTACGCTCATCGACCTCCAGCCCCAGCGTGCAGAGGAGGTGCTGACCACCATCATTGCCATCTACAAGGAGAACTGGATTCGCGATCGCAACCAGGTGGCTATTTCTACCAATCAGTTTATTGCGGAACGTATAGCCGTTATTGAACGGGAGTTACAGGATGTGGAGAGCAATATCTCGTCCTACAAGAGCAAGCATCTCATTCTCGGGAATGCTGAGGCTACAGCCAGTACATTCCTGGGCGAAGTCAATTTGGCTGATATCCGCTTGTCGGATCTTGACAAGCAACTCTATCTGGCTCGCAACGTGCGCGACTACCTGAAGGATGATGCCAACAGATATCAACTGCTACCTGCTCTGCCGGGAATGGATGGCGTGAACATCACATCACAGATTGATGAGTATAACAGTTCGATTCTACGGCGTAACAGTCTGGTATCCGCCAGCAGTCTGCAAAATCCGCTGGTCAAAGATCTGGACCAGGAGCTGGAAGTGATGCGTGATGTATTGCTCAGCTCGATGGACAACTACATTGAGTCGTTACATGCCGAGATCTCTATCACCGAGAAACGCTTGCAGCAGAGCACGGGTAGAGTAGCGGCCAGCCCCAACCAGGCGCAATACCTGCTATCCATCGAGCGTCAGCAGAAAGTCAAAGAGTCACTCTATCTGTTCCTGCTGCAGAAGCGCGAGGAGAACGAACTAAGCCAAGCATTTACGGCATACAATAGCCGCGTGGTTACTCCTCCATCCGGCAGCAACGAGCCGACATCGCCTGTACGGCGGAACATATATATCTTCTTCCTCCTGCTATCAATTGCACTTCCTGCAGTTTTACTCGTTTTAGGCGAACTGCTCAACAACACAGTGCGCGGACGCAAAGATCTGGAGAACATCTCCGTCCCCTTCCTGGGCGAGATACCAATGGCTAACCAGAAGAAGACATTCAAGGAGCGAATTCGCCGTCGCATCATACGATACTTACCCTACCGCTTGCTACCTAAGAGCGACCGCAAGGAGGACAAGACACTGCATATTCTTGTAAAGGAGAAGAGCCGTAATGTGATTAACGAGGCTTTCCGCGTTATACGTACAAATCTGGAGTTCATGGCAGCCTCTGCTGATGGTGGACGGATCATCATGCTTACCTCGTTCAACCCCAATAGCGGCAAAACGTTTATTGCTTGCAACCTGGCACTTGCCTTGGCTATAAAAAATAAACGGGTACTCGTGATTGATATGGATATGCGTAAGACCTCATTGTCTGCCTTGGTAGATAAGCCCAAGGAAGGTCTGTCGCTCATCTTAGGCGGCTATCGTGATGACTATGAGTCGCTCATCCAGACATCCAACCTAAGTGATAAGTTGGAAATCTTGCCTGTAGGTAGTATTCCTCCTAACCCTACAGAGTTGCTCTACAGTCCGATACTCGGCAAGATGCTTGCTGAGTTGCGCAAGAAGTACGACTACATCTTCCTGGATTGCCCGCCGGTAGAGATTGTAGCGGATGCAACCATTATCTCGCCTCTGGCAGACATGAGCATCTTCGTAGTCCGCGCGGAGATGTTGGAGCGCGAGGCGCTGCCTGAACTGGAGAAGTACTACACCGAGGAAAGACTGAAAAAGATGTCCATCATCCTCAACGGCACGACCGATGCCTTCTCGCGCTACGGCTACCACCGTTATGGTTCGCGCTACGGCTATGGTTATCGTTACGGCTACGGTTATCGTTACGGCTATGGCTATCGTTACGGTTACGGCAACCATTATGGCAGTTACTACGGCTACGGTGACAATGACGAAACAGAAAAAGGTGAGGAATAATGAACTCAGTTGAATTCAGTCACGTATCCAAGCAGTACCGTCTGGGGCAAGTGGGGACAAACACACTTGCTCATGACATCCGCCGTTTCTGGATAACCAGTATTCTCGGCAAAGATGATCCGTACCTGAAGATAGGCGAGACGAATGATCGCACATCGAAAGGTAAATCGGAATATGTGTGGGCACTCAGGGATATAGATTTCAATATTGATCAAGGCGAAGTTGTGGGTATTATCGGCAAGAATGGTGCCGGAAAATCCACACTACTTAAACTGCTAAGTCGCGTCACTGCTCCGACAACCGGCACTATCCGTGCGCATGGACGAATTGGGTCATTGCTTGAAGTGGGCACAGGCTTCCATCCCGAGATGACCGGACGCGAGAACATATTCATGAATGGCGCTATTCTCGGTATGAGCCGAGCTGAGATACAATCCAAATTGGACGATATTATCGATTTTAGCGGCTGCGCACGATATATTGACACTCCTGTCAAACGTTATAGTTCGGGTATGACTGTTCGTTTGGGGTTTGCTGTTGCTGCTTTCCTTGAACCGGAGATCCTGGTCGTGGACGAGGTGCTGGCAGTAGGGGATGCGGATTTTCAGCGGAAAGCCATCGGCAAGATGCAGGATGTGAGTAGGGGCGAAGGTCGAACGGTCTTGTTCGTGAGCCATAATATGGCGTCCGTGCGTAACTTGTGTACAAGAGGAGTTGTACTGAACAACGGAGAACTCGTGTATATGGGCAATGTAGATGGGGCTGTCAACTACTATCTGGACACCAACATAAGCGACGTATGCACACATACCATTGTCACTGACACCCATAGGAAGAGACAGGAATGTGACGTTATGCACGATATTCAGATGTTGGAAGTACGTATGTTGAATGCCAATGCATCAGAGATGGCTACCGACGAGCCGCTCCAGATTGAACTGCTCATGCGCCGGAACAGTTCTAATCATACAGCATGCCAATATAGCGTTGTTATAACAGACACAACAGATCTTAAAATACTGAATATCGTTAGTGCTCCTATTGCTGTCCCGCAAGACAAGGATACATATAAAGTCCGTCTGACGCTGAACCAATTAGGATTGCCCAAAGGACGGTATAAGATTCATATAGCAGTAGGCGAAAAAGACTTTGCCAAAGCTCTCAAGAACTACGATATAGCTTTCGATTTATTGTCATTTGAGATTAAGTATCTTTATTCCGCGTCCAAGAAGGAATATGCGCAGTGGATGCGCGAGTGGGGGATAATACTCCACAACCAGACCAACATTAAAGCAGAAATAGAGCCATAAATGGATACTATCAAGCATTTTATAGACGTTCTCGTCCCGGTTACATCGTGTACCCTGAGATGCCCGTATTGCTATGTGACGCATCACAGGTTATTTGATAGCAAACTCCCCACATTCAAATATAATGTAGAGACTTGGAAACAAGCATTTGACAAAAAGCGCTGGGGAGGGGCGTGCTTAGTCAATTTCTGCGCTGCCGGAGAGACACTCTTGGCGCCAAATATTGTTGATTATGTACGAGTCACACTGGAGCAAGGACACTACGTGATGGTCGTGACGAACGCTACAGTTGAACGGCCGTTAAGTGAAATGGCCCAATTTGACAAAGACTTGCTCAATCGGTTGTTTTTCAAGTTCTCATACCACTACATGCAACTTCATGAGCGTCATCTGAATGACCGTTTCTTTAGCAATGTCAAGAAGATGCGGGATGCGGGAGCATCATTCACGATAGAGGTAACGCCTCATGACGAACTCATTCCGCATATACAGGAAATCAAGGAGGCCGTGATGCAAGAGGTCGGAGCACTGCCGCATATAACAGTAGCTCGGGATGAAAAAGATATGGCATCCATCCCACTTTTAACGCAACTAAAACGTGAAGAGTATATCCAGAACTGGGATGTGTTCGATTCGGCCTTGTTCAAGTTCAAAATGGAAATATTCGGCAAGAAACGTTGCGAATTCTGTAACGCAGGCCAATGGCTTCATTATTTGAACATGGGAAATGGTCTTCTGTACGGATGTGCAAACCAACCGTTCTCCCAAAATATTCTGGATGATCCATCTGCGCCTTTGGAATTGCATCCCATTGGCCACTGGTGTCGTATGCCGCATTGTTTTAATGGCCATACGTGGATGGGGTTGGGGGCTATAGAAAGATATCCGTCGCCATCGTATGCGGAAATGAGAAACCGAACGTGTGCCGACGGAACACAATGGCTGCAGCCTGACATGAAACGGGCAATGGAGACGAGGCTATGGCAAACTAACAAGCCGCTGAATGCTTTTCAAAAGCTGAAAGCTGATTGCTTTACGTTCGGCATGCTTGTGGCAAACAAACTCAAATCATTGCGATGAATGTAAGTAGGCTAAAAGAGCTTATCCGGACACAATTGAAGCCGCTGATCGACTCCGATTACGTGTTTCTGGAGATACCCTTTTATGTCAATCCGGGCGATATTGCGATTTGGAAAGGTACAATTGATTTTCTGTCGGAACTACCATACAAGTGCTTGTACACAGCCAGCTCACGCAGTTGCGACTTGCCGCCCATTACTAATGAAACAATCATCCTTTTGCAAGGTGGCGGCAATTTCGGGGATTTATACCCACTCAACCAGCAGTTCCGAAATAGCATCATCGAGCAATATCCGCAGAACAAGATAATTGTTCTTCCCCAAACGGTACACTACAACAGTGCGCGATGTGTTCGTCAGGATGTGCAGCTCATGCGCAAGCATAAACGGCTCGTCATTTGCGCGCGAGATAACCGTAGTTACAAGTTCCTCAAGCAATTCCATTTCGCGGATGATATACGTCTGGTACCGGATATGGCATTTTACAATAACATGTCAGATCTTTTACCGGGCGCAAGCGACAACCCTAAACCGGCTGTGCTAATCAAAAGAACGGATTCCGAGCTACTTGTCAGCCAAGAGCTGCTAAACACCGAAAGCCGGCAGATGGATGTTTGCGACTGGCATCTGCTCTCACTCTCAGACTCAATAACGCAAGCATTTGAAGACAAAACAGCCAACCTCAAGCCCCGATATTATAGCGACTACAATCAATTCTTGACGACAGTGTATTTCCCCCATGCACTCCGCATCTCGGTGGAGCAACTCAGTCCTTATCGTCATATTTATTGCAACAGACTACACGCAGCAATTATTTCCGCCTTGCTTAATAAGGAGATAACGTTATTCGATAATTCGTATAGAAAGAACAAATCGTTCTATGACACATGGTGGAAGGACGAGCGTACTATCCATTTTGCCGGAGGTTCCTCACGTCATAATCTCAAACGGAACTTGAGGATGCTGTTGGCGTATTATTGGGTGACACTGGATAACCTCAGAAATAAACAACGCAGATGATCTCTGTAATTGTTCCCATATACAATGTAGCCCCATACATTGAAGAATGTCTGACATCTATCACCCGGCAGACCTATACCGATTTGGAGGTGCTCTTGATTGATGATTGCGGGACAGACAGTAGTATGCAGATTGCAGAAGCTTTCTGTAAGAGTTGTTCGGGCAATATCCGATTCAAAATTATTCATCATAGCCTCAACAGAGGACTCTCGGCTGCGAGAAACACGGGCATTGAAGCCGCAACAGGAGATTTTATCAGTTTTGTTGACAGTGATGATTACCTTGATCCTCATTTCTTTGAGCGACTGATGAAAGAATGCAATGATAGTTTGATGGTTGTATCAGCGCCAATGGCTGTAAGGGATGAAGAGATAACTGTCTATAGACCGGATTGGATAGCTTCGAAATCGAAAATCATCACACCTGACAAATTTGCCGAATATTTTTTGCTGGAAAAAGTTTGCCACACGGCTTGGGGAAAGATTGTGAGAAGAAGTTTATATGAGCAAGTCAGGTTTAGAGAGGGGAGAAACAACGAGGACACACTATTTAACCTGGATGCTATACAGTTTATTGAAGCCCAGGACTTGCCTATACGAGTTGTGACGGAGTGCTTGTACTTCTACCGCCAACGCGAAAATAGTATATGCTTTGCTAAGAACGATGACATCAACATCCAATCAATCAACAATCTGGATGAGGTAATCGAAAAATGTAAAGTGATACACCCCGAACTTGTCGGCGACTTGCAAAAGAAACAGATACGCACACTCTATCGATCAATCTTTTACGCGCTGGAAACAACACGAGATTTCCGAGCATACATTTGGGAATGCAATAAGTTAAAGCAATACAACATACGATTGATTGACCAACTCCAATTGCCGAATATGTCCCATTATTCAAGGATCTTTAGGCGTTTCCCTGCAATTTATTGGATATATTACCGTATTGCGACACACTCTCATAAGTCATGATCTCCATTATAGTCTGCACACGAAAGTCGTCTATCTCAGATGCGCACCTTGCCAACATCAAGCAAACCATAGGAGTCGCGTTTGAAACAATCTGTATCGACAACTCCGCCAACCGCCTGAGCATATTTGAGGCATACAACCGCGGCGTCGAGCAAGCCAAGGGCGATATACTCGTATTCGCACATGACGATATTGTTTTTCTCACGCAGAATTGGGGACAAATCCTGCTAACAAGTCTTGCTAACAAACAGACAGGTATCGCGGGCGTATTGGGCGGACACCTTATCGACGAGACATCTGTATCCTGGACGAGTTCCGGCTTTTATTCCGGGCAGGTCATACAGGTTTCCCACGGCGAAAGAACGACCTTCAACCACAACGATGCCGCATTGGGCAGTTCGGTCGTTGCCCTGGACGGAATGCTGCTTGCCATGCGCAAGGAGTTGTTCGAACATAACATGCTGAAATGGGACGCCGACACATACAAAGGTTTCCATTTCTACGATCTGGACATCTGCATGCAAGCCGTTTCGCATGGCTATCAGGTGCAAGTTGTACCTATCATGCTGGAGCATCATTCACTCGGAGCATTCAATCAGTCGTTCTACGACAGCTGCAAGGTTTTCCATCTGAAATGGGACGATACTCTTCCCATTCACTCGCATGCCGTTACGCAGGACATGCAGAAGCAGGCGCGCCAAAAAGCCTTGGACAAGATCTGCGCACAAGGCAAAACAATAGCTACGCACAACATACTGATGAGCCGGCTTCCCTATAAGTTGGTCACCAAACTCTTATTACTTTGCGGCATAGACCCGTACCGATCAAATGGCTAATATCTTCGTCACATATGCTGATTCTGAGTTCCGCGAAGCGTCGGCTCGCATTCGGCGCCGCGCCGGCAGAATGAGGTTTTTCGACGAGGTTTGCTGCTATTCGCCGGGCGACCTACCGGAACAAGTACTGCGATCGCCTTTGTTTCGGTACAAACGTGGCGGAGGATATTGGTGTTGGAAACCCTTTGTGATTATGGATGCATTATCCAAGTGCAAAGAAGGAGATGCTGTCTTTTACGCCGACAGCGGGTGCGTGCTGAATCCTGCTTCTGAGGAGTGGAACCAGTGGAGTAGGGTGTTGCAAACGCATAACGCGATATTCTTCCAGTACCGTTCGGATGTTCATTACACCTTGTGGTCGAAGTATTGCAAGGATGAAAGCACCAACAATCCCAAAATCCTGCATTGGACAAAACCTTTTGCAGCACAATGGCTGACGGACTATATAGGCGACGATAGGTGGCTGCAAGAAAACAAGGTCTGGGGAGGTGCATGCATCATCAAAAAATCCGGGAACTTCCATCTTGTTGACGAATGGTTCCGCATCACAATGGAGCATCCGGAGATACTAATCGACCCACAGCCCGCAGAAGGAACAGACTTTCCGCATACATACAACGAACATCGTCACGACCAAGTCCTGCTGACCGCCCTGATTCACAAGTACAAATCAGTCGATAACATCCTTGTTCTGCCCGAAACAGCCGAAAGCAGTCAGGATACAGCTGCTATCTGCGCCGTCCGGTACAGAACTGGCAGAATGACCTGGCGAGAAAAAGTCAAATTCTACCTATACATGCTTCTGCATCCTGATTTCTAATCATGAAATTGAGCATCATTACCATCAACCGCAACAATTGTGCTGGCTTAACCCGCACAATAGATAGTATTGCCAGTCAGACCGCCAAGGATTTTGAATGGATCCTGATTGACGGAGCATCCACAGATGGAAGCGCAGACCTCGTCCGGCAGAACGAACAACTTTTCACATATTGGGTTAGCGAACCGGACAAAGGCATCTACAACGCCATGAACAAAGGCTTACGCCAGGCGCATGGCGACTACTGTCTGTTCCTGAACTCCGGCGACTGGCTTGCGCAAGACGATACAATAGAGCAAATCCTGCCTATCCTATCCGGCGATATATTTGTGGCGCGCTCGTTATATCATAACGGACAACAGATAACCGGCAAAAGTCGCTTTCTGTCCCAAGAATCCTTTGCCTTATCCACTCTTGCACGCGAATCGCTTCCCCATCAGAGCACATTCATCCGAACAGCTCTCTTGTGCCAAGCAGGAGGTTACGACGAGTCCTATCGCTTGCTGGCCGACTGGGCGTTCTTCCTGCAAACGGCTCTCAATAACTCTGCGGAATTTGTATTCTCCGACATCTGCACATCCGTCTATGACACCTGCGGTTTGTCAGCCTCTCAGAAGTCGCTTTTCGCCGAAGAAAGAAAACGCGTCATGGCAAACATCCCTGCTTTCTATAGCAAAGATATTCCAACCACTCTTTCCCTGCAAGATGTCCAAGCCACAGCATTCGGACGCTTCTGCTACCGCATC